>JAUNNP010000193.1 GCA_030531385.1 Eubacteriales bacterium
AAAGCAGGAGCAGAGATGAAGCAGGAAAAGAATAATAACAGAAGAGTATCCTCGGCGATCGTTATTGTTATTATTATTATTATTATGGGCGCAGGCTGCCTTGGGGTCTACAGAGTCATCAATAACATAGTTGTTGCATCGAATGTTGAAAATATTCAGGAGCTCGCCGAGCATGACAAGCACTCTGTTCTGACATCTATTGAAAATAAGCAGGAAAGCCTGTACGGCTGGGCGCATGCGGCAAGATCAGAAAAATATAAGACTGTGGCGGAGCTGATGCCGGCCTTAAACAGGGGTGCTTCCATAGTCGGACTGTCGAGGCTTTATCTCATTGATTCGGACGGAATGGCCTACGGAAGCGATGCGACCATAACTCATAACGAGGAATATTTAAGCCAGATAGCCAATATGACGGCCGACCGCACGATCATCAGATTTGATACCTGGTTAAACGGAATCACGGCGGAGAGCCGCAGACAGAATATCACGGTTATCGTCAAGATCAGGGAGTTTACCGTAGAGGGCCACACCTTTCAGTATGCCTGGGGTGAGATGGACCTTCGTACCTTCCAGAACGAGCTTAAGATCGACAGCTACGGCGGAGCGGGCTACACGAATATTGTAAATGCTGACGACGGCTTTTACGTTGTGGCCCTCAGTGAGGTATCGCTCCAGAAGCGCCAGAACTTTTTTGATCAGCTTGTGGAAAGAAATGCAAGGATCAGCAGCTACGATTCGGTGGAGGAGTTCAGAAACAGCTTTGATGCTATCGAAACAGAGACCATGACACTTTACATGGACGAGGGCTACGGATATCCTGCCGGTGACTATGTAATGGCGGTCAACAATATCGAGAACACATCCTGGAAGATGATCTCGGTCTGCCCGATAAGCGTTTTCAGCACACTTTCAAACCGTATCACAACTATATTCCTTGCGATAGCGGCCGTAATGGTGGCGGCTGTGGCATTCGGAGTAATACTCAGCTACCGTGTCAGGGTACAGCAGGAGAAGGCCAGGGCGGACGAAGTGCACAAGGCGGAGCTTTCGGAAGCACTTATACTTGCACAGCAGGCGAACCGCTCGAAGACTACCTTCCTCAACAACATGTCCCACGACATCCGTACTCCTATGAATGCTATCATCGGTTTTACGAGGCTCGCCAAAAAGAGTGTCGACGAGCCGGATAAAGTAAAGGATTATCTGGGGAAGATCTCCGGCTCCTCAGAGCACCTGCTTGCTCTTATAAATGACGTGCTTGATATGAGCCGTATCGAGTCCGGTAAGGTCACCATAAATGAAGATAATGAGAATCTCATTGAGATCCTTAAAAATCTTAAGAATATTACCGAGGCTGATGTAAAGGCCAAGAAGATGGACTTCACAATGGATATCTCGGGTATCAGCGATGAGTATATCGTCTGCGACAGGCTGAGACTTAATCAGGTGCTTATAAATATCCTGTCAAACGCCCTCAAATATACGCCTGAAGGCGGCAAGGTCTCGCTTAAGGCGGTGCAGCTCGGACCCGCGGCGGACGGCAGGGCAAGCTATGAGTTCAGTATCAAGGATAACGGTATCGGAATGAGCGAGGAGTTTGTAAAGACCATCTTCGATCCGTTTACAAGAGCGCAGACCTCGACGGTGAGCGGCATTCAGGGAACCGGCCTCGGCATGGCCATCACGAAGAATATCATTGACATGATGGACGGCAAGATCACTGTTGCAAGTAAGGAGAATGAGGGGTCCGAGTTCGTTGTGACCTTCAGCTTCAAGCTGGCAGAAAAGCCTGAGCCAGAAGACGAGGCGGCGGGCGCGGAGACGGCTTCCGAAGAGCTAGACTTCACAGGAAAGAGGATACTGCTCGTTGAGGATAATGAGCTTAACCGCGAGATAGCCACTGAGATCCTTCAGGAGGTCGGCTTTAAGGTCGAGGCAGCGGAAAACGGCAAGCTTGGCTGTGATTTGCTGGCCGCATCTGAACCCGGTTACTTTGATCTCGTGCTTATGGATATTCAGATGCCTGTCATGGACGGCCATGAGGCCGCAAGGACTATCAGGAAGTTTGAGAATAAGGAGCTTGCGGATATCACTATCCTTGCCATGACCGCAAATGCCTTTGAAGAGGATAAGCAGCTGGCATTTGAAGCGGGAATGAACGGACATCTGGCTAAGCCTATAGATATTCCGGTATTGTTTGACACACTTAAGAAGGTGCTGAAATAAAAGCGTCAATAATAAT
>JAUNNP010000064.1 GCA_030531385.1 Eubacteriales bacterium
AATGTCAATGCTGATAGTCCTTGCAGTATCCGAGAGAGTCAAAAGCATGTCGGTGCTTGTAGTCTGCGGAGTGATGATAGGCTATGTTTGTTCAGCTGTAACCGAATTTATCTTACTTTTATCGAAAGATTCGTATATAGTCAATCTGCATTACTGGTCACAGGGAAGCTTTGCGGGCAGCAGCTGGGAGAATGTTAAGCTTGCGCTGCTTATCATAGTGCCGTCGATGGCGGCTGCCATGCTGCTTTCAAAGTCGATGAGAACATACCAGCTTGGAGAGATCTATGCGGAAAACGCAGGCGTAAATATAAGGCGGTTCAGGATCCTGCTTATCCTCCTCTCAAGCCTTCTTTCTGCTTCGGTGACGGCGCTCGCAGGGCCCATATCCTTTGTGGGAGTAGCCGCTCCGCATCTTATAAGACGGAGCTTTAAGACCAACAGACCTGCAGTGATGCTGCCTGCCTGCTTTCTTGGAGGGGCAGTCTTTACCGCGCTGTGCGATCTTGCCGCAAGGACGCTTCTGGCTCCTCAGGAGCTTAGTATAAGCTCTATCACAGCGTGCATTGGGGCGCCGGTCGTTATACTTCTGATGCTTGGAAAAGGACGAAGAGATGTCTGAAAATAAAGAACTTCAAAGCAAAATAAATTCAGAAATGAGTCCCGAACAGCCCGGCAGAAAAGAACCGGCTTCAGGTCCTGTTCTCCGAACTGAGGAGCTGTCGATAGGTTATAAAGGAGCAGCGCTTGTGAGTGGTATTTCATTCGATCTGTTTCCCGGAAAGATATATGCGGTGATCGGACCTAACGGAGGCGGAAAATCGACACTTCTTAAGACGCTTATAGGGCATCTGCCCGTGGTCAGCGGCAGGGTGCTGCTTGACACTGATCATGGGTATGGCAGCGTTGAGCGTGCGCGGCTTATTTCGGTCGTCATGACCATGCGGCCTGAAACAGAGCTTATGACTGTAAAGGAGATCGTGGAAAGCGGAAGACTTCCGTTTACAGGGAGATTTGGGAGCTTAAGCGAAGCAGATAAAAGCAAGGTCCGTGATGCCATGGAGCTTACGGATACCTTAGAGCTTGCAGACACAGAGTTTCTTACCTTAAGCGATGGGCAAAAGACCAGGGCCATGCTCGCAAGGGCAATTGCCCAGGATGCCGCCATACTTGTGCTTGACGAGCCGACGGCTTATCTTGATATTAATTATAAACTCGAGCTCATTGCTCTGCTTAAGCGCCTTGCAAGGGAGCGCGGCACCTGCGTCATCATGAGCGTTCACGAGCTTGAGCTTGTAAAACACCTCGCGGATGAAATAATATGCATCAAAAAAGGTGAACCCGCAAAAATCGGCAGCTATGAGGAAATATTCACCGAAGACTATCTGAGGAAACTCTTCGACATAAAGGTGTCAGGGGGGTGTGAGGAAGCAAATGACAAAAGTAATAATGGTGCAGGGTACCATGTCCGGGGCCGGCAAAAGCCTCATTACAGCGGGCCTCCTGAGAGTCTTTAAGCAGGACGGATACCGCGCGGCACCCTTTAAATCACAGAATATGGCGCTGAATTCCTATATCACGAGCGAAGGGCTTGAAATGGGAAGAGCACAGGTCATGCAGGCTGAGGCAGCCGGCATTGAACCAAGTGTGCTCATGAACCCGATCCTTCTTAAGCCAACCAGCAATGTGGGCTCACAGGTAATAGTAAACGGCGAGGTCAGGGGAAATATGCAGGCAAGGGAATACTTTGCCCATAAGAAGGAGCTGATTCCTGATATAATGCGTGCCTTTAAGGCTCTTTCGGATGAATATGACATAATAGTTATCGAGGGCGCGGGAAGCCCTGCAGAGATAAATCTAAAGGAAAATGACATTGTAAATATGGGCCTGGCCGAGCTGGTCGACGCGCCGGTGCTGCTGGTAGGCGACATAGACCGGGGCGGCGTATTCGCGCAGCTGCTGGGCACGCTCATGCTGCTTGAGCCCTGCGAAAGAGATCGCGTGAAGGGGCTTGTGATAAATAAGTTCCGCGGGGACAAGACCATACTTGATCCCGGCATTGATATGCTTACCGAAAAGGGCGGGATACCGACGGTCGGAGTGATTCCATATACGAGGCTGATACTTGAAGACGAGGACAGCCTGTCGGAACGACTTGAGAAAAAGCAACCGTCTAAGCAGCTGCTTTCTGCAATTGATATCGCAGTGATAAAGCTGCCGAGGATATCGAACTTTACAGATTTTGATCCGTTTGAGCAGTATAGCTTAGTGGATCTAAAGTATGTAAGCTCAGTTCATGAGCTCGGGAGTCCTGACCTTATCATTATCCCGGGCAGCAAAAATACGATAGGCGATCTTAAATGGATGCGCCAAAACGGACTTGAGGCAGCGGTGCTTAAGGCTGCATCAGAGGGCTGTCCTGTTATCGGCATCTGCGGCGGATACCAGATGCTTGGTGATAAGATCACCGATCCCGATGGTGTTGAGGGCTATGCCGGAGCTTCCATAAAAGGCCTGGGGCTGCTTCCCGTAAAGACTGTGCTGGCGGCGGAAAAGACCATGACGCAGATAAGCGGAAAAGTGGAGCATGCGGACGGGATATTTAAAGAGCTCACGGGCACGTCATTTGAAGGCTATGAGATCCACATGGGTGTGACTGTGCTGTGTGACACAGACAAAAAGCAGACGGAACATGTAAGCGTATTTACCCCGGGCGGAACAGGCTTTGCAAAAGGCAGCGTCTACGGCACCTATGTGCATGGCTTTTTTGATAAAGCTAAGATACTTGAGGGCATCGTGCGCTCGCTCGCCGTGCATAAGGGCATTTCTGCAAATGCTTACACCGCGGACGCAGTGCTGGATTACCGGAGTCTTCGCGAACGCGAGTATGACAGGCTGGCTGCTGTGATCCGTGAATATATGGATATGGATGCTGTTTATGGTATGCTTAAGGAAGCGAAGGTGCAGTAAAAACACAGCAGAACCCGGAGCAGCCGGATTCGACATAAAGTGTAGAGAGAATGAAAGAATATAAATTGCGCGAAATGGATGAGGAAATACGCGCAAAGTCAAAATTAAAATGGAACAGCATTGCAAAGCCGCTTAAAGGCCTTGGCGATTTTGAAGAGGTCGTCTCGCAGATCGCTGCCATACATGGGTCAGCATTGCCCGATATAAGCAAGCGGGTGCTCGTCATCATGTGCAGTGATAATGGCATAGTTGATGAGGGCGTGACCCAGTCACCGCAGGCGGTGACAGCTCAGATGGCGGAGCTTATGGGCCTTAAGAAAAGCAGTGCCTGCGTACTGGCAGCTGAGGCAGGCTGCAAGGTGCAGCCCGTGGATATTGGCATAAATGCGGATATCAAATACCGGGATGATGAGGGAAGAGAGCTTATCCTTGATCGTAAGATAAGAAAAGGTACGAGGGATTTTGCAATTGCGCCGGCGATGACAGAGGAAGAGACGATTTCGGCAATTAATGTCGGAAGAGAACTGGCGCATAAGTATAAGGCCGAGGGCTATGGACTTATACTGGTCGGCGAGATGGGGATAGGAAATACGACGACTGCAGCCGCCTGCATTATCAGCATGCTTGCTTTAAATATCGAGACTTATGTCGGAAGAGGAGCAGGACTTGACGATGCAGGACTTAGGAAAAAGAAGAAGCTGATAAAGGATGCGATCTTAAAATATGGACTTGACCGGAATTGCCATGCCCTTAAAGTCCTTTCCCATGTAGGCGGCTTTGATATAGCAGGTATCGCCGGGCTTATAATAGGAGGCGCGGAGTGCGGCATCCCTGTTATCATAGACGGGGTAATAACAGCATCCGCAGCGCTCATAGCAGAAGCGCTTGCACCGGGATGCTCCGCATATGTGATAGCATCTCACAGCGGAAGAGAAGCCGGGATCATGCCTGCGCTTGAAGCACTTGATCTGAAGCCGCTTATAAATGGCAATATGGCACTTGGAGAGGGCGTTGGCGCGGTGATGGCACTTAAGCTTATCGATCTCGCATACGCGCTTTACAAAAACGGAACCACATTCGGTGATATCGGACTCGAACAATACAAGGAGCTTTCGGTCGGTAAAGCCTGAATATAAGGATAATTTAAGCTGAAACAATTGGACAGGATGGTATAAAAATGGGGATACTTCGTACAATAGGAACAGCATTTGCAATGTACTCGAAAATCCCGGTCCCTGATTTTAAATGGGAAGAAAAGGATATGGCTTATCAGATCTCAGCATTTCCATTGGTCGGAGCGGCAATAGGCTTAGCTGAATATATAGCGTTCAGGTTTTTGACATTTGCGGGAGCGGGAGATATCTGCAGGACATTTGTTATGGGGGCTATCCCGCTTATTATAACGGGCGGTTTCCACATGGATGGATTTATGGACACCTGTGACGCGCTTAATTCCTACAGAGAACGCGAAAAGAGGCTGGAAATACTAAAAGATCCCCACATTGGCTCGTTTGCTGTGATCCGTGCCATCGAGTGGGTCCTGCTTTACGCGGCTTTTGTTTCAATGATAAGGGAGGAAACTCAGGCCATCGCGCTTGGCTGCGGATTTATTATATCGAGAGCCATGAGCGGTCTATTTATTATGAAGCTTCCCAATGCGCGCTCAGCCGGGATGCTTTATGAAAATACTCAGCAGTACAAAAAGGGGAACAGGTATCTGCTTATCTTCGAGCTTATCATAGCGTTTTTGTTTATGCTTAAGGTTAGCGCAGTGCATGCATTCGGCCTGGTATTTGCTGCCGAGGTCTCGACCATGTACTGCATCAGGCTGAGCAAAAAGGAATTTGGCGGAGTGACGGGTGATATAGCGGGCTTTTATCTGATGGTAAATGAGCTTGCCATAGCTGCCGCGGCGGGCATCATCAGGTGATGCGTTAAAGCTGTTAATGCGAAGCTGTGTGAAAACATTATGTCCGGAACGGATCAGGGAAAGTAGCAGATGATAATAGTTTACGGCGGAAAATATCAGGGAACGGAAAGCTTTGCCAAAGAGCTTGCAGATAAAAGGGCGGGCTCTGTTTTGGTGCTTCGGTTTATGGAAAAGTGCAGGGAAGAGCTTGCAGCGGGGAAGGATCCGTATGAGGAACTGATGGCACTTATGACACCTGCAGGGCTTAAGACATCTGAAAGCGACGCGGCTTCCGGCATGGAAACGGAAAATAAAATTACCGGGCAGCTTATCATAGAGGCACGTGAGATCGGAAACGGCATAGTGCCGCTTGATAAGGAGGACAGGATATTCCGCGAGGAATATGGCCGCCTGCTCCTTAGGCTGGCAAAGGAAGCGGATGAAATATACAGAGTAATTTGCGGCATAGCGCAGAGGATCAAATGATGAGATAAGAGGTCATATAATTGGAACAGACAGAAGGGTCAGATAAGTGTATCAAATGATGAAATATCACATGATCGGATTCCTTTCGGGATTTATAATAGACCAGCTCATAGGTGACCCGAGAGGCATACCTCACCCGGTCGTATTTATAGGAAAGCTCATTGCGTGGCTGGATAAGCATTTGCTGAAGCAAGACGAGACCAATGAAAGCGGCGGAAACAGCGGCAGAAACAACAGAGGAAACAGTGGTGGAAACAGCGAAATAGAATTTTTTCTTGGGATCTGTCTCGTCGCGATAGTGCTCACTATAACTGTCGGCGTCAGCATTTGCCTAACCTGCCTTACTTACGGAATATCGCCGTGGATCGGGATGGCTTATGAGGCGGTGGTCACCTGGCAGCTCTTAGCCTGCAGGGACCTTAAAAAAGAGAGCATGCTCGTGTATGAGGCACTTAAAAATGGGAGTCTGGATGACGCGAGGTATGCGGTGTCTCGCATAGTTGGAAGAGATACGGCCTCGCTTGATGAGGCAGGCATAATAAGGGCGGCGGTTGAGACTGTGGCCGAAAATACGAGCGACGGTGTCATAGCGCCGATGCTTTATCTGGCTGCATTTGGCCCTGCTGGAGGATTTTTATATAAGGCTGTTAACACCATGGACTCAATGGTTGGTTATAAAAATGAGCGCTATATGCATTTTGGTACGGCGGCAGCGAGGCTTGACGATGTGCTTAATTTTCTGCCATCGAGGATATGTGCGCTGATAATGATACTTTGCTGCGGAAGCAAAATGAGGGACGCGTGGAGGATATTCCTTCGGGACAGATTTAATCACAAGAGTCCAAACTCAGCACAGACGGAGAGTGTTATGGCGGGTGCTCTGGGACTTAGACTTGGCGGAGATTCATATTATTTCGGGGAGCTTCATCATAAGCTGACCATAGGGGATCCGGTTTGCGAGATAGAGCCCGAAGATATAAAAAGGGCAAATATTCTTTTATATAGGACCGCGTATGCGGGAGAGCTGTTATGCCTGGCTGTGATGTTGATTCATTGGATGTGAACTATTATCTGCACTTAGAATAACTGCCGAAAATGGTTCACATCCCGATAGATATTTCTTATATGATACTTGTACTTGGAGGCGGGGCCTCGGGAAAAAGTGAATATGCGGAAGAGCTTACGCTGTCTCTTGGATTTGAGCACAATTACTATATCGCGGCGATGGAGATCGACGGGGAGGAAGCGGCATCGAGGGTGGCAAGGCATAAAAGCAGCCGTAAGGACAAGGGCTTTATTACCATAGAGCAGCCGCGGGATGTATCAAAGGCGGTTTCTCAGATGGTAAAACCATCTGAGAGCGCGGCTATTTTGGAGTGCATTTCAAATCTTACGGCAAATGAGATGTTTGGCAGTGAGCCGCCAGGCTGTGATGAGGTATCGGAAAAAGTCATTGCGGACGTGCTTGAGCTCGATGCCGCGCTTGGCGGCCTCATCGTTGTCTCCAACAATGTGTTTGAGGACGGAGTGACCTACGATGAGATTACGGAAAATTACATTAAATGTATGGCAGACATAAACTTAAGGCTTTCGAAAAAGGCTGATGCAATTTATGAGGTGGTGCTGGGCATACCGCTCAGATTATAGAAGCTGCAATAAGTGTCTGCTTTTATTGACCGGTACAAGTAAAGATAAACAATTAAAATGATTCACGGCGGAGATATATACAGAAATAAAATAAGGCTGGATTTTTCGGTAAATACCAATCCCTTCGGCACGCCGCCGGAGGTTCTTTCGGCTGTAAAAAATGCCGTGAATGACATCACGCATTACCCGGACCCGGAGTATGCCGACCTTAAAAAGGCTATAGCGGAATATGAGGGCGTTGATCCCGAAGCTGTTATCGTGGCTAACGGTGCGTCTGAACTGATCACTGCCGCAGCCATGGCACTTAATGCAAAAAGTGTGGCAATGCCGGTGCCGGCATTCTCAGGCTATGAGAGGGCTTTTAAGGCGGCGGGAGAAATGGCCGGCGGAGAAGTGACGATCAATAAGGTGACTGATGATTTCAGCATTACTGCGGAAACTGTCAATGAACTTATCGGCAGCAGCCCGGAGGCTGTCATCCTCGGAAATCCCAATAATCCGACCGGACGGCTGATGGACCGGGAAGTACTTGAGCTGCTTATTTGCGAAACAAAAAAATGCGGCATCAGGCTCATCATTGATGAAAGCTTTATGGAGCTCTCGAAGGCGTCGGGGACCGCAAAAATTAATGACAAATATGACCATGCGCTGCGTATAAAGTCACTTACCAAGTGCATGGCCATACCGGGTGCAAGACTGGGATATGGCATTTCCTTCGACGGGAAATTTAAGGATAAAATCGAAAAACTCCTGTCTGAGTGGAACGTTTCGATCATGGCAGACGCAGCCGGACGGGCGGCGATGGACCTCCTGCGGTCCGGATACATGAGTAAGGTAAACGAATACGTTAGCTGCGAGAGAAAATATCTTACAGAGGAGCTTACAAAACGGGAAATCAAAGTATACCCTTCAGACACGAACTTTCTGCTGCTGCATTCGCAGAAAAGAGAGCTGTATCGGGCGATGCTTGATAAGGGCATACTCATAAGAGACTGCAGTAATTTTAATGGACTTGGTGCCGGCTGGTACAGGATAGCGGTAAAGCTCCATGAGGAAAACGAGGAACTCATCCGCTGCCTTGATGCTGCGGCAGGGGGCGGCAAATACAGCGAAATGACTGCAGGCGCACCGGAAGCTTCAGAAACGACGGCTCCTGCAGATGAAAAAAAAGCCGCGATCAATGGTGGCAGCAGGAAAATCGAGCATGTGCTTCCTGCGGATATAGAAAAGAACAGCTTCAGCATCCTTACGGCGGAGCTTTCCGGGATGGGGGTAAAACTTGAAGGCGAGAACGCGCCTGTAATAAAAAGGGCGATCCACACCACCGCGGATTTTGATTATGCCGGAACGCTTGTTTTTTCGGAAAATGCTGTGAGCCGCGCAAAGGAGCTGATAAAGGGCGGCGCAGATATAGTCACCGACACCAACATGGCTCTTTCCGGGATAAATAAAAAGGAGCTTGCAAAGTACGGGGGAAGCGTGCACTGCTTTATGGCAGATCCCTTGGCCGCAAGGCTTGCGAAGGAGCGCGGCGTGACCAGGGCTGCGGTCAGCATGGAGCTTGCGGCTGAGCTTGCAAGGGACAGCAATAAGAAAATCATCTTTGCGATAGGCAACGCGCCGACTGCGCTTATTAAGCTGCGGGAAATGCTGGATGCGGGAACCTTTACCCCCGACTTTATTATCGGAGTGCCGGTAGGCTTTGTGAATGTCGAGGCGGCGAAGGAGCTGATCATCGAAACAAAAGTTCCGCATATTGTAAACCGCGGAAGAAAGGGCGGCAGCAACGTGGCCGCGGCGATAGTGAATGCGGTACTGTATCAGCTGAGAGACGACAGGGAAATTGATATATGAGATACGGATTTACTACGGGGAGCTGCGCTGCGGCTGCGGCAAAGGCTGCAGCATACATGCTGCTTACCGGAAAGGAAAAACAAAATATTGTTATTGAGACTCCGAAAGGCGTCATGTATGAGGCTGGGGTGCTTAAGATAAAGAGGGCTGAAAGCCATGTAAGCTGCGTGGTCAGAAAGGACAGCGGCGGCGACCCGGATGTTACGGATGGGGCACTGATAGCTGCAAGGGTCAGCATTGGCAGCAGGAAAGCGGCAGTGACAAATGCGGCAGATGAGACATTGGAGGCACATGCCAAAATCAATTCCCGGGTCATCATAAAAGGCGGCGAGGGCGTGGGGGTTGTCACAAAGCCGGGACTTGATCAGCCGGTCGGAGCGCATGCCATTAATTCTGTGCCTAGGAGGATGATAGAAAAAGAGGTCCTTGAAGTTATGTCACTTTGTGATTATAAGGGCGTGCTGGATGTCGAGATCTCAGTCCCCGAAGGAAGGGCGCTTGCGGAAAAGACCTTTAATCCAAGGCTCGGTATAGAGGGCGGAATATCCATTCTCGGGACCTCGGGTATCGTGGAGCCTATGAGCAGTGAGGCCATTATTAAGACTATAGAGGCAGAGCTCAGGCAAAAGAAGGCGCTTGGGTATAGTGTGGTGCCCGTGTCGCCCGGAAATTACGGCCTCGAGTTTATGAAGAGGGAGTATGGGTTTGATCTCGAGCTTAGCGTAAAGTGCAGCAATTTTATAGGAGAGATGCTTGATATGGCAGCCGGTATGGGCTTTGAAGGCGTGCTGCTTACGGGACATATAGGTAAGCTTATAAAGGTCTCCGGAGGGATGATGAATACCCACTCAAAATACGGGGACTGCCGGATGGAGCTGATTGCCGCGGCAGCTGCGCTTGAGGGTGCCGAAAATAAGACACTGCAGCGGATACTCGGTGCTGTGTCAACGGAGGATGCCGTGGACATCATTGATGAAGGCTCAGGCAGCACAGAGTTAAGGCAGCGGATCATGGACCGGATAATGGATAGGATCATGCAGCAGCTTAATAGCCGCATTGAGAAGACCGGGGCGATGCAGATCGAGTGCATGATGTACTCAAACCGCCATGGCATGCTCGCTATGAGTAAGGGCGCTACGGATATGCTTGCAAAGTTCCTATGAAAAACGCAAAAAAAATTGCAAAGTTCCTATGAAAAACGCAGATCATGTATTAAAAGGCACAGGGAGGCAGTGAAACTTAAGTATGGGCAAGGTCTATTTTGTCGGGGCGGGCCCCGGAGCCGAGGATCTCATTACGGTCCGCGGGCTGGAGCTTATAAAGAAAGCAGATACGATAGTTTATGCCGGCTCGCTCGTGAATCCGGAATTATTGAAATACAAAAAGCCCGGGTGCATCGTTTATAACAGCGCCCTTATGACTCTCGAAGAGGTCACGGAGGTGCTTATTACGGATGCAGGCTCCGGTAAGACCGTAGTGCGCCTGCATACAGGAGACCAGTCGGTTTACGGGGCTGTCAGGGAGCAGATGGACATACTTGATAAGGCAGGAGTGGAATATGAGAGCTGCCCCGGTGTGAGTGCGGCCTTTGGCGCCGCGGCATCGCTTAATCTGGAATACACACTTCCCGGCATCTCGCAGACGCTTATCATCACCAGGATGGAGGGACGGACAGCCGTTCCCGAAAAGGAATCAATAGAAAAGCTTGCGGCGCATGAGGCATCCATGGCGATATATTTAAGCACAGGCCTTCTTGAGAAGCTTTCAGACCGTCTTATAGCAGGCGGTTACCCTGCAAATGCTGCCGCCGCAATTATTTACAAGGCGACCTGGCCTGAAGAAAAGGCTGTAAGCTGTACTGTGGAGACGCTTGCCGATACAGCCCGCAAAAACAACATTACAAAGACTGCCATTGTATTGGTGGGAAGGGTGCTTGAAGGCCGTGGCTATGAAAGATCCAGACTGTACGCATCGGATTTTTCGACTGAATATAGGAGGGCAGGTGTGCCGCAGCAAGCGCTGCAAATCGACATAGCTGCGGGTTCTGAAAAATTATCATATCGGCATAGCTGTGAGCCTGTAGAAGGTAAGGTCAGAACTTCGGTGATCAGCTTTACAAAAAGAGGTGCAGAGCTTTCGGCAGGGCTCCTGCAGCTGCTTTCGGAAGAATACCTTCCGGCACGTGCATACTCAAAGTACAGCGGAGAGGAAGCACTTCCTGAAGGAGTGGAACGCCTCGATGACAGCATTGGTATAAAAGACTGGGCAGCACAGGAAAGCTCTGATGGCCGCGCGCTTATTTTTATCGGAGCACTCGGGATATGTGTGAGAGCCATATCGGGGATCACAGCGGATAAGCTGCGGAGCGTGCCTGTCATAAATATTGATGAGACCGGGCACTTTGTGATACCTGTGCTTTCGGGGCATGTGGGCGGCGCAAATGAGCTGGCCGTAAAAATAGCTGAGGCAATAGGCGCGGTACCTGTAGTTACAACAGCTACTGACCTTAATAATGCATTTGCCGCAGATATGTTCGCAATGGAAAACGGCCTTGGCATCGTAAATCGTGAGGGCATTGCCGCAGTGTCCTCGAGAAGCCTTGACGGCAAGCCTGTAAGACTGCAGATAGAGGACTTTCCGGATATTTTAAGTGAGAACAATGAGACTTCAGGGGCTGCAGAAAAAAATGTCGAAGGAGACATACCTGACATCATCATAAGCAGCAGGCATGAGCTCTTCGGAAAGGGAAGACTCAATCTCTGTCCAAGAAAATATGCTGTCGGGATCGGCTGCAGAAAAGGAAAAGGCGTTAATGAACTGCGGGAGTTTCTCGAGGATGAGCTTCGTAAGGCAGGGATAGATATTGCGGAAGTGGGCGCGATAGCTTCGATAGATCTGAAAAAGGATGAGCCGGGACTTATAGCCTTAAGCAGGCAGCTTAAAGTGCCATTTATTACGTTTACGGCTGAGATGCTTAAAAAGGCGGTTGGAGAGTTTGCGGAGTCAGCATTCGTAGAAAAAGAAGCGGGCGTCGGAAATGTATGTGAAAGGGCGGCCATGCTGCTCACCGGAAACACTGGGCTCTTGCCGGTCAGGAAAACAGCGCGGGATGGCATGACTCTTGCGGTTGCTGAAAACAGGTCATCCGGAAGTGGGAACTAAAA
>JAUNNP010000194.1 GCA_030531385.1 Eubacteriales bacterium
GAGCTTTATTATGAATATGAATCGGCCATGAGCCATTACGCGGCAGAGAGTGCGCTCTTAAGACACATTGACAGCGGACTTGAGGTGATCTACGACCGCATGATAGTTCCGGGCATGATAGATATGAAGGCTGCGGCGGTACTTCCGGATATTTTCAAGGCAGCACGTATAAGGCTTATTTCCGGTACTGCCGATCATCTTATCGTAAGGTATCCGGGCCTGAGGACCGGTATGAGGGCAATGCTTCATAACGGTATGGCTTATGTGCCTGTTTACTTTAAGGATGCCGAAATCAGATTTTTCAGATCGGGAGATACGCCTTCGGATGTGACAGGAGAGGTGGCTTATTCGTTTGACTATGTTTTTGACCGTCCGGATATTATAAGGCGCTGCTTTGAGCTGGTACCGGAGCACAGGATGCTGCTGCTTTCCGCGGCAAGAGAGGCTGACCGTACCGGGATCCATTCCGAGGATGAAAAGGACATCGTTGTAAGGGCGCTTCATGAGCTTGACATAAGTCCTGATTTCAGGGCAGAGCTTATCGGCGATCTGTGCGCTTTTGGAGGCAGCCTTAACTGGCTTGACGTTCTTGAACGCAGTGATTTTGGAAGCGCATCCGGAAGAAAGCTGTTTAGTCTTCTTACCGAAGCCGGAGAACTGAAAAAAGCATATGAAACACTTAATATATGCGGCAGTGAAAATGTCGGTGCCGAAGCAGCGCTGCGGTTTGCCGGAGAAACCATAAGGCAGAACAGCATTCCGGGAAAAGATGGAAAAATAGACCCATTTTTTACAGGGCTTTGCAAATACCTTTATGATAACGGAAAAGCCGATGCGGATGTCCTGACCTTCCTTACACGTGAGTATGAGGGAAATTCGGAAGAGATGTTCAGGATCATGCGGTCTGCGGCTGAAAGCGGCGCCGGGCTGAATGATCTTCCGGAGAAAATAGTTACCGTTAAACTTTTTGCCGATTCGACCGCCCATATCGATGAGGCGTTTGAGGCCTATATAGAAAACTGTGATTATACGGAGCTGATCCTGCGCGCGTACTTTACTGTAAGATGTACGGATGTATTTATCAATGATGACGGAAAAGATCATCATATACTTTTCGATGCACTCAGCAGCTATATAAGGGCAGTCGAGGATCCGGCAGCTCTGCCGGTGATCTATCAGCTGGCCATAACAAAATATTATTCCGAAAAGGAAGATATGGATGAGAAGGAGCTGAAGATCTGCCAGCAGCTTACGGACGAGCTTATCGGGCGGGGACTCGTATTTTGTTACACCAAGAAGCTCAGGAAGAAGATCCGTGTTCCGGAGGAGATATGCCGCAGATTTTATGTTGAATATCATGCGGCTTCGGACGAACCGCCGAAAATGCTGGCGAGAGTCGTGCCGGATGAAGAGGATTATCATGTCGCGGACATGAAGAGGGTATACAGAAATATATATGTCATGTCCGCCATTCTTTTTAAGGGTGATGAGCTTCAGTATATTATTTATGACAACTCTCATGAGAAGAAGGCCGCCGAAGAAGGCATAATTACAGTCAAAAAGTTCCATAGACAAAACGATGACCTGTTCGAGGATCTGAATGCCATGACCAGGGCCATTGAGGAAAAGGATATTGACGAGCTGCGTGAGAGGATGCTCAGCTTTGCAGAACATAAAGAGCTGATAAAGGAACTTTTCAGTTTGGAGAATCAACATGTCACTGAACATTGGTCTTGATCTGTGTGATGATTATATAACTGCATATGGATATGAGGATAAAACCCTGATCAATGTTCCGGCTGTGATCTGCAGAGAAAAGAAGGACGATCTCTGGTACATAGGAGAGGGCGCATACCGGATGGCTTTAAGCGGAAAGGGCGTTCTTACAGATAAGCTCCTGAGCCTGCTTAAAAAGGGCGGGACCTCGACTATCGCAAGAAAGGCATATACGGCCGAACAGCTGCTTTCACGCATGCTTGCGGCTATTTTCTGGCAGATGTTAAATGGGCAGAATGCAGAGGCAATAGACAGGCTGGTCATTTCACTTCATGATGCCGAAAAGGCTGAAATGGACAGTATAATAAACGCGGCTGCAGCTACCGGAATAGACCGTTCAAAGATCTGCATTATCAGTCATTCCGATGCTTTCGTATACTATACCTTATCGCAGAGCAAGGACCTCTATGCCAACATGGCTTCACTTTTCGATCTTTCCGATGA
>JAUNNP010000065.1 GCA_030531385.1 Eubacteriales bacterium
AATGCCGGGGTGCCGGGATGCCAAAATGCCGGGGTGCCACGGCACCGCGAGGTCGCAATGCCGCGAGGTCCTATTTATAATCTTTTGTATGCCGCTATCCGTTTTAGCCATCAGCTCTTATACGTCATCATGACGCGCAGCAGCCTTATAAACTCTTTTGCCTCTTCATACTTAAAGGCACTGAATAAGCCCTTGTAGTCCTCATGGATATCCTCACGGCGCTTCTGCACTTCCTCGATGCCCTCCGGCGTAATGGTAACATGCACTACACGGCGGTCTATCTCATCCTTGGTGCGGACTATGAGTTTTTTTGACTCCAGTGAGGTCAGTATGTCGGTCATACGTCCCGGAACCACATGCAGCTGTTCCTTAAGATCGCCGGCACTGACATTATTCTCAACCTTCCAGAGATACCAGAGCACACCGTACTCTCCGCGGATACTGTCCAGAAACTTCCTGTTCTTTGGACTGTTAAGTACCTGCGCGAAAAGGTTAAACAGCTCCTCACCAAGCTCTTCTGTTTTTCCGGTCTCAATAGTTTCGGCCATCCCGCCGCCTATCGCGCCGGACTCAATAGTCTCAGCGATCCCGCCGCCTATTTTATTGGACTCCGCAGCTGCGGATACTCCATCAGACATTTCTTTCTTCCTCGCGTTATAAAGCCATAGCTTCGTATTATATAGTTAGTCTTTCAAAATCTTATGTCCGCTCATTTTAAGCTATACCGGGCCGATTTGTCGAGTACCTGCCGCAGATTTTATTCTCTCGCATCATCCGCACACTCCATGCCTTTAAGCTCCGGAAGTATCGTAAGCAGCATGGTAACAAATGATGCAGAACCGCCAATCACATTGGATATTGGTTCCGCGATAAAGACTCCGTACACGCCCAGGCCGAACATATGAGGCAACATGATCGTAAGCGGCACAACGATAATGACCTTTCGGAAAAGCGAGAAAAATATAGTGCGTTTTTTCTTGCCGAGCGCTTTGAACGTTGACTGTCCGCAGTGCTGCAGAGACATAAACACAAAAGCCCTGAAATAAAGGTGCAGCGCCGGAAGCGCCCTCGTGATAAGCTCAGCATCGCCCGTAAAAACGCCAAGAAACATGCTCGGGAAATGCTCCACGAGCAGCCATCCCATAAGTGTATAAATACCCTCGGCCAGAGTCATTATCAGAATGCTCCGCCTCACGCGGTCAGGATGGCGCGCGCCGTAATTGTAGCTCATGACAGGGGAAGCACCCTCGACCAAAGCCAGCGCCGGCACCTCGAGCACCTGCCTCAGAGACGAAAGTATCGTCATTACTGACACATAGATCTCACCGCCGGTACTCATAAGCACATTGTTACAGACTATGGTCACGAGACTGTTTGTAAACTGCATTACAAATGCTGACGCACCAAGTCCCGCGATATCAAGCGAGGTCTTTGGATCCGGCAGGAAATCGTTCGGTGCGATGTGAAGTGTCAGTATAGCCTCAGGGAGCCTTCCCGGGTATCTGCCCGGTCCTTCCGGTCTCGACCTATCAAGCAGGAAATTTACCACAAAAGCAGCCGAGAGTGCCTGCGAGATAACAGTGGCTATCGCTGCGCCTCTAATACCCATGCCAAATACAAAAATAAAGATCGGGTCAAGTATGATATTTGACACGGCACCGATAGTCACCGAGATCATGCCTATCTGTGAAAAGCCCTGTGCATTGATAAAGGGATTCATGCCGGTGGCGATCATGGAAAACACAGTACCGCAAAGATAAATGCGAAGATACGGAAGCGCATAGACTAAAGACCCGTCAGATGCCCCGAAAGCCCGCAGTATGGGAACTGCCAGAAGCTGCCCGATAACGATCAGGATAAGACCCGTCAGGACCTCCAGCCTGAACGAGGTATTCATAATGAACTCGGCCCTTTTTTCATCACCCCGTCCGCGTGCCATCGCACAAAGCGGCGCCCCGCCGCTGCCATAGAGATTGGTGAACGCCGCTATCATGGTAATTATCGGAAAGCAGAGTCCGATACCGCCAAGCGCGGACGTTCCCTCCCCGGGTATACGTCCGATATAAATACGGTCAACGATACTGTAGAGCAGGTTTATGACCTGAGCGACAAACATGGGAAATGCTGTCTGCAGTATGTTCATCGGAATATTTCCATTTTCAAAATCGACCTGTTTCATAAAGTGTATTATACCACTTTTCAAAAATGACACCGTGTTTTCATACAGGGCTCGAAAGAGCGGCCACCGGAATCATGCCGGATTCACTACCAGATACTGTGCGTCACTGGCTGTCTTAAGCGCGTCATAGATCCAGCGCGCAGGCACTCTCGCGCGGTTGAAAAGTCCGCTCGCGTCAGACAAAAACAGACTGTCGCTTGCGTAATCATAGGCCCAGACATTTACATAATGGCCGTTCGTATACCACCAAAGTCTCGCATCATTATCCTTGCAGACCAGCACGATACAGGCATCCGCCTCATACATGTCACGCTGGAACTGCGCATAGTCCGCCGGCTTATGCTTTGTCTCCGCCGTCATGCCGTACCTTGTGATCATGCCCTTAAGCTGGCTCCAGCTCATGGCACCTATGCCTGAATCCGGGTCATAGGCCACATACTGCTTGGCCCAGTCATACACAAGGTCCGGGGTCACCGGCTTTTGCTGAAAGGTACTGTAAATGTTGGACAGGCAGCATATACCGCAGCCAAAATTTATAAATTCTCTGCCGGCAGCCGTGATATGCGCCCACTCACCTGCCCACTTGGGATCACCGTTATAATATTTTATCTCCTGCTGGATATAAGAATAGATCTTACCCTCCTCCGCAGTCTCAAAGGTGCCGTTTTCATTTGGCAGAGTATGCCAGTTTTCAACCACCTGAATTTCAGAAGGAATAAGCGGTGTATAGGTTATACCGGTATGCCTGTAGGTCGAGCCATCGGGATTTTCCGGGGTTCCATCCTCCGCATACGGCTCCCAGTCGGCGGGATCAGCCCTGCGGCCAAGCGGATCTTTTGTTTCCGGCTCTGAGGTGCCCGAAGCAAGAGCTTGGGCGCTTGCGGCACCGGTGCCGGCACTTCCGCCGCCGGCATTGCCCAAAGCACCCCGGAAGGCTATCTGATCGCCCGCACTGCCGGCACTTCCGCCCCTCATATTTCGCACAGCAAAAAGACCTATGCCCACAGCTAATATGAGCACCAGCGCTGCTGCCGTAACCGGCAATATTAAGTTTACCGAGCGCTTTCGTCTGCGCCTGCTTTTTCTTTTTTCACTCATGGCATATTTGTGGTATAGTAGAGATCAGCTGATATATTAAATGCTCTTAAAGACATTATAGTCACAAAAGGGAGTACCACTTTGAAAATAGGTCTTGATATAGGTTCCACTACTATAAAAAGTGTTGTTCTCAGTGAGGACGGCGCTATTCTTTATTCGCATTACGAGAGGCATTTTTCGCAGATCACGGCAAAAACCATAGAGACCCTTAAAGGTCTCCGCGAGCGCTTCGCTACCGCCGGGGCCGTGCAGGAGCAAGGTGCTTCGGCCAATGCCGATGCCGCCGGCGCAGGTGTGCATCCCGCGGCACTGCTCGACGAGGCTGAGCTCGTCATCTCCGGCTCTGCCGGCATGGGTATGGCCGAGGGCTGCGGTATCCCGTTCATTCAGGAGGTCTATGCCAGCAAGGTAGCATGTGAAAAATACGCTCCCGATACAGACACCATTATAGAACTTGGCGGAGAGGATGCCAAAATAATCTTCTTAAATGGCGCGATGGAAGCCCGCATGAACGGCTCGTGCGCAGGAGGCACCGGCGCATTCATCGACCAGATGGCGGGACTTTTAAATGTTACTGCCGGCCGGATGAATACCCTTGCCGAAAAAAGCACCCGCCTCTACACCATAGCATCCCGCTGCGGAGTATTCGCAAAAAGCGACATCCAGCCTCTCATAAACCAGGGCGCTGAGAAATCAGACATCGCTGCCAGCATTTTCCATGCGGTAGTGAACCAGACCATAGGCGGCCTTGCGCAGGGGCGCGCCATAAAGGGGCATGTGCTCTACCTCGGAGGACCGCTCACCTTCCTGCCGGAGCTAAGGAAAAGCTTTGACAATTCCTTAGGTCTCACAGGTGTCTGTCCTGAAAACTCACTCTACTATGTTGCGCTCGGGGCAGCGCTTTCGGCGGACGAGACCATAAACTTATCGGAGGCCTTAGACCGCCTTAGTCACTTTGAGGCAGCAGGCTCCTACCAGTCACTTCCGCCGCTTTTTGAGTCGGAGGAGGAATATGAAGCCTTTAAGGCCCGTCATCAAAAGGCCGATGTAAATCACGGCTCACTTGAAGGCTATAACGGCCCGGCGTATCTCGGCATCGATGCCGGCTCCACGACCGTAAAATGCGTCGTGATGGGCGAGGACCACGAGATACTTGACAGCGTATATCTGTCAAACAGCGGAAATCCCGTCCCGATAGTGCAAAGCTACCTTACCGGTCTCTATGAAAGAAAACCCGATATCCATATCGCGGGTTCCGCGGTCACCGGCTACGGCGAAGACATCATCAAAAATGCCTTTTCGGTAGATCACGGTCTGGTCGAGACCATGGCCCACATGAAGGCCGCCCAGACCTTCATGCCGGATGTCGAGTTCATCATCGATATCGGCGGCCAGGACATGAAGTGCTTCAAGATACGCAACTCTGTCATCGACAATATTTATTTAAATGAAGCCTGCTCGTCAGGCTGCGGCTCCTTCCTGCAGACCTTCGCGGGTGCGCTCGGCTATTCACCCGAGGAGTTTTCAAGACTCGGTCTCTTTGCAAAGCATGCTGTGGACTTAGGCTCCCGCTGCACCGTATTTATGAATTCCTCGGTCAAGCAGGCGCAAAAGGACGGCGTAAGCACAGAGGATATCTCGGCCGGCCTTTCGATCAGTGTTGTTAAAAATGCCATTTACAAGGTCATCCGTCCCGCGAGCAAGGACGAGCTCGGAAAGCACATCGTAGTGCAGGGAGGCACCTTCTTAAATGATGCGGTGCTGCGCGCCTTTGAGCGCGAGATGGAGCTTGAGGTCGTGCGTCCTGCCATCGCGGGCCTCATGGGCGCATACGGCTGCGCGCTTTTCGCGAAGGAAAGGGCCGATGCAGCTGCTGTAAATGCTGACGCCGGCCGTTCCGGCATAATCACGAAGGAGGAGCTCGCAGGCTTCGTTCACGAGGTAAAGTCCGTAAACTGCGGGCTATGCAGCAATAACTGCCGCTTAAGCATCAACACCTTCTCCGGCGGACGTACCTTTATCGCAGGAAATCGCTGCGAGCGACCTGTGACAAAGCGCAAGGTCGACTCTTCAAATAATATTTATAAATATAAGCAGGAGCTGCTGGCAGCCTATGGTGATACTGCTCCTGCCGGAAAAGGCCGGACAGAGACTATCGGCATACCGCTCGGATTAAATAACTATGAGTTGCTGCCGTTCTGGCATAAATTCTTTACTGAGCTTGGCTTTGGCGTATGCGTATCGGGCTTCTCAGACAGGAAGCTCTATTTAAAGGGTCAGCACAGCATCCCCAGCGATACCGTATGTTTCCCTGCCAAGATGGTTCACGGCCATGTTGCAGAGCTTATCGATAAGCTGACGGCACTGCATGGCAATGGCAACGCCATCTTCTACCCATGCATGAGCTTTAATTTCGACGATAAGCTCGGCGACAACAACTATAACTGCCCTGTTGTTGCCTACTATCCTGAGGTAATTGCGGCTAATATGGAGATGCCTCACGGCATCAGACTTATCACCGATTATTCAGGGCCTCACAAAAGTAAGCATTTCCATAAAAAGATGACTGAGCTGCTCTCAAAATACTTCGATGGCATAAGCCTGCCGGAGGTGAAAAGAGCGGCGAGGGCAGCATTTGCCGAAAGGGAAAAATACCTGGCGGCGGTAAGGGCTTATGCGGATGAGATCATCAAAAATGCGAGGTCTGAGGGTCGGAAGATCATCGTGCTCGCGGGCCGCCCCTACCATGTGGATCCGGAGATAAATCACGGCATAGACACGCTTATCACAAGCTTTGGCGTAAGCGTGATCTCCGAGGACTCAGTCAGCCACCTCGTAAAACGCTTCCCGGTGAAGGTGCTCAACCAGTGGATGTATCATTCGCGGCTTTATGCTGCGGCGAAGTATATCGGAAATGTCCCCAATATGGAGCTTGTGCAGCTTGTCAGCTTTGGCTGCGGACTCGATGCCATCACTACCGATGAAGTTCGGCGCATTCTCGAGAGTTATGGTAAAATATATACTCAGATCAAAATTGATGAGATCACAAATCTCGGCGCGGTGAAGGTCCGTCTAAGGAGCCTTCTTGCGGCATTGGAGCAGCGTAATCAATATGGCTAAAATTACAAGAGCGAAAAACGGAAGAATTATTTTTACTAAGGAAATGAAGAAGGAGTACACGATCCTTGTGCCGCAGATGCTGCCGATTCATTTCCGTATCCTGAAGCCAATTTTTACAAATGAAGGCTACAAGATCGTGCTGCTTGAGTCGGACAACGATATTATCAAGCAGTATGGTCTGCAATATGTACATAATGATGCCTGTTACCCGGCGCTGCTCGTTGTCGGCCAGTACATGGAGGCCTTAAAGAGCGGACTTTATGACGTGGATAAGACCGCGCTGCTTATCATGCAGTCCGGAGGCGGATGCAGAGCTTCCAACTATATCCATCTGATCCGCAAGGCTCTTGAGAAAGCCGGCTATCCGCAGGTACCTGTTATTTCCTTTAACCTTTCCGGCATGGAATTTAATCCCGGTTTTTCGCTGACTCTGCCCCTTATAAGGAGGAGCGTGGCCGGCGTACTGTACGGTGATCTCCTTATGCTTCTTTCAAATCAGGTGAAGGCATACGAGATAAATAAGGGCGATGCTGCAGCTCTCGTCGAGAAATGGGCTGTGCAGATAACCGGTGAGTTTGAGAATTCCCACGGCTACAGCTTTAAGGAAATGGCTGCGCACTTTGCCGAGATTGCGGCTGATTTTGCAGCTGTATCGATGAAGCTTGAAAAGAAGGTCAAGGTCGGCGTGGTCGGCGAGATCTATGTTAAGTATGCCTCCTTTGCCAACAATAACCTCGAGAAGTTCCTTGAGGAGCACGACTGTGAGGTCATGACTCCGGGTCTCCTCGGATTCCTCATGTTCAAGATCGATGCCCGCATCCAGGACATCCATCTCTACGGCGGAAGCTTTGTAAAGCTTACTATAGCCCGTAGTCTGCTCGACTACTTCAAGAAGGCCGAAAAGGCCATCATGGACTGCGTAAACCAGTATCCCGTATTCAATCAGCTCTCCAGCTATGAGGACACAAAGCCTCTTGTAGAGGGCCTTATCGGTATCGGCAACCGCATGGGCGAGGGCTGGTTCCTGCCTGGCGAGATGATCGAGCTCATCCGCAACGGCTATAATAATATCGTATGCACCCAGCCTTTCGGCTGCCTTCCGACTCATATCTGCGGTAAGGGCATGATCCATAAGATCAAGGATATGTACCCGATGGCAAATATCGTGCCGATCGACTATGATCCGGGTGCAACCCGCGTCAACCAGGAAAACCGCATCAAGCTGATGCTCTCCGTGGCGCGCGAGGGGCTGTAAGGCATCAGCCCCTGTCATAACCGGGATACAGCTCCCTGATCACGCCTTTGTCCCCGGTACCTTATCTGTCACCTTATCTGTCATCCAATACTCTCTTACTCCGACAATAAAGGCGGGTTCAGATCGAACCCGCCCCCGTTTATCTGTGCAGCTCGAAGTCTACATGGCTATAGAACTGCACATTATCAGATATGGTACGGTCATCGGCCTGACCAATGAGTGTGTCTCTCGAGCGCTTTGACTCTGCCTCACCGCAGTGAACCGACGGACCGCCGACGCAGCCGCCCTCGCAGACCATGCCCTCGATAAACTTCTCAGGAAGTCTGCCCATCTTCATGAGCACGAGCGCCTTCTTGCAGTCCAAAACTCCGTTAGCCTTATATACGGCAGAATCTCCGAGACTTCTTCCGGTCTCCTCAAGATAGCGGAGCACCGAAGCTGTAACGCCGCCGGCATTGCCATAACGCTTACCGTAGACGCTGCCCTCCTGATACTTTTCGGTATCCGGCAGAAGGTTGACATTCTTAGCACGCATCATGGCGCGCACATCTGAGAATGTTAGAACGGCGTCAGCATTGCCCTCGATCTTTTGAAGAGCCACCTCGGATTTCTTGGCGATGCACGGGCCGATAAATACGGTGTACGCCTCGGGATCGCAGGCCTTGATGTAACGCGAGGTCATGCACATCGGGCTGACCGTGGTGGAAATGTTGTCAGCGAGCTCCGGGTAATGCTTCCTGATGAGATTCACGAAGGCCGGGCAGCAGGAGGTCGTCTTGCTTTCGCCCTTCTCGTTGGCCTCAAACCACTCGTCGGCCTCACTCTTTGTCGTAAAATCGGCGCCCATGGCCACCTCGATCATATCGGTGAAGCCCACATCCTTGAGCGCGTTTCTCCAGCTTCCCATCGTAATGTCGTGGCCGAACTGGCCCTCTGCAGCCGGAGCGACCATGGCAAATACCTTGTCGCCCGCCTTGATGTGCTCGATGACGTCGACGATGTAGCTTCTCGTGCCGATCGCGCCGAACGGACAGCGGTGCACGCAGTGTCCGCAGCGTATGCATTTTTCTTCGTTGATCACGGAAAGGCCGTTCTCGTCGTAGGTGATGGCATCGACCGGGCAGGCGTTCTTGCACGGGCGCACGAGATGCGCAATCGCGTTGTACGGACAGGCCTTCGCGCACATGCCGCACTCCTTGCACTTCATCGCATCTATCTTCGAATGCTTCTCGCCCTTACTTATTGCGCCGAAACGGCAGGCGTTGATACACGCCTTGCCTGCGCAGTTCTGGCAGTTGTCTGTGACGGTGTAGGACGAGATCGGGCAGTCCTCGCAGGCCGATGAGATGACCTGTACCATGTTGCCGTCATCCTTTCGTCCCGGCGCCTTGCCCTCGGCAAGTCTCACTCTCTGACGAATTATTTCTCTTTCCTTATATATGCAGCAGCGTGAAAGCGGCTTCGGACCCGGGATGATTTCATAAGGGATGTTGTCCCTCTCCTCCTCGAGTCTTCCCTCGAATGCCAGCTTTGCCACATGATAAAGCACCAGGTGCTTTAATCCGATTACATTTTGATCCGCAAGCATAAATGCAGCCTTTCTATACCTTGTGTTTTGTATTTGGTGTTTCTTGTTTTGTGCTCGTTGTGTTTTCGTTATTTTTTTAACAGTATCGGCATTATACACTTTAATTCTGCTTTTTTCAATTATTTAAATGCCCTATTTTATGAACAATGTTGGTTATTATTCTGCCGGGGCAAATCCGCATCGAGTTCCTATATATTTAGCATTATCGATGCCCTGCTTGAATTTTCACCATATTCTGCTAGAATTATTCCATGGCAGCAGGACAGGTAATAAATTCAATAACAATAGTACTCATGATGGTACTTCCGGGCTTCATACTCGGAAAAATAAATTACTTCAAAGAAGACTTCTACACAGGCCTCTCGCGCTTTGCGCTCGATATCTGCGTGCCGGCGCTCATACTGCACTCGCTGCAGATAGACTTTTCGCACGAGCTTATACTGGGACTTGGCAAGACCTTCGCATACTGGATCCCGGTGCTTATCGCGGGCGGCATCCTGAGCGTCATCCTCACACGCGCCCTTCACTTTACGCGTGCGCAGATGAGCCTTATCTTCTGCATGCTCGGCTGTTCCAACACCGGCTTCGTCGGCATACCTCTCTGCCTGCAGCTCTACGGAGAAGAAAGTCTTTTCTTCGCCTCAGCCTGCGAAATAGCCGGCGATGTCTTTCTCTACTCAGTGATCTTCACGACCATCGCCTTCGCCTCGGGCTATAAGGCAGAGCTTAATTTCAAAACACTTTTTGTTAATCCGCCGATGATAGCCATGGCCATAGGTCTTGTGCTCTTTTTCCTGCAGATAAGACTTCCGTCTTTTATCAGCACACCTATCGGATACTTCAGCGGCTGCTGTGCGCCCGTATCGCTTTTTATCCTGGGTGCCCAGCTCTCAAAGCTCACGATACGCGATTTCCTCGGCGACCCCCGCATGTATGTCATCTGCGCGGCGCGTCTCATTATACTGCCGCTCATAGCATTTTTATTGGTGCGCGTATGCTTCCATGACAGCTCACTTTTCAGCCGCGTCTTCATAATCATGATCGGAATGCCGGCGGCCGCAGTAACTACGACTGCCGCGGTAAACTACGGCAGCGACAAGGAATTTGCCGCCAAGGGGGTGTCGCTTTCCACCGCGCTCTGCCTGTTCACGGCACCGATCTGGGCCATGATCCTGTGACGATCTGAAATGCCAGGTCACAAAAGTCCGTGCGAGTTCTGCCTCACACGGACTTTCATCACTAGTATTTATTTGTTTCGTGCTGCAGGACCTTATTCGTGCAGCTTACTGTCTGCGTAGCCCTCGTCGATAGCCGCGCTGCAGTCAGCGTCGAGCTCCTTGGCAACTGTCTCGATATCCTTCTCACCAAAGAGGAGGTCCTGGATATGCGGATAGAAGTTAGCTCTTACACCACGCCAGTTAGGCTGGTTTCCTGTGAAGTTCACGCCGCAGTCACTTACATCGATATACTTCTGAAGGAAAGCAAGCTCATCTGCATACTTGGCCGAAACCTTGTCACTTGCGGGGATGCCGCCTGCAGAATAATAGATATAATCACTCTCGTAGATATACTTTACGAAGTCCTTGGCCGCCTGAACCTTGGCCGGATCGCCGTTATCATAGACCTGGAAGCCTGTAACGAAGGTAGTATTGAGACCCTTGCCGTTTACAGACGGGAAGTTCACATATCCGATCTCCTGCTTTTCGGTCATTGATACGTCAAGAGCGGCGTTGTTGAATATTATGCCGATCTGTCCGGCAAGGAAAGCGTTAAATACATCATTGGAAACAAGGTCCTCAGCATTTGACGGGAAGTATCCTGCCTCAAAGCCGTCTCTGATCCACTGAAGAGCCTTCATGCCTTCCTCACTCTCAATGATCAGATGACCGTTCTCGTCAAAGAACTTGCAGCCGAACATGCGAAGGAGTGTCATGATATGTGTGTCGGCCTGGTTGTCGCCTGCGTACATCATCATAGGATAGCTTGTATCGGGGAGCGAAGCCCTGAGCGCCGCAAGGATATCGTTCCACTCATCTATGGACCAGTTCTGAACCACATCCTCGTCTAAAACATATTTGTCAAGACCTGCGTCACGGAACATCTGCTTATTAAAGGCAAGCACGTTCTCGAGACCGAGGAAAGGCATCATGTAGGTCTTTCCGTTAAGCTTTGAGGACTCCCACCAGCTGTCATTGATATCAGCCTTCATTTCGTCTGTGATGATATCATCGATAGGAGTTACATAACCTGAATGGATGTATGTGGCAATGTTGAAATATCCGGCATAAACCACGTCAGCCGCATCCTCAGTTTCAAAGCAGCCGGGGATACTTGCGGTCTCATCCTCCTGATTGAACTCTCTTACCTCAATGCTGACCTTTGCGCCATCGTACTGCGCCGAAAAGTCTTCAGCCGCCTTTATGAGAAACTGCTCAGCTATATTGATGTCAGGGTCTGCAGGCGTGCTCATAGTAAGCGACGGAACTTTGACGAGGAGCGATACCTCGCCGCCGGAGGAAGCCGTATTTGCTGCTGCAGCTCCGGCTGCCGGTGCAGCTGCTGCACCCGAGGCGCCTGCCGCACTTCCGCTTCCGCTGCCGCCTGCACTGCTTCCGCCGCCGGTACTTCCGCCGCCGCAGCCCGTAATAAGACCAAGGGTCAATGCCGTAACAAGTCCGAGGCTTATAAGTTTCTTTTTCATAATGAGTCCCTCCTTATACATAATAACCTGACATTAT
>JAUNNP010000066.1 GCA_030531385.1 Eubacteriales bacterium
AAGATTTATATAGTCGGAATAGGACCCGGAGACCGGGCAGATATGACGGAGGCTGCCGCTAAAGTGCTGCGGGAGGCTGATGTTATCGTTGGATATACAGTTTATCTGGGACTGCTCGGCGAGGAGTTTACCCGAGGCAGCAAGGAGCTTTTGTCTACTCCGATGAGGGGTGAAAAAGAGAGGGCTGAGCTTTGCTTTAAAAAGGCGGCCGAAGGGAAAAAGGTGGCGCTTATATGCAGCGGAGATGCCGGTATCTACGGACTTGCGTCACTCATGTTTGAGATGCGGGAGGAGTACCGGAGGAATGCCGGAGACCCTGTTGCGGCAGCATTTGCAGCGGTCGAGCCGGAGGTGATCCCCGGGATAACTGCGGCAAACAGCGGCGCGGCAGTACTCGGAGCCCCGCTTAATCATGACTTTTGCACTATAAGCCTAAGTGACCTGCTGACTCCTTGGGAGTATATCGAAAAGAGACTGCTGGCTGCGGCTGAAGGGGATTTTGTCATAGTTTTATATAATCCGGCAAGCCGTAAGAGGGCAGACTATCTGAAGCGCGCGGTTGAGATACTGATGCGTGTGCTGCCGGGAGACCGCGCCTGCGGCTATGTTAAAAATATAGGGCGTGAGGGAACCGAGTGCTGGACAGGCACGCTTTTCGAGCTGGGAGACGAAAGCGTCGATATGTTTACGACGGTCTATATAGGAAATGCCGAAAGCTTTATTGCAGACGGGAAACTTATCACGCCGCGAGGGTACAATTTTATCTGAAACCGGCATGTGAAACTGCCGCAGCATCGTGATGGTATCGGACACCTGAACTACATCTCGATCATGAGCATGTTGGTCTCGAAGGTCCTGATATAGGTGAGCATCCTGGCCGCAGGTCGCAGCATGCGGAGACCGATATTGCAGGTCGGATCGTCTGACATGATATTTTCCTTGATCCTTTCGACCGGGTCGAACTGCGGACAGTTATCCTGCAGGCGGATCACCAGCTTGCCATCCTTAAAGCAGGCACGAAGAGCAACGTAGGGCTGTTTGCTTTGATTCGCAGGGAAGCCGTACTCTACTGTGTTGATCGTAAGCTCCTCCACAGCCAGGGAAGCAAAGTAAGCATGCTTTTTGTCAAATCCGTGCTGCAGACAGAACCTGCGTATGCTTTCCGAAGCGTCCGCGGCTTCCGCCTTTGTATGTACCCTTTTGCTAAGGACATCCGATTTATCAAGGAGAAAGTCCGAAGGAAGATTCATCATATCGGATGCAGTCAGGATGAGCTTTTTGTTTTTGATCTGCAGAGAGACATATGTGGCGATAAGCAGCAGTAAATTGCTGAAGGTAAAGCTTGCGATCACGCCATAGGTCCCAAACAGTACACCGAATGCGGCAACACTTATCAGAACACAGAGGAAGGCTTGTGCAAATGCTGTAAGCTGCATGGCTTTTACTTTATGCAGGCCCTGAAGATATGAAATGCGCGATGTCACAAGTGTGTAAAGAGGAACATCTGCCGCAAGGGCGAAACAGGAGAATATGATCATTTTTCTGAGTCCGGGATCACCGTGTCCATATACGATGGAAATGGGCCACGCAAGTAATATCAGCAGGGCTGAAATAGTAGCGAAACTTAAAAATGTGATCTTGTGTGCATAATGTCCGACCTCATGCAGTCCTTCTTCGTTCTGCTCTCCAAAGCAGATACCCGTCGTGATTCCTACTGCGATCATCAAGCCATCAGCAACTATAAATACGAGTTCCCCCAGGCTGTTTCTTGTTGCAAGAGCCGTCATGGCGAGGGAACCGCCAAGTGCGAGTATGACACGGTTTACAATAAGCATCTTTAATATCTCGCCGAATCGCTTCACCAGCTTGGTCGAGCCGAGCATGACCATATTAAAAAGCTCTCCGGGACTCGTCTTCGGCATGACAAGCTTAAGCATACGGTCCTTTTTAAGGAAATGCGTAAGCATAAATGCATTGTTTACAGCATAGGCTGCCGTAGTCGAAAGACCAACTCCGAAAAGGCCCATTCCCAGTTTAATTGTCAAAAAGTTGAGAATGATATCGGATATAGCCTGAGCTATGGCCCCGGCCCTGACAATTTTATTTCCTCCGTCCATCTGGACAGCAGGAATCAGTAAGCTTGTTATGTTACCGATAAAAAACATGGGAGCAAGACCGTGTATATATGCGATAGTCCCATGAAGAAGTACAGGATCTGACTCATTGGCTCCGAGAAGATGCGCCATGGGCAACGGAAATATGAAAAGCAGGACAGAGAATACCAGGGACAGCGCACCTCCAATCATAACGGCACAGCTGAATATACGGCTGAAGCCATCCTTGTCGCAGTCACCGAGACGCTCGGCACACAGTACCTGCATGCCGCCGGCAAGCAGAGCGCTCAACATACCGGCCATGGAAAATATCGGCAATGACAGTCCCTGCGCAGCCATTGCCGCGGAGCCGAGCATCACGCTTACCATAAGGCTGTCGAGAAAACCCGATCCGACCTGTGATATCTTCATGATTATGCCCGTGGTCAGAAGCTGTGAGCATATATTGCCAAAAATAGATTCTTCTTTATTGTTTACGGCTTTCTCCGTTATACCTTTCATAGGTCTATACCGATCTCACCTAAAATGGTCTTCATTTGGTCAGCATAACGTTTCCAGTCCTTGAGGCTGCTGCTTGCGACTATCCTGAAATCGCCCTTTTCGTCAATTGCAGACATAAATATACCGGCCCTGCCGCCGACATAAACAATTCCTCTGAAATCCTCATAATACTGCTCATATTCTTCCATATCCATGGAGCCGTAGTATGAAAATACCGGATCGTCGGAAAGCGATGCGAGACTATTGTAAAACTGAGTTTTCATTTCAATGCCGTCAAGCTCAGCTGCCTTTTCATGGACCAGTTTGTTTTTCATGAGCTTGGCAAGAGCTCTTTCGTCATAGGTCTGAGAATATATCTGCCCGCGGAGGCAGGTGAGCTGGAAAAATGTATCCTTTTTCAGCATGCGCGGATCAAGCTTTAAGGTAGAGCTGATGGTACAGTTTCTCATGATCTCGGGGTGACCCAGAATCTTTCTGACATCTACCGGCAGCCTTAAATGATAAGGGGCATTCTCTTCACCATGGAGTCTGAGGAGTGTCTGAAACAGTATATAAGATAGCACCGGCGCAACTGAGGTGTCATTGCTTGTGGCAAGCTCCACGATCTTTTGTTTGGGGATCGACAGATAAAAGACATGGATCTCATCGCTGAGAGCATCCTCCGGGAAGGTGAATCGTAATTCGTCATCAGACTTTTTTGCGGCAGGCTTTGCCCGGGCTATAAGCTCTTCATCTATATAATCGAATGGATTTGCATATTCGCTATCAGCAGGTGTCTGCTGAAGGAATTTGATCCAGCTGTTGTTCTCTTCGATGCCATAACGCAATGAAAAATATGACGCCATAAGAGCAGATATAAAGCGCTTGAGACCGCAGCCGTCGCTTATAAGGTGTGACATGTTTACAAGCATCTTTTTACCGCTGCAGGCTATAGTGATGAGGTAATCGTTAGTTCCGTCAGCATTGAACGCAACATAATCATTTTTTAAAAAGATCGGAAACGTTGCCTCATTTGTCTCGAGGATATATCTTTCCGGACACTGAGCTACAGCAAGGCGTACCTTATAGTACGGCATTCTTTTGAAGACAGGCTCAAGCGCCTTCCGAAGAAGTTCTGTATCGATTTCGTCACGAAAGATGACTGTGGCCCGCATGGCGGCCCATATAGCATATAAATTGCCGTAAGCAACATATTCTGCGATGTTAAGTTCATAGCGCTTTTTATCCATAATTATCCACACTCATTCAAATTTTTGACACCTGCATCATTGTATCATCTTTTGCTTTTTGTGCATAGTGTATTGGGCATTTGGAAGACTGATAATTTTATATAGAGAAGCGAAGCCTGATTGTGATAGAATGTGTGCGTGGCTGCACTCGATTTTTTAAAAGAACATAATTAATTTAAAGAAATATAAAGTTTTTAAAGAAATATAAAGTGAACATAATCATTTTTTCGGGAACAACTGAAGGACGGCAGATCTCTGAGGCACTGAGCAGCAGGAAGATACCGCATATTTTATGTGTCGCTACGATAAGCGGCGAGCTTGTGATGCAGAAAAATGAATACGCGGATATTCGTGTGGGGTGCATAAAGCCGGCAGGGCTTAAGCGCCTTTTTATTGAGCTTGCGCCGGTGCTTGCGGCGGATGCCACGCACCCATATGCAGAGTCTATATCGAAAAGTCTTAAGGCGGCGTGTGCCGAGACAGGTGCGGAGTATATAAGGATCGTGCGGGAGGCATCGGTCCTTCCTGCAAATGCTGCCGCCTTAGGGGCCGGTGCAGAGACCCCGGATATTCATTTTTATAAGGACGCAGCGGAATGCGAAGCGGAGCTTAAAAAGGTTTCCGGAAATATTTTTCTTACAACAGGCAGCAAGGATCTTAACATATATGCCGCGGAACCTGCGGTGTGTGAAAGGCTGTATGTCAGGGTGCTTCCAAATGCCGGCTCCTTAAAAAAATGCATTGAAAACGGGATAAGGGAAAATCACATCGTCGCCATGTACGGGCCGCATTCAAAGGAAAGTAATCTGGCGATGATAAGGCAGTTTGATATTGCACATCTAGTGACAAAGGAGAGCGGAAAGGCCGGGGGCTTTGAAGAAAAGCTGGAGGCTGCAAGGGAGACCGGCTGCAGCATTCACATCATAAGGAGGCCCGCAGAAGAGCGGGGAATCAGTGCCGATGAAGCAGTCGGAATAATTGTTCAAAAATATGCAGCTAGTGCCGCTGAGCCTATGGTGAACAAGGATAATGCGGGTGCTGTCAAAAAAGTGGATGCGGTGACTCCTAAGGCAAAGCTTAACGTAAAGCTTATAGGCATCGGCCCCGGGTCTCAGGAATTTCTTACGGTTTACGGGAAAGAATTTATAGAAAAGGCCGATCTTATTATTGGTGCTGCCAGAATGCTCGAGCCTTACAAGGCCCATCATCTGACAAAAGCTGCCTATATGCCGGAAGATGTATTGCGTTGTATCAAAGAGTATGCGGCAAAGGCTTTGGCAGAAGAATGTGAAAGTGGAAATGACGACGCCACATGCGGAAAGGATAAAAAGCTAAGGGAAATAAAGATAGCGGTCCTGTTTTCCGGAGATACCGGTATATACAGCGGAGCAGATAAGCTTTATGAGACGCTCTTAAGATGGAAGGAATCGGGTCCATATCCAAATGCCGATATAGCAGTGATCCCCGGGATCTCAAGCTTTTCATATTTTGCCTCAAGGCTTGGGGAAAGCTATACCGGGGCGCGGCTTTTAAGCATACATGGAAAAAGCGGGGATGAGGCGGAGCTGAAAAAGCTTGGGACTGCGATCCGCGAATTGAAGGAAAATGGCAGCATCTATGTGCTGCTTTCGGGAAGAAAGGATCTTGAGGTAATAGAGAGGGTCTGCGGAAGGGCCGAGGCTGAAATGAAGGAAAAGGCGGAGATATCCGCAAGTCTTGGTTATCAGCTGTCATATCCTGAGGAACGCATTATAAGCTGCAGGGCAGCAGAGCTTGTGAAAGCTGCAGAAGGACTTGCAGAAGGTCTCTATATCCTGAGGATCAAAAAAGAGGCTGCAAATGCTGATATCAAGAAGGCAGATGCTGCAAAATCAGCCGGTAATAAATCTGATGCCGGAAAAATAGGCGCCGCCGGGGCAGACGGGACAGGCCGCATAATGATAGCCGCACCAAAAAGCGGCAGCGGAAAGACTGTTGCCACGATAGGTCTGATACGCGCCCTGCTCGACCGCGGTGACAGTGTGCGCTCGTATAAGTGCGGGCCTGATTATATCGATCCTATGTTCCACAGCAGGGTGCTTGGAGTGCCTTCGGAAAATCTTGACTGCTGGTTTTATGACCGCGAGGGGATCATCGGCATCCTTAACCGCAAAGGACATATTGAGGAAAATAGTACAGCAAACGAGACGGGTATAGCTCCGGAAAAGCCGCAGATACAGATCATCGAGGCCGCAATGGGACTTTATGACGGACTTGGCGGCATACAGGAGGCGGGTTCAGCCTACGCTCTTGCCGAGATGACGGGCACGCCGGCAGTGCTTGTCATTGACGCCGGCAGCATGGGAAGGACAGCGGCGGCAGTCATCGCGGGACTTAAGAGCTTTGACAGGAAAAAGCTCATAAAGGGCGTTATACTTAACAAGACCGGTAAGGTCATGTATGAGCGTCTCGCACCTGTTATAAAGGATGAACTGGGGCTTGAACCGCTCGGCTATATTCCAAAGCTCAGAGAGCTTAAGCTGGAAAGCAGGCATCTTGGACTAAAGCTTCCTTCCGAGATCGGGGACCTTAAGGAGCAGGTAAGGCTGCTGGCGGAGACATTTGCAGAAACACTTGATTTAGGGCGCATAGAGGAAATCGCGCTTGCGGCTCCTTGTCTTAAGGCTGCGGAGGCTGAGATTGAGGAGGCTGAGCCTGCTAAAACTGAGTCTGTGGAGGATGAAACTGCTGAGCTTGAGAAAGAAGCTAAAGCAGCACTGACCCCGGGCCTGCCGCTTAGACTTGCGGTGGCACGGGATGAGGCTTTTTGCTTTTACTATGAGGAGAATCTGCGCCTGTTAAAGGAGCAGGGGATAGAGCCGGTCGAATTTTCTCCGCTCCATGACAAGGCACTTCCTGACGGGATAAGCGGACTTTTACTTGGCGGAGGGTATCCTGAGCTTTACTTAAAGGAGCTTTCGGAAAATGCCGGCATGCGTGAGAGCGTGAAAAAAGCGATAGAGGGCGGACTTCCTTCACTTGCGGAATGCGGCGGATTTATGTATCTTCATGAATATATTGAAGAGGATATGGAAGCAGATATGGAAGAGGGGATCAAAGAGGAGCCGGTTCCCGGTAAAAGGACCGGAAAGCATGAGCTGCCTTCGATCAAATGGCCGATGGCCGGTGTGGTCAAGGGGCATTGCGTTGGCACAGGAAAGCTGTGCAGGTTTGGGTATATAGAGGCAGAGGCTGAGATACCGGGGCGGCCGGAGCTTAAAATAAAGGGCCACGAGTTTCATTATTATGACAGCAGCGCTGCGGGAACAGCTCTTAAGGCGGTAAAGCCCGCAGGCGGCAGCGGCTATAGCTTTGGATATCTGACCGGAAACAGTCTCTGGGGCTTTCCGCATTTTTATTACGGCTCGGCGCCGGCATTTGCGAAGTGGTTTGCGGACTGCATGAGAGAGTACAGGCAAAAAGGACAGTAATGGAGAATTCATCTAAGTATTTTGAAAACAGAGCATGCAGCTATTATCCGTGCCATAAGGGGACGGATGAGCTAAACTGTCTTTTTTGTTACTGCCCGCTTTACAATATTGAAAACTGCCCGGGGAGCCCTAAGTGGATGGAAAAGAACGGAGGAAGGCTTAAAGTGTGCACAGACTGCGTTTTTCCGCACAGGGCTGAAAATTATGATAAAATTATGGCGATACTTAAGTTGGCGGCCGCAGGCAAAGTCTGACCGCAGCAAAGGCTGCATCTTGTATTAGGAAGAAGTCTGAAATCTATGAATAATGAAAATAAAAAAGGCATACTATATGGCGTGGGCGTGGGTCCCGGGGATCCGGAGCTTATAACGCTTAAGGCCATGCGCACGATAGAGGCGGCTGATGTGCTGATACTTCCGGCTGCGGACAGGGAGAGCTGCAGGGCATATAAAATAGCGGAGGGAGCATTTCCCGAAATAAGCAGAAAGGACTGCAGATTTTTTCCCTTCCCGATGACCATGAAGCGGGAAATGCTGGATAAGTTTCATGCTGAGATCTCGGCTGATGTCTGTGAAATGCTTGAGAGCGGGAAAAATGCAGCTTTCATTACCATTGGAGACCCGGGGATATATTCGACCTTTGGTTATATAAGAAAGCTTGTGAGTGAAGCAGGGTATGAGACGAGGACTGTAAGCGGGGTTCCTTCATTTGCAGCCTGCGCCGCAAGCCTTGGTCTATCACTTTCGGAAGGCTCTGAGGAGATACATGTGATTCCTGGAAGCGGAGATATCGAAGAGGCGCTTAAGCTAAAGGGGACTAAGGTATTCATGAAGTCGGGAAAACGCCTTAAGGAATTAAAGCAAAGACTCATGGAGATTGAGACCGGGAGCAACGAAACCGGAGGCAGCGGACAAAACGGCGGCGATGGCAGCTTTTGCGGCGCACTGCAGGTGTACAGCGTATCTGACTGCGGCTTTGAGAGTGAGTGCTGCGGATACTCGGCAGCGGACATTCCGGATGATGCCGGGTATCTCACAGTGGTGATAGTTAAATAATTATAGGGCATAATTTCATTTTTGCGCAAAAAAAGAGCAACCGCATGTCTGCCTGGCATAATCTGCTTTTCTTTATTTTCCGGGGAGACCCCGTCATATTAAGCTTTCAGTGATATATCAAATAAATGGTATAGATCAGATCTTCTTAACGTTTGTTGCCTGTGGTCCCTTTTCGCCGTCAACGATGTCGAACTCAACTGCCTGTCCGTCCTCGAGAGTCTTGAAGCCTTCCATAACGAGTCCTGAATAATGTACGAATACATCCTTTCCCTCGTCAGTTGAAATGAATCCATAACCCTTCTGGTTGTTGAACCACTTTACTGTTCCTTTCATTTTTGTCCTCCTAAAGCATGCTTCGGTCGAAACCGTGAGTTTAGATTAACACGCAGGTTTGGAAAAGTCAATCGATAGAATTAAAAAATGACTTTAAATCAACGTTGAATCAACAGGCGTTTATTGAAGTGTGTCCGGGAATCTTTATAAAAAAGTAAACTCTTACGCAATACAAACATTTTGTATATCATGCTATAATCCTCGTTATTAATAACAGGGACAGTAACTGATCATATGAATAATAAAAGAAAAATAAAAAAGCTGGTATTTCTTGCGCTTTGCCTTTCAATGGCGCTGGTGCTTTCCTATGTTGAAGCGATAATTCCGATGAACCTGGGTGTTCCGGGTGCCAAGCTTGGACTTCCGAATATCATGACACTTCTCCTGATTTACACAGTCGGACCGGCGGAGGCATTGGCAGTTTCTCTTATGAGAATAGTTTTAAGCGGATTTTTGTTTGGCAATTTATTTGCGATATTGTATTCGGGAGCAGGCTTTTTGCTCAGCTTTGCGGCAATGCTGCTCTTAAAAAAGACAGGGATATTTGGAATGACAGGTGTCAGCGTTGTTGGCGGAATAATGCACAACATAGGCCAGATACTTATAGCGGCGATTCTTACCAATGCGGGTGTGTTTGCCTATCTGCCTGTCCTGATAGCCGCAGGAACTATTGCGGGAATATTGATCGGACTTGTCGGGGGCATATTTGTGGGCCGCGTTCTCGGTTTTATAAAAATCCATTTGTGATTTGTAGAATAAATAAATCGTATATGTTATAATCATATTTTGATTTGATTACAAAGGGGTAATAGGTCGATATGAAAATCGGATTTGACAATGAAAAGTATCTGAAGATACAGTCTGAACACATAAAGGAGAGAATAAGCCATTTTGAGGGTAAGCTCTATCTTGAGTTCGGCGGCAAGCTGTTTGATGACTATCACGCATCAAGAGTGCTTCCGGGCTTTATGCCTGACTCAAAGCTCCGCATGCTTCTGCAGCTTAAAAGTGAGGCAGAGGTGGTCATGGTCATATGCGCTGAAGACATTGAACGCAATAAAAAGCGCGGAGATCTTGCCATAGGATATGATGAGGATGTTATCAGACTTATCGGAAAGTACAGGGAATGTGGCCTTCAGGTGAATTCCATTGTCATTTCCAGATACTTTAAGTCAGCTTCTGTCGATCAGTTCATGCATAGACTGAAGAAGCTCAAGCTGAAGGTATATAAGCATTATAAGATAGAAGGATATCCCAACAATATTCCTCTTATAATGGGACCGGAGGGCTATGGCCGCAATGACTATATTGAGACCACCATGCCGCTTGTTATCATCACCGCTCCGGGACCCGGAAGCGGAAAGATGGCTACCTGCTTAAGCCAGCTCTATCAGGACAGCATTAAGGGCATCAAGTCGGGCTATGCGAAATTTGAGACCTTCCCTGTTTGGAACCTTCCGCTTAAGCACTGCGTGAATCTTGCTTATGAGGCAGCGACAGCAGATCTTAACGATGTCAATATGATAGATCCGTTCCATCTTGCGGCATATGACAAGACCACGGTCAACTATAACAGGGATATTGAGATATTCCCTGTACTGAATGCTATTTTTGAGAGCATATACGGTGAGAGTCCATACAAGTCACCCACCGATATGGGCGTAAATATGGTAGGTTACTGCATTACGGATGATGAGGCCTGCCAGGAGGCATCAAAGCAGGAGATAATCCGCAGATATTACAAGGCGTGTGATGCTGTTGTAAGAGAGACCGGAAGTGAGACCGAGGTCTATAAGATAGATCTTCTCATGAAGCAGGCAGGCATCGGTAAGGATGACAGGGCAGTAGTTCCGGCCGCTTTGGAAAGAGCCGAAAAGGAAAAAAAGCCGGCAACGGCCATTGAGCTTCCTGACGGAACTATCGTTACAGGCGGCTCCACCAGGCTTCTCGGAGCATCGGCTGCGGCACTCCTTAACGCCCTTAAGATCCTTGCGGGCATTCCTCACGAGACAAAGGTCATCTCACCGGAGGCGATCGGGCCTATACAGAAGCTTAAAACAGATTATTTCGGATCCAAAAATCCGGCGCTGCATACCGATGAGGTGCTTATTGCGTTAAGCGTGAGCGCAGCCACAGACGAAAGGGCAAGGCTTGCTTTAGAGCAGCTTCCAAAGCTCAGATCCTGCCCGGTGCATACATCCGTGCTTCTTGCGGAAACAGATGAAAGGACCTTTGGCAAGCTTAAGATGGATCTTACAAGCGAGCCGGTATTTGAAATTAAAGAAAAGCGTTAATAATGAATCAGAGAAAAAATCGGGGATCGAAAAACAAAGGAAACAGCGGCGGGCCAAATTTTGGACAGACGCTCACCATACTCATAATAGTTGCTGTTGTGGCATTCTTTATAATGAATTATGGCAGAAGCGTTATAAGTGCTGAGTCCAGCCAGGAGGTATCATACGATACCTTCTATCAGATGGTCGAAAATAAGGATGTCGCAACGGTAAGGTTTGAAGGAGAGCTTATTTATATAACACCTTCTGCCGAATCAGAGGAATATTCACCGCTTCTTAATTACTACACTGTGCAGGTCACGGACCTGCTTTTGGTGCAGAAGCTGATAGATAACGGTGTTGAGATCTACAAGGAACAGACAAGATCCAATCTGCTGATGGATATACTTATAAATGTTGTCCTTCCGTTTGGCTTTGTGTTCCTGTTCATGATGCTCATGACAAAGCGTATGGGCGGCGGCGGAGTCATGGGTGTCGGAAAGTCCAATGCCAAGGTATATATGCAGAAGGACACAGGAGTTACCTTTGAGGACGTTGCGGGTGAGGATGAAGCCAAGGAGTCGCTTATAGAGATCGTAGACTTCCTCCATAATCCGGCCAAGTACCGTACCATCGGCGCAAAGCTTCCGAAGGGCGCGCTTCTTGTAGGACCTCCCGGAACAGGAAAGACACTTCTCGCAAAGGCTGTTGCAGGTGAAGCAGAGGTTCCGTTCTTCTCTCTTACAGGTTCGGATTTTGTAGAGATGTTTGTCGGAGTCGGTGCCTCAAGAGTCCGTGACCTCTTTAAGCAGGCAAACTCAGCGGCCCCGTGCATCATTTTTATAGATGAGATCGATGCTATAGGAAAATCAAGAGATACACGTTTTGGCGGCGGAAACGATGAGAGAGAGCAGACCTTAAATCAGCTTCTTTCCGAGATGGACGGCTTTGACCCTGCAAGGGGAATCATGGTACTCGG
>JAUNNP010000067.1 GCA_030531385.1 Eubacteriales bacterium
TTAATGCTTGACAAGGGGCATTACATAACGGTTCTTTTGACACCCCCTGACACCCTCAAACACACGGGAAATTTTGGCGGCTTACTTGAAATCGGGGATGCATCGTGGTAAGATAGCAGTCGTAAAGAAAAGGAGCTTCGATATGCGAAGCTTCGACATAAAAGGGGAGCTTGCTTAAGCAGGCTGAGAACGGGATATTTTCCCGGACCCATAACCTGATTTGGATAATGCCAACGTAGGAAATATTGCCTTAGCTTTATTGGAGTATCCGGACGGGTACTCCTTTTTAAATGCAGCAAAGCCCGCCTACTCGATCGGCAAAAGCCCGCCGGGCGGCTGCATTACAATTTAATATCTGACAGAGGGGGAGCGCCCTGTGCCGTAAATTTTAGCGATGGGAAGCCGTGTTCCGGCGTGAGAGGAGGCCATTAAGTCTCGACCGCCCGGAGAACTGCGCGCAATGCGGACTGAGAAGTCCATGCGGATTTGAAAAGCCTGTGCGCCGTCGGCATTCTCCGCGGAATTTTATTGCAGGAGGAAAGAAAAATGAATGCAAGCATCGCGATCCAGGTACTTCCCAAGGTAAGCACCAGCGAAGAAACTGTCAGAATAGTCGACGAAGTTATCGCCTACATCAAATCATTCGGTCTTCACACCGAGGTAAGCGCCTTCGAGACTACCATTGAGGGAGATTACGACACCCTTATGGAGATCCTTAAAAATTGTCCCAAAATATGCACAGATGCCGGCGCGCCGTCAGTCATGACTTATGTGAAGATCAGCTTCAACCCGAACCCGGGCGGAGTTCTCACTATCGATGAGAAGACACTTAAGCATAAGGATAATTGATGGAGGTATCACATGAATAACGGACTTAATGTAAGAAAAATGGCGCTTACAGGCATGCTGGCCTGCCTTTCTTTCGTACTCTGCACCTTTGTGTACTTCCCGCAGATGGCCCCGTTCCAGCATTTCGTGGATGTAATTGCGGCTGTTCTGCTCGGACCCTGGTACGCGTGCGCCGCGGCTTTTATCTGCGGCATTATGCGAATGCTGAGCGGACGTACCATTCAGGCCGTGGTCGGTGCGATCTTCGGCCCGATATGCGGCGGACTTCTGTATAAAAAGACCCACAGCTTTTTGGCGGTTGCGGTCGGCGAGGTGTTCGGAACCGGCATCATCGGCGCCATCTGCGTATATCCGCTTATGAAAATGTTTTATTCGGAGAAGGCCGCGGCTGCCATCCACTGGTACTACTACATTCCTTTCTACATTCCGTCGGCAGTCATGGGCGCGGTCATGGGCATCATGGTGCTGCTTATACTTAAGCGCACAGGCATGCTCTCAAGAATGAAGCGCGAGCTTGGAGACTAAAAAATGATGTACCCACGATTTATACTGGAGCAGGTTCGCGAGACCGAGCCTGTCATACAGTGCATCACAAACTTTGTTACGGTAAATGACTGCGCCAATATACTGCTTGCGGCAGGCGCGACGCCTACCATGGCCCAGGATATTCGTGAGGCCGAGGAGGCCATACAAAAGAACTCGGGTCTTGTCTGCAATATGGGCGCGATCGATATGACCGAGTCCATGCTGCTTGCGGGGCGCATGGCCAATAAACTGGGAAAGCCGGTCGTTCTGGATCCTGTGGGAGCAGGCGGCACGGTGATAAGAAGGAGCACTGCGGCTGAGCTTTTAAGCGGGATCAGGTTTACGGCGATCCGCGGAAATGCTTCTGAGATCAAGGCTCTCGCGGGCGTTGCAAATGACGGCATCGGAGTTGATGTGGGCGCGCTCGATAAGATATCGGAGGCGAATGTCCATGAGTATGCTGAGCTTTGCAGGAAGACTGCCGCAAGGCTCGGAACGGTCATCGCCATCTCCGGACCGACAGATGTCATATCGGATGGGAGCCGGGTGCTGCTTATCAGAAATGGCGATCCTGTCATGGCCCGCATCACCGGAAGCGGCTGCATGCTGACGACGCTTATCGGAGCCTTTGCGGCAGTGCCCGGCGCGGATATGCTGGAGGCAGTGGCCTCGGCGGTGCTGGTCATGGATATAGCGGGCGAGCTCGCGAAGGAAAGACTTATTATGAATCATACGGGAAATGCTACCTTCCGCAACGACCTCATAGATGCTGTATTTAATATGACCGCGGAAGAGTATTATGAGCGCAGCAGAGTCGAGCTTATCGGCAGCGATATGTAAAGACCACGGTGGACGAAACAATTGTAAATGCGGTAAAATAAAAAGCCGGGCATGCGTTTTTGTACGCACGCCCGGCAATATATATACGAGGTAAGGTATGAAATATACGAAGGATGAAATCAGGAAATCAATGCTGCTTTATGCGGTGACGGATCAGATGTGGCTCAAGGAGGGCGAGACTCTCTATGACGTGTGCAAAAGTGTGCTTGAAAATGGCGCGACTTTTCTGCAGATAAGGGAAAAAGACCTTCCGGAGGAGCAGTTTGAGACTGAAGCTGCAAAGCTTAAGGAGCTCTGCGCTCTTTACAGGGTTCCTTATGTTGTAAATGACAGCGTTGAGATCGCCATGCACATTGATGCGGACGGAGTACATGTGGGTCAGTCTGATATCAAGGGACGCGACATACGTGCTATTATTGGTCCCGATAAGATACTCGGCATTTCAGCGGGGACCATAGAGGAGGCTCAGGCTGCTGAGGCAGCGGGAGCTGATTATATCGGAGTGGGCGCGGTGTTTGGAACAAGCACTAAGAAAAATGCGAGGACCATGACTATCGAAAAGCTTAAGTCCATCGCTGACTCTGTGAGCATTCCTGTCGTTGCGATCGGCGGCATTTCCATGAGCAACATGCATGAGCTTAAGGGAAGCGGAGTCGACGGCATCGCAGTTGTTTCCGCGATCTTTGCGCAGCCGGATCCGGGAAAGGCGACCGCTGAGCTGCTTAAGGCGTGCAGGGAGCAGGTGCTTTCATGACGTTTTGGGATAAAAAATTCGCGATCTTCGATATGGACGGAGTGCTCGTTGATTCCATGGGCTATTGGAGGGGACTTGGCAGCGACTATCTGCATTCGCAGGGAGTGACGGATGAGGCTGCTGTACAGGATGCCATGGAGCGCGTAAAGCCCATGACCATGAGCGAGTCTGCCGCTTATTTTATTGAGCGCTTCGGGCTTTCGGCCACGGCTGAGTCGGTGCGGGACGATATGAACCGCATCATGGAGGAGCATTATAAACATGATGTGCCCTTGAAAAAGGGAGCGTATGAACTGGTGCATGAGCTTAAGCGCCGCGGTGTGAAAATGTGCGTTGCCTCGTCTACAGACGGGGAGCTCGTGAAGCTCTGCCTGGGAAGACTTGGCATAGCTGACTGCTTTTCGTTCATGCTTTCATGCGAGGAGGTAGGCTCCGGCAAGGATAAGCCGGACACCTATCTTGAGGCGGCAAGGCGGCTTGGCTGCAGCGCCGATGAGGCAGTCATTTTCGAGGATGCGCTCTATGCGGTAAGGACTGCCGTGGCCGCCGGCTTTTATGTAGTCGCTGTGGTCGATGACTACAACCTCAGGAACATGGATGAGCTAAGAGTGCTTGCGGATGAGGTCGTGGACTTTGAAATCGGCATAGGGATAGAATAGTTTCTTGGTCCCTATGCCAATATTACCAACAGGATGCAGTGATTTGGCGGCTGCCGGCTGCCGGCTATGCATTTACAAGATGTTGCCTCAAAACGCAATCTGTGGTAATATACGCGCATGAATGTTTTGCAGAAAAATGCAGGCAGAATACCTACATGTTAGAGTAATTCAGCAGGGCCCCTGAGGGAAAGGGCCTTGTTTTGCTGCAAAAGCCCGCCATGCGGCATCATGACTGTACTTAGGAGACTTTGGAGATTTGGAAACATTAAGAAACGAGGCACAGGCCGGACCGGAGGCCGCAGAGGCACAGGCACAGGCCGGAGCCGTAAAAACGAAGAGTGATGTGCTGCTCGTTATACCGGCGTATAACGAGGCTGAAAACATAGAGAGGGTAGTAGATGAAATAATAAAGGACTATCCCCAGTTCGACTATGTCGTTGTGACAGACGGGCCGACGGACGGCACGGACAGGATCTGCGCCTACAGAGGCTATAACACAGTAAATCTCCCTGAAAATATGGGACTTACCAAGTGCTTCCACAATGGCATGAAGTACGCATATCAGATGGGCTATAAGTATGCCGTGCAGTTTGACGGAGACGGCCAGCACCGCCCTGAGTATATTGGAGCCATGAAGAAAAAGGCCGACGAGGGCTATGACATAGTCATGGGTTCAAGATTCATCGGACTTGAAAATAAGATGAATCCTATACGCAGTCTTGGTTCTCACATGATAAAGTTTGCGATAAGACTGAAGACCGGGGCAAATGTCACGGATCCCACCTGCGGACTTCGCATGTATAACAGGAAGATGATAAAAATGTTTGCGGAAAGACTTGATCTTGCGCCGGAGCCTGATACTATTGCAAAGCTTATAAAAAGCGGCGCAAAGACGGCCGAGGTGCCGGTAAAGGTTGCTGACCGCGAAAACGGAGAATCCTACTTAAAGCCGGCGAAGGCCGCAAAGTACATGGTGCGGATCCTAAAGTCGATCCTGAGCGGATCGTAAGAATAAGTCAGAGTGTCAAAAGAACCGTCCCCCTGACACCAAAGGGTGTCAAAAGAACCGTCCCCCTGACACCCCTAAAGTAAAGCATGATCACAGAAAGAAACAACATAAAAAAAGACTACTTCTGGAACACGATAGGCAGCGGCATATACGCGCTTGCCTCGATGGTGCTGGCGTTTGCGGCGATGCACATACTGGGGCCTGACGACGGCGGAATCTTCAGCTTCGGCTTTTCGGCCTTTGGACAGCAGATGTTCATCATAGCCTACTTTGGCATCAGACCGTTCCACATCACAGACTCGTCCTACGAGTACAGCTATGAGGAGTACAGACGCTTAAGGCTGATCACCTCGGCGATGGCGGTCGCGGCGGCACTTGTTTACCTCGCGTTCATGAAGCTTACAGACCACTACAGCGCGAGAAAGGCTGCGATAATATTCCTGCTGGCGCTCTACAAGGTGGCGGACGGAATAGCCGACCTGTACGAGTCCGAGTGCCAGAGAGCGGGGCTCCTCTGGGTGGGAGGAAAAGAGCTCGCCTTAAGGACAGCGCTTTCAGCCTGCACACTTGTTCTGGCAATGCTGATAACAAAAAATGTTATGGCCGCAGCCGCGGCAGCCTTGCTCGTACAGGCAGCTTACATCATCTATTTTAGAAAGTACATGGCTGCGCACGTGCTCACCGGCATACACAGCTCACCGCAGCTTAATACCGCAGCGGTAAGGGAGCTCGCGCAAAACACGGTACTCCTTTTCCTTTCGGTATTTGTAGATTTTTATATCTTTTCGGCATCGAAGTATGCCATAGATATTTACCTCAGCGACGCGGACAGCGGAGTGTTCAACATCCTGTTCATGCCGACCTCGGTAATTTATCTTGCCGCAAACTTTATAATAAAACCATATATGACGAGAATGTCAGAGATATATGAAAAGCATGACATAAAGGGCTTTAAGGAGACCTTTGGCAAGCTGAAAATAGGCGTGCTCGGGCTCTCACTTCTTGCCATGGCAGGGACCGTACTGCTGGGAAAAACAGTGCTCTTTGTGCTTGAACTCATACTCGGACCTGACTACAGCGGAGTACTGACCGGCCTTGCGACAAGCTTTATACTGATCATACTCGGAGGCTGCTTTTACGCAGTCACAAACCTTTATTACTACATACTCATAATCATGCGCCGCCAGAAGGATATTTTCAGGATATACCTTATCATTGCGGTGCTTGCCGCGCTGCTTTCGAACATCGTGGTACCGCGCTGCGGACTTCCGGGTGCCGCCGCGATCTACCCGATATACATGGGCTTTAGTACAGCGGCCTTTGCTCTCGTATGCCGCAAACAGCTTAAGAGAGAAGAAAACGAGGAAGAGTGGCTGATACGCTGATAAACACAATAGATATAGTCATACCGACCTACAGGCCCGGAGAAAAGTTTCTCCGTCTTTTTGCCATGTTAAAAAAACAGACGAGGCCCTTTAATAAGCTCATCATCATGAATACGGAGCATGAGCTTATGCCAAAGGAAGTAAGGTCTGCTTTAAATGCTGACGGCCGCGTAATTATCCGTGACATTACGGAGGACGAATTCGACCACGCAGCCACGAGAGCGGCGGGAGTCAGCATTTCCGGCGCTGATGCCTTTATCTGTATGACGGACGATGCGGTGCCGGCGGATACGGAGCTGATAGAGCGGCTCATATCGGCGCTCGAAAGCGGGGAAAAGGTCGCGGTCGCTTATGCAAGGCAGCTTGCGGCGGCGGATGCGGATGAATCCGAGAAGTTCGTGAGAGTATTTAATTACCCCGATAAGGGCAGGAAAAAATCCATCGCGGACCTTAAAGAGCTCGGTATAAAGACATATTTTGCGTCCAATGTCTGCTGCGCTTACAAAAGAAGCATCTATGACGGGCTTGGCGGCTTTATCGACAGGGCAATATTTAACGAGGACATGATATATGCCTGCACGGCGCTTAAGGTGGGATACGAAAGCGTGTATGCTGCGGACGCGAGGGTGGTGCATTCGCATAATTATACGGCGATGCAGCAGCTTCATAGAAATTTTGACCTGGGCATGAGCCAGAGGATGCACCCGGAGGTGTTCGGGGGCCTTAAATCCGAGGGCGAGGGCATGAAGCTTGTGAAAAGCACGATAGCCCACCTTGCAGCCTCGGGGCACGCGGTGGACATTCCGGTCTTTATCGTGCGCACGGCATTCAGATACGCGGGCTACAGGGCCGGCAAGATGTATGACAGACTGCCGCGCTGGCTGTGCCTTAAACTGGCAATGAACAAGAGATTTATAAGGAGAAATATCAGCAAATGAAAGCAGTGATAATGGCCGGAGGCCGGGGCACAAGGATACAGTCAGTAGCTTCTGACATTCCAAAGCCGATGATACCGGTGCTTGGGAAGCCGGTGCTGGAGTATCAGATCGAAAATTTAAAGCGCTGCGGGATAACTGATATTCTGCTGATAACAGGTTATCTCAGCGATGCTGTCATGGATTATTTTGGTGACGGCTCGAAGCTTGGCGTGAACATACGTTACTTCAACGAGGATAAGCCCATGGGCACCGCAGGCGCCCTCTACTATGTGAAGGAGCAGCTTAAAGAGGATTTCATCCTTCTGATGGGAGACCTCATGATTTCCGTGGACTTTGAGCGTTTTATGGCGGAGCATAAGAAAAGCGGTGCTGCCGTAACACTTTTTGTTCACCCAAACTCGCATCCTTTTGATTCTGATATAATTGTTACGGATGAAGTCGGAAAACTCGCAGATTTCACCGAGGATAAGTGCGGGGAGAATGCTGAGCGCGGCAAGGCTCCCGCGGGGCTCTCAAAGCCTGTTACGGGCGTCATCAGTAAAAAATTAGAGCGGGCCGCTGACTTTTATTATCATAACCAGGTAAATTCCGGGATCTATGCCTTAAGCCCTGAGGCCGCGGCGCTCGTACCTGAGCCTGTTGAAAAGATCGATCTTGATAAGGACATCATAAGACCGCTCATAGAGGCTGGCAGAGTATATGCCTACCGCTCGACGGAGTATGTAAAGGACATGGGGACTCCGGACCGCTACGATGAGGTCACCGAGGCAGTGCGTTCGGGGCTGGTAGAGCAAAGGAATCTCTCTAATAAGCAAAAATGCATCTTTCTTGACAGGGATGGGACCATCAATATAGAGAGAGGCTTTTTAAATAATGTTGAGGGCATGGCGCTCCTTCCGGGGGCCGCGGATGCGCTCCGCCGCATAAACAGCTCAGAGTATCTTGCTGTGCTTATCACCAACCAGCCTGTCATAGCAAGAGGCGACTGCAGCTTTGAAACTCTCGATAACATAATGAAAAAGTTCGATACACTGCTTGGACGTGAGGGAGTTTATGTAGACAGAGTCTATTACTGCCCGCACCACACTGACAGGGGCTTTCCGGGAGAGGTTCCGGAGCTTAAATTCCGCTGCCGCTGCCGAAAGGGGCGCTCCGGCATGATAGAGGATGCGGCAAGAGATCTCAACATCGATCTTGAGGGCTCCTGGATGATAGGCGACAAGACCTCGGATGTGCAGTGCGGCATGGGCGCGGGAACAAAGACCGTGCTCCTTCAGACAGGCGCAGGCGGAAATGACGGCCGCTTTGACAAGGCACCGACACTTGTGTGCTCAGACCTTGCCGAGGCAGCAGAGCGCATACTTGATAAAGCATTATGAAAATAATTAGGACCGACTGCCTCAGCACAAAACAAAAACGAGATGTGACAAGGCTTACGGCTTCCTGCAATGAGGCTGATAAGACCTGCTATGGCACGCCTGACGATGCCGATGACTACTGCCTCCTTTATGAGGATAAGGTGCTTACGGCAATGCTTGCGGTCTACTACATGGGAGATACCTATAAGGGACGCGGAATCGCCGAGCTTTCGGCATTTACGCTGCCTGAAAAAAGGCGTGAGGGCCGGTTTGGCCGTCTCATGGACGAGGTCATGGGGGAGCTGGCTAAGGAGTCTGCCCGCAATCTGCCCGGGCAGTCCGGGACGGACTGCGAGCAGGAGCCGGAGAGGCTTATCGTCCGCTTTGCGGTCTATGAAAATGCTGACGTCGCTAAGGCCCTCTGCGCTATCGGAGCCGTTCACGACCACGACGAGCTGATGCTGGAGTTAGAGCTTAAGCCCGGGACGGAGCTGCAGCCTGATGTCACCATTGACCACGAAGCCGGAAAGGCAGAAAGTAAGTACAGCGAGTGCTATTTCAGGACCTTTGAAGAAAAAGCCTATGTCTTTGGAGTAATGACATACGCGAACTATCTTAGAAAAGGCCACGCGGGGAAGCTTCTTAAAGCGCTTTTTAAAGAGCTTTCGGCCGCCGGCATTCGCAGAGTCCTGCTGCAGGTATCCTCCGAAAACGAACCTGCGCTTAAGCTCTATGAAAAGCTGGGCTTTAGTGAGACAGAACGCCTTAAGTATTTTTATTTTTTGGATACGGAATAAAAATGGCAAAACAAAAACGATATTCGTATATTAAAAATCCATACAGCACGGGCGGCTGGTACTGCTTCGTACTTGGGATCATCTCATTTATTTTGTCCGCCTTAGTGATAGTAAGCTCGGTAAGGACAAACGGAGAGGTCTCCCTGTTTTTCGCGGCGGTAGGGCTTAGCGCAATAATGCTGGATATATGCGGACTTATATTTCTGATAAACTGCCTTATGGAAAAGGACAGAAATCATATTTTCGCATTTATAGGAGGAGTCCTTGAGCTCATAGTGCTCTTAGCCTGGGTGTTCGTGCTTGCTGTGAGGTAAATGAACATGGAAGAAAATTCAATTTATATAGATCTTAGCAACGAGGCCTTTGAAGAAAGATATGAGCTTTCTTTGGAGCGCGTGAGAGAATTTCCGGGCGGGCTTGAGGGAGCCGCGGCTGAGTATTTTACGGTATTAAAGGAGCTCTCAGAGCTTTGCGATACAGTAAGGACCTCAGGGAAAAAGGACAGGGAGATAAATGAGGCCCTGTTTTATGATGTTAAAAATGAAAATTATGAAAAGTCTTTTCTGGATCCAGATTTGGCTTATGAAAAGCTGGGGAGCACAGGACCCTTACTTAGCGCGTGGTATCTTGAGTACCGCGGCATCATACCCTTTACCTTTGAAAACAGGATAAAGGATGTGACGGTCATTCTTGAGACGACCATCCAGCTTTTTAATGCTTTTGAGGAGCATATGGCGGCTTTGCAGGCTGCGGCGCCGTCCGGTGAGGCGGAGAAGAAAGCAGAGACTAAGCTTCAGGATGAGCTAAAGGAGATCATATATTCATATCTTTATGATTATGCCGATGAGTTCATGGCCGACTATCTGAAGCACAATGCGGATCCGGGGTCAGCATTTGCAGCTGATATAGTTATGAATGCAGACCTTAATAATACGGGAGATGATTCATATCTTTACTCGTTTGGTGAGTGGATCACGGAGGAGGAGCTTGGAACAGCCGGGATCATGGCGGAGCTTCCGGAGGAGACCATAGAAAGGATGGCGGCGGCTTATGTCGACGGCTATATAAATGGCTTTGCGATGACGGGCAAGGATATTAAGAAAAAGTCCGTCGTATGCTGCTATCTGCCGCTTGGCTTCGAGCGTTTTATGCGCGCTGCGATAAAGCAGTTTGAGGTCGCGGGACTTAAAGTCGTGCTAAGCAGAAATCCGGTCCATCTTATAAATAAAAAGACCTCGGCCAATATAAGGCCCGGCTTTTACGGCGCCTTTAATAAGGAGTGCGAGTTCGACCATAAGGAGGACCTGGCATATTTCTGGGGCAGCAAGCTTAAGGCAAGAAAGCTTAAGGCCGCAGCTGCTGCTTATGAGGAAAATAATGAGCTCCTTAAGCAGTTTTCGGGAAATGCCTGCGTCGAGATATTTGGAGCGGAAGGGAAGGCGCCGAAGGCGAAAAAGCACAGTCCTGCCTTTAATAAACATCAGCTGGACATAAATAAGGAGTATGCTTTTAAGGCGCATGAGACCGCAAGCAGATATATGCCGGATGAGGAGATAAGCTTTACGATCATTGCCTGGCCGACGCCGTCGATAGCCGGAGACAGGGCGGACTATGAAAGTGAGACAGCATTCGCCGCAAAATACAGAGAGCTTTTTGATAAGTTTATAGAGATCAACACGCTTCCCGTCGATAAGTGGCAGGCTATACAGCAGTGCCTTATCGATGCGCTTGATAAGGCGGACTATGCTGAGGTAAAGGGAGTTTCGGGAAATGACACCTTCGTTAAGGTCATGCTGCACCCCCTTCAGGACCCGGCAAAGCAGACTAATTTTGAAAACTGCCTCGCCGATGTCAATATCCCCGCGGGAGAGGTATTTACCTCGCCGCTTCTTAAGGGTACGGACGGTGTGATTCATGCTGGCTACGTTTATATAAGCGGATATCTGTTTAAGGATCTTAAGATACGGTTTGAAAACGGAAGAGTGGCGGATTATTCCTGCTCAAATTTTGAGGACAGGGAGGCCGGACGGGAGCTTATCAGAAAGATAATATTTAAAAACCGCGAGGAGCTTCCGCTCGGAGAGTTTGCGATAGGCACGAACACGGCTGCCTACGCTGCCGCGCGAAAATACGGTATTGAGGCTAAGATGCCTGTGCTTATCGCGGAAAAGACGGGCCCGCACTTTGCGGTGGGCGATACCTGCTACTCTTTTGAGGAGGATATCGCGACCTTTAACCCCGACGGAAAGCAGATAACGGCAAGGGAAAACGAGTGCTCGGCGCTGCGTCACACTACGCCGGACAAGGCTTATTTCAGTGTGCACACCGATATCACGCTTCCGTATAATGAACTGCTTTATATTAAGGCTGTGGGAGCTGAAGGTGAGATCACTATTATAGAAAACGGAAGGTTCGTGCTTCCGGGAACCGAAGCCCTCAACGAGGCACTTTGATTTAAGAGGCCGGATCTGAAAGGACAGGTCCAAAGAGGATAGGTCCGGGAGGCCGGATTTAAGAG
>JAUNNP010000195.1 GCA_030531385.1 Eubacteriales bacterium
CTCAAAACCGGGGATACCGGTATCAAATCTGCATATCCCATGAAAAGAGCAGTATCTGCACTTTTCCTTGTTAGCTTCTCTGAGCGGTCTGATATTTATGTCACCTGACAGTATATCCCTCGCGTCCGATCTGATCTTGTCAGAAGCATATTTAATAAGAGTTTCAAATTCATCCCTGGAAAGCAGTTCTGTATTGGACGAAACAACTCCGGACTGCCTGACCGCATTTTTATCTATCTCTTCCGCTTCTCCATCGAGCCTGTGGTCCACATGGGAAGCAACCCGGGTGTCAGCGATCATTGCACCATTCATCTTGAGCTCGGCAAGCTTTTTATCATCAATATTATCCCTGTGAAGTCCGGGCTCATATTTTATTTCCGGATCTGCGATATGATAATAAAACATGCCGGCAGGAACTACCTCTGCATCCTTTCCCTTAAGGTCAGATATCTTCTTTACCGCACTTCCCATATAAGTAACAAGCTGAAGCTCAAGTCCATCCGCAAGCCTGGATATGGAAAATTCCTTCTTTCCCGACTTGTAATCTATAATTTTTACCAGAGTCCTGCCGTCAGTATCACATTCATCTATACGGTCTATCTTTCCATGAAGATCCAGATTTCCATCCCTGAAGCTGAAGACAGCTTCCGTTTCCGCATTGCGAAAATCCCCATCTGAAAGCTGGGTCCTCAGCACAGTTACAGTTTTATTCGTGATTTTTCTGATTTTATTGGCGAAATATTTGATTCTCATCGAAGAGTTCATTATTCCGTCATTATATTCGTTTATAACAGAATCAATCTCCGAGTTGCATATAGCCTCCAGCTCCTCTGCCTCTATAGAAACTATGTCCTTCTTCTCACGGCGAATGTGCCTGAATATCCTGTCGAGTGCTTCATGGAATACATTTCCGGCATCAAGCACCTCAAAGCTATGCTCCTCACGCTCACGAAGCCCAAGACCATGCTGAATAAAATGAACGAACGGACAAGCCTCAAAGTTTTCTATTCTCGTTACCGATCCCCGAAGAACATCATTATATAGTTCTGCCGCCGTCTCCTCCGGGATCTTGTCAAGCTTATGCTCCAGAAATGCTGCCGCCAGGATCTTATCAAGCTCGGCTTTCATCCCGCCCCGGCTCAAGGCTTTATAAATAGAGACCGCCCGGTCATCTTCCTTCCTGATTTTGGAAAGTCCCCCGGCAAAGCTCATAAGTGCATCCTCCTTTGAGCTTATGACCTCTGTCTGATCACCAAGCATGCTGCTTATACTGTCAAACTCTCCATATACTTTATTCTCCAGCTCGTCTAACATCGACGAGGGCTTTAATCCTTTGTTGTCTCTGCCTGTTCTGGCATATGTGATGACCAGACGCTTATTTGGCTTGTTTAAAAGAAGCTTCAGATAAAAATGCTGAATACAGCTGTCGAGCTTATCGTCCGGCGCAAGCTCAATGTTGGTGCTTTGAATGATGCCTCTTTCAAAGTCAGTAAATATTCCTCCTCCGCTTACCTCGGAAGGAATATTTCCGTCATTGGCTCCAAGAACATAAAGCACATCTATATCATCAAAACGGCTCCTCTTAAGGTCTCCGATCATCACCATATCCATCGTTTCCGGAATCATGCCGCCCTTGATTTCATGAAAGCCGGCATCTATCAGCCTGATATAATCATTAACGCTGCACTGCTCATCACCGAGGACGATCGTCATTCTGTCAAAAAGCTCCGGTATGAGCTTTGTAAAGCGTCTGCACTCATCAGCCTGTCTTGCAAACCCGAGAGCTTCTGTATTATCAGAAAAGCTGTCAGCCCTGCTCTTAAGCTCCGAAGCCAGACAGAATGCCTTAAGCGCCTCAGTCATCCCGGCGATATCATTTGCCGCCTTTAACCCATCCTCAAGCGAAGTCAAAAGCCCGAAATCGTAGTCAAGCTTTCCTGATTTAAGAGCAGTCCTGCCCCTCAGTCCTGTCTTTCTGAGGAAGTTGTCAAATTTGTCCGCATCCTCCTTTTCCTTAGCGGTACCTGAAATAAGCGGGCATCTTACGAAAGCCATCAGATCCTCGTATTTATAATTGCTGCTTATCGAACGAAGAGCGCGCCTGATATATTCGACCACCGGATTTCCGACCGCATCCGACCTGTCGTCTATGAAATAAGGTA
>JAUNNP010000068.1 GCA_030531385.1 Eubacteriales bacterium
GGCCTTTGATCGCTGCGGCCTTGGCGGGGCCTGAATTTACGCCATGAGTTCAGCGCTTGCCGCATCCAGCATTTCCAGCTCCTTAAGTGTGAGGGACCAGTCGAAGGCCGTCGCGTTCTGCATAACATGCGGGCGGTCCTGCGCGCCGACGATGCCGGCTGTGACGAAATCCTTTTGCGTCGCCCAGTTTATCGCAATCTGCGAAAGCGGGACGTCCCCGTGCTCCGCGGATATCGTGTCCATGAGCTCCACTACCTTCATGACCTTTGAGAAAAGCGGTTCCTGGAAATGCTTATAAAAGCGGTTCCTTGAGTCACTCGGTGCGTAGACCTTTGGCTCGCGGTATTTGCCCGTGAGTATACCGCCGCCAAGCGAACCGTAGGACATCACGCCTATGCCGCGGTCCTTTGCCCACCTGATATTTTCCTCATTGTCGCGGAAAACAAGGGAGTACTGCGGCTGGTAGACTTCGATCTCGCCGTACTGTCCGGCCTCGATGATCTGCTCTCTTGTAAAGTTGCTCACACCTATGTGGCGGATCTTGCCCTGCTCCTTCAGCTTGTTTAAAAGAGTCATGGTCTCCTCGAAGGGGACTGTGAGATCCGGCCAGTGAATGAGGTATATGTCAATGTAGTCAGTCTGCAGATTGGCGAGCGACTCGTCCACCTGCTGAATGACATCGGCAGTCTTGCAGGTGCGGATATACTGCCCGTTCTCAAACTTGGTTCCGCACTTTGTGGCGATGACCATCTTCTCGCGGACCCCGAGCTCGCGGAGCACCTGACCAACATGCTTTTCTGCCATGCCCGCATTGTAAGCAGGCGCGGTGTCAATGAAATTCACGCCGCACTCTATTGCTGTCTTTATGGCCTCCTGACGGTCGGCTACCGGCTTTTCATCCCAGCCTGCTCCGCCTATGCCCCAGGTGCCAAGCGCCATCTCAGATACCTTAAGACCTGTTTTTCCAAGTGTTTTATATCTCATTATATTCTCCTGCTTTGAGTGTCATGGTGTCAGGGGTGCCGGCGGGACGGTTCCTTTGACACCCCGGCCTTCCCTGCCGCTTACAGATCTGAGAACAGATCAGCCTTGTAAATGCCGTCGGCGATAAGCTTTCTGATGCTCTCAACTACGACCGGCTTGTCCTCCTTATAGGTAACGCCGAACCACTTGTCGCCTGTGCTGAGCACCTTAACAGTAGCTTTGCCGCCCTTGATGAGCTCATCGATAAACATTGGAAGCAGATACTCTGCCTTCACGAGCTTGTCTGCAGGCGTGTTGTTGAAGAAATCAACGAAGCCCTGCTCGAGAAGCGCGAGGATCTCAGGCTTGAGGCCCCACATATTCATTGAAACAAGCGACTCCGGGTCGATCTTCACGCCGTCTGCCTCTACACCATAGCCAAGGCCCGAACCGCCGTCCGCACCCGGCACCTTGATGATATTTGAGGTCTCGAGCACATCGGTAAGCATATTGTTTGCATCCATCTTAGCAATACCGCGGGTAACAGCGCCGTTATCTGAAAGCGTGTTCTTAATGATAAAGCCCGCCATGCAGTACTCGCTTGGATCATTTGAAGCGGTAAGATAATCGTGGACCTTCTTAAAGCCCTCCTTGCCGTAGTAGTCGTCAGCATTGATAACGACGAACGGGCAGTCGAGCACGTTCTTGCAGGCAAGCACGGCCTGGCCTGTGCCCCATGGCTTCTTGCGCTCCTCAGGGATGGTCACGCCGGCCGGAACGTCTTCCTTCTCCTGGAAGGCATAGGCAACCTCAACGCCGAGCGCGCTGCAGGTCTTCTCGATGCGGTTTCCGATGACCTCCTTGAAGACATCCTCAAGATCATGTCTGATAAGAAATACTATTTTGTGAAAGCCTGCCTCGATCGCGTCGTGGATTGAAAAATCCATGATGATCTCGCCGTTCATTCCGACAGGCTCAAGCTGCTTAATGCCGCCGCCGAATCTTGAACCGATTCCGGCTGCCATGATTACAAGTGCTGTTTTCATAATTTATCTGCTCACTTTCTGTGTATTTTTACTTTTGTTTCTGCGGCAAATGCTGACCCCTGCAGTCCCCGCAGCTGGCGCGTTCTTTACTTTGTCGCGTTCTTGATCATCTGGGTCATCGCGTTTCCAAAAAGATTTTTTATAAGCTCATTGGCCTCTGAGCCCTCGCCCTTAAGTGCCTTTATGGCAGCTTTCTTGGCATCTGAATCTGCTTCACGGTAGAGCTCGACCAGCTTTTTCTCTGCTGCCGTAAGCTTCATTGTGCTGCCTGAGGATGACGAGGTCTTGGCACCAGAAGAGGTCTTGGCGCCTGAGCCTGTGCCCGAGGTCTTTCCGTATGAAGGACCTGCCGCGTCAAGCAGTGACTTTTGTGTGACACCGGTCACCCTGGCTATCATTTTGAGCTGGTCTAAGGTAAGCTCCTTTTCCCCTCTCTCAGCCTTTCCGATGTCGGTTGCTGTAGCTCCTGCAACTTTTTTTGCAAGCTGCTCCTGAGTAAGGCCTGCATCTGTTCTTGCTTTTTTAATAAGTGCTCCGACTTTTTTTGCTGCCATAATAGCCCTCCCGCGATCTGATTACTATAATTCTTATTATAAACAAAACTGCAAAAATTCCAACTCCCGCGCCTGCACTATCTATCAAAACATCTGAAAATCTGCAGGCTCTGCCGAGGACAAACAGCTGGTGAAATTCATCTGTCGCCGCATAGGCGGCCGATATGGCAAGCGCATAAAGGCCGGAAGGCGCGTACCTTAAAGCAGGCTCTCCTACAGGGGCAGGCTCAGGTGTCTTGTTTCCGGAAGCCTGGCGCATTTGTACCTCCGGCGCGGCATCCGGGGCATCCCTGCGCGGTTCCTGCCAAAGAGCACCCGTAAGCAGCATTCCCAGCAAGGCATACTCGGTGGCGTGCGCCGCCTTCCTTACCGGCATGTCGACTTTTTCCGCAAAAGCCCGTCGGCTCTCCTCGGGGAGATCGTTAAAGCCCGGCACCGCCATGCGGCCGACCGCATAGCCCACGCGGTGACTCTGCAGTTCGGAAAGGTCCGCGTCCTGGGCTGAAAACCAGAAGATCACGCACATCCAGGCCGCCGCCAGCATTGCAAATATTATTCTTCTTAAGTTGAGTTTTTTATTCAATAATTTCTCCATCGATCACCGTGATGCCAAAGCGCGTTAGGTCCACCCTGCCGTCCGTCACCTCAATGCCGTCCGCAATGAGCAGCTTTGCCTGCTCGCCCGCGCCGCCAAAGGCAAATTCGCCCGCGAGCTCACCTTTGGAGTTCACCACTCGGAAGCACTGAACGTGCTCGGGATCGTTGTTTTTGTGCAGCGCATTTCCGACAGCGCGGGACATTTTCGGGTTGCCCGCAAGCTCCGCCACCTGGCCATAGGTCGCCACATGGCCTGCCGGGATCTTCTTTACAGCCTCGTATATGCGCTTAGTCGGGCTGTCCGTGATCATGTTGTAGCTTAGATCTATGCATGAGCTGATTTGACCTTCGGACGCGCTGCCGTCAAGCAGGATCGTGAGCCAGTGCTGCTTATTCATGTGATAAGCCGGCAGGAATCCGCCGCCGTTTATTTCGCGGGACATCATGATAAAGCCCGGGTCGGACTTTACATTAATGATCCAGACCATGGCATCGTCATAGCCATCGCCGGGACGCTGCATCTCGCCGGGGTGCTGAGCCTCGACAAACTGCGGCAGGCCCAGCACACGGCGCTCCACATGCATGATCACGGCGAACCACTTGTCTCCGCCGCCATACGGATCCTTCGGCGCCTTAAAAGTCATATACTCCGGGTACTTTGCCCACGGGCGCTCAGGCTTCACGCCCCAGCGCTCCTCAATATTTTTTACAGTCCTTTTGGTGATAGCATTCATGTCCGCCCCTTTTTTTGATTTAAACTCCGCGCTGTACGTTTAGTCCAATTTCTCCCCTGACGCCATTTTTCAACTTAAGCTCCGCATTGTACGTTAAATCAATTTTTGTCCCCTGACGCCATTTTTTGATTTAAGCTCCGCAGGCGAGGTTTAGTCAAGGTTCAGCCGCGGGCAAGGAAGGCGCGCACGTCATCGAGGCGGCGCAGGCCCTCGGCGCGGCCGTAGTCATAGGTGCGCTTTATCTCGTTTGGGTCATGCTCGATCTTTTTGATCGTGAGCTTTTCGGCAGGGCGGATCAGCAGCACCTCATCGGGGTGCTCCGCCGCACGGCTGTCGATATACTCCATCTCCGCATTGTACATCCTGTAGCGGTTCTCAAGCTGATCCAAAAGTGCCGGATACTGCTTATATTTCATCCCAAACACGCGCCCGAAAAGCTTATTTACCTTCTTGCGGTAGCCGCTCGGCTGAGTGCAGATCACAACTATCTTTTCGTAGCCGAGGTCCTCCATAAACTTAAGCGGCACTGAGTCCGACACTCCGCCGTCAAGGAGGCCCAGCCCACTACAGTCGATCGTCCTGTAATTGCGGGAAATGCTGCCGCCCGCCACTTCGGCGCCCTCACTCACAGCTCCGTCGCCCAGGCCTGCATTCTCAAAAGTTCCGTTGCCGCCCGCCATCACCGCAAGCGGGCCGCCGCTTGTAAGGCTCTCGCCCTCGCAGTACACAATATTCGCAAAGCCCGGCATGGAGGCCGACGCCCTGATCCATTCGATATCAGGCCCGTTGCCGATCGTAAGGCGATGATACACAGGCTCCGCGGTGTCAACATTAGTCGCAACCACCCAGAAATCCATCGGATTCTTCATAAAAGCCTCGACATCGTAGGGATCGAGCCGGTTCGGGATATCGTCATAATCGAACTTCGCGTTGAAAATATCGCCCGTCCTGATCAGCGAACGCACGCTCGCATAGCGCGGGTCCCTGCAGTACTTCAGATTGTACCGCACGGTGCGCCCGATCTGCTCCGACTTCAGATTGCAGCCAAAGGTCGCGCCCGCAGAAACACCGACGCCGCCATCGAACCTGATCCCATTTTCCATAAAAACGTCAAGCACGCCCGCCGTAAACATTCCCCGCATAGCGCCGCCCTCAAGAACGATACCTGTTTTCATATGCTGTAATCCTCCGCTGTGTATGTGACCCCGCCGTTTTCCCTTGTCGCTGCAAATGCTGACTCCGCTCCTTCTATGGTCTCATCGTAACCGGTAAGCGCCGCAAAGGGAGCAAACTGCGCCGCCCTCTCGTAAACCGGCATATGCGGCCGCTTCTTCGACTGATGATGCGGCAGGTCAATTATATCACTGTATTTATCCACTACGCTTTATGGCCTCCTATCTGCCCGTTGCGTTCGCGCATCGTCGCGCCCTCAGAATAGTTCATGCCGCGAAGTATCGCGTTCTTTCCAAAGCGCCGCTTTATTGAAAGCACCGCCTCCTGGCGCCGCCGTTCTCCTTCAAGCTCGGCCGCTTCCTTCTCGCTCCTTGCGATCGCCTCAGGACTGCAGTTGAATATGCTGAGCTGCTCGAATTCTCCGCCGCCTGTTCCGGACATTCCGCCTGTATTTCCGCCGCCGGACCTGCCGGACACAGCATTGCCCGAAACGGCGCTGTCATTTTCATCCCATGCCATACCGGATGAAAGGCCGGTCCCTGCCTCCCGCACCACATTGTTGGCACAGATATTTATGCGCCGCACGAGCAGCACAGGGTCCACGATCTCATCATAAAGCGCTGTAGCCGCATCAATGATAATACGCCCCGAGGAAGTGCTCTTCCCCAGATTCGCAGTGCCATGCGCGTGCTTTGGGGCCTTGCGTCCATAATAATCTGCCGTTATCGGTCCGTGGTATTTCGCCATGATCTCACGATCGGTAAGATTTGAAATATCAAATCCTATGGTCAGCACGATCTGATTCGTCGTAAGGCCCTTTTCCACAAGATCGAGGCTAAGCGCGTCAGCCATTTCGCGCATGACATTCCGCGCCTTATCCGCTGTATAAGCACATGAGAGCACCTGCCCGCTGCTTAAGGAATTTGACTCGGGGCGGTAGGCCTTTATATCCTTAATTTCAACCGGCTCCCAGCCCCAGGCATGATCTATGAGAAGCTCGGCATTTATCCCAAAAAGCCTGTATAAAAGGTCCTCGTTATAATAGTCGCTGTCCTTTCCCAGAGAACAGCGCGCCACATCGCCCATGGTATAAAGTCCGTGGGATTCAAGCTTTCGCGCGATACCGGGGCCAACTCTCCAGAATGCTGTAAGCGGCCTGTGGTCCCAGAGGAGCTCGCGGTAGCTTCTTTCATCAAGCTCCGCTATGCGCACTCCGTCCTTATCCGCCGGCATTTTCTTGGCAACTATATCCATTGCGATCTTAGCGAGGTAGAGATTTGTCCCTATGCCTGCAGTAGCCGTGATCCCGGTCTGCGAGAGAACGTCGCGGATCATAGTCATTGCCAGCTCATGCGGAGTCTTTTTATATATCTTAAGATAAGGCGTGACGTCCATGAACACCTCGTCCACACTGTAGACATGGATGTCCTCTGCCGCCACATAGGTCTGATAAATATTGAAAATATCCGCGCTGTAATTCATGTAATACTGCATGCGCGGAGGCGCTGTGACAAAGTCAAGCCTGAGCGCGGGGTCAGCGGCGAGCTCGTCGGCATTTACAGAAGAGCCGGTGAATTCCGCATCGCGGCCGCGAAGGTGCTTCAGAGCCTTAAGCCTTAATTCGTTGATGCGCTCTGCCGCCTGATCCACCTCAAAAAGCCGCGGACGCCCCGGTATCCCGTAAGCCTTAAGCGACGGCGACACCGCAAGACAGATAGTCTTTTCCGTCCTCGAGCGGTCTGCCACGACCAGATTGTTTTTTAAGGGGTCAAGTCCGCGCTCCACGCACTCCACTGACGCGTAAAAGGACTTTAAGTCGATGGCGATATATGATTTTTCCTTCTCGTGCGGCATCCTGTCCCTGCTTTCTTTCTTCTCGTGCGGCATCCTGACTCTGCTTCTCCTCATTTCAGAATGCCTTTTCCGGCCGGATCTGGCATCCTGATCGTCAGTCAGATCCCGATCAGCTTCATTACCATCGGGATCGTAAAAATACAGAGTATCGTGTTTATAAGTGTACCGGCCATGGCATAATCAGTGTCGCCGTTTGTAAGCTGGGCGATAAGCGGAGCCGAAATAGGTGTCGGCGTGCAGGCCATCAGCATGATAACGCCGAGCTGTCCCGGAGTAAGAAAGTCTGTACGGCCGATAACAAGATAAAGCAGAACAGGGAATATCACCAGCTTAAATGCCGAGGCGATAACGATCCTCTTTTCCTCAATGAGCTTCAGAAATCCGATCTCTCCTACTTTAAGCCCAATATAAAAAGTCGAAAGATACTTACTCGTGGCTCCGACCGCCGTCAGCGCGTCCCACGGAACAAAGCCCGCCGGATGAATGTTAAGGAGCGTCAGCGCAAAGCCTATCAGCAGCGACACAATAATGGGCGACACAAGTCTCTTAAGACTTGAGATACGAAACTCAGTTTTTGGATCAGCCAGCAGCGGGCCGATAGTCCAGCAGGTGAAGGCCTCAACAATAACATAAATAGCATTTGCAACAGTCTCAGCCGGATACATCATCATGGCAAGCGGTGAGCCGATAAAGCCTGCATTTCCGCATGCCGAGATCAGCGCGTGCATGTTTCTGTGTGCCTTGTCCTTTATACCAATAAACCGGGACACGATAATGCTGATAAATACCATGCCCAGAATATATCCAAATGAGCAGATCACTATGTTCGCGCTTCGGAAGACCTCCGCAGAGGAGCCGCCGTTTGGCATCATCGTCAGCATTTGACACGGAATGATAAAGCCCGTGAGCACATTGCCCATGCCATTTATGCTCTCATGCCTGATGATCCCGGTCCTCTGCATGAAGACGCCCGCGACGATCATAGCCGCAAACACCTGCATCTGCGTGATCAATATCGAAATATCCATATTTCCTCGATAACGTCCCTTCAGAGGGACTTTTTCCTAAATTCTTTTATCAATAAATTAAAGTGTCAGCGAGAACCACCCCACTGACACCTGCCCTTTATCCTTATTTCAGTGCTGTCTTCTGACTCGCATCGACACCCTCGGTATTTTCCTTCACGAAAAGGATCTTGACCGTGAGCAGTATGATCTTGATATCCATCAATATCGAATAATTTTCAATGTAAATAAGATCCAGCTTCAGCTTGTCATACGGTGTCGTGTTGTACTGGCCGTAGACCTGGGCGTAGCCCGTAAGTCCCGCCTTTACCTTCAGCCTTAAATCAAACTCAGGCATAGTCTCGGCATACTGCTTTGCGATCTCCTCTCTTTCGGGGCGCGGTCCGACTATGGACATGTCGCCCTTAAGAATATTGAAGATCTGCGGAAGCTCGTCAAGATGAAGGCGCCTTATGATCCTGCCGACCGGCGTAATGCGGTCATCGCCCTTTTGGGCAAGGCGCGCGCCCTCCTTTTCGGCATTTACCTTCATGCTGCGGAACTTGATAATATTAAACTTCGCACCGCCTCGCGTAAGCCTCTCCTGGGTATAGAACACAGGCCCGCCATCGTAAAGCTTGATGGCCGCCGCGATGACCAGCATGAGCGGTGCGGCCACGATGCAGCCAAGTCCCGAACACACGATATCCATGATGCGCTTTATCAGCAGCTTATCCACAGTGATTCCGTTATTTCTGAGCAGGAACAGCGGTGTGTCGAAAAGATGGATATCCTCGGCGCCGCGGAACATGATATCCGAGATCTTCGGCGTCACATAAACGCGTATCGAGTGCGCCGCGCAGAACTTGATGATACTGTTTCGCTCCTCATCCGGCAGGTCCGCGAGCAGCACTGCCTTATGCTTTATGACCTCGGCCTCGATAGTTTCCAGCCTTTTTTTGCCCGAAATGCTGCCGACCAGCGTGTACCTGTCGCTCCGGTCAGTCATCTTCCTCACAAGGTCCTCGCATGGATAAGTGCCGTACACGAGGAACAGCTTTCTCGGCGGATAGAGCTTTACATAAAGGCGCCTCGTAAGATATGCCCAGAGAATGATAAAAATTATCTGCGCCGCGCAAAGCTTTACAAGCGGCGACGGGCTGTAGTAGGAGCCTGCCACCATTGTTATTTCTATAAATGCTGCCGCCTCTCCGAATACTATGGCCGGAATGTGGGACAAAATGATGTCGCGAAGGCGCATGTATGTGATCTTGTAGCCGTCAAAGGTGTTGGTAAGCAGCACCACTATCAGCGTATAAAAGCCGATCACAGCCCAGTTTCCTCTGCGGAAAAAGTGTCTCTGCACAGTCAGCTCGATCTGCGGAACGTAGACCGAGTACCACACATAGGCAAAGCTCAGGGCTTCAAATATAACAGCGACCATTATGGCCACCATATTTACGATTCTCTTATAATACTCGTTCATAAATCTCCTGAAGGCGCTGCTTCACAGCCTCAGTACTAAATCCCCTGCGGATGACCTCGGCATTATGCGCGCCATATGCTCTTCTTTCCTCCTGTGAAAGACTAAGGAGCTTAAGCAGAGCCTCCTCAACTCCCTTATTTTCCTTGTCCAGATCAAAAAGAATACCGCCATTTTCATCGATAAGGTCAGCATTTCCCCTTATGCGGCTGACCGCAGCCGGAAGCCCGCATGCCATGGCCTCCATAAGCGCCACCGGCAGCCCCTCCTGGAAGGACGGAAATACAAATGCATCCGCCGCGCGGCATATCTCCGGAATGTCAGTCCTGAAGCCGAGCAGCATGACCTTGCCCGCAAGTCCGTTTTCGTCTATAAATTTCTGCAGCTCTTCTTTGTAAATGCCGGTGCCCGCGATGGCAAAGCGGTAATCCGGAAGGCCCGCCCGCCTCTCATCTGCTTTTGTTTCGGCCGGCTTATCCGCGCCGGCCGGTGCAGCCTGCTCAGCCTCGCTTCCCTGCTGTTTACCCGCGCCGGCCGGTACAGCCTGTTCAGCCTCACTTTCAAGCTTTGCAAGTGCCTTGAGCACAGCGATCTGATTCTTTCGCTTACTTAGCTCGCCGACCGTCACCATGAGGATGGCGTCATCCGGGATGCCAAGCTCTGCCCTGATGCGGTTCCTGCCCGGCGCCTCGTACCTGCTCATGTCGATGCCGACACCGGGCACATACTCGAGCTTCTTCATGTGAAACTTCGCGCGGGCGCGGTCGTAGTCCTCTTTGTTGATCGTGATCAGCACGTCCGTCATGCCGGAAAAAAACTTCTCGATCGGGTAATACACGAGCCAGTTTAAAAGCGGCGCCCCCTTAAAGAAATGAAAGCCGTGGGCCGTGTAGATCACCTTCGTTCCCGTCGCCCTGCAGGCAAGGCGCGCAATTACGGCGCCGACCGGCGTGTGGCAGTGCACGAAGGCATATTTTCGCTCGCGCATAAGCCTGATCGACTTACCAAGCGCTGAGCCATTGTGGATAAGATCAAAAATGTTTCGCGTAAGATCCAGCTGTATCCTGTCAATGCCGGCCTCGTCAAGTTCCCTCTTAAAGGCCTCAAGTCTCTCGGGACTCACAGGATTTCCATGCTCAAAATTGCAGGCAACATCCACCGCAAGCCCCATGTCCTGCAGCATGCGGATGTTCATCATATTAAACTGATCTATCATGTATGCCGTCGTTGCGTAAAAAAGCACGCGGCGCTTTGCCGGGTCCGTTTTGCCCATATTGCATGCTATCCTTGAATCGGTCATTTTTCCTGCTTTACATTAATGCTGCATTGTCTTTCCCGGCTCTGCCTTTCTCCATCCGGTCTGCCCCGCTTACAGCCCGGGTGCCACTCTCCTTCGCACTACCTCGTAGGCAAGCACACCTGCCGCGACGGAAGCATTTAACGAATCAATATCTCCAAACTGCGGGATTGATGCAACCATATCGCACTTTTTTCTGACGAGCTCCGACACGCCCCTGCCCTCGTTGCCGATGACTATGCCTATCGGGCCTCCGAGATTGAGACTGTACATGCTGTCTCCGCCCATATCCGCACACACGAACCAGAGCCCGTGCTCCTTGAGCTCGTCAATGGTCCTGCCGATATTTGTGACCTTGACTACCGGCGTGTAATTAAGTGCTCCCGCGGAGGCCTTGGCTACAGTCGCCGTAAGCCCCACTGCGCGGTTCATCCTGATGATGACACCGTGAGCGCCGGCCATGTTGGCTGTACGGATTATGGCTCCCAGATTGTGCGGATCCTCGATGCCGTCAAGCACAAAAACAAAGGGCTGCTCGCCCTTTCGCTCAGCATTCGCCAGTATATCCGAAAGCTCGGCATAGTCATATGCCGCTGCAAATGCCACCACTCCCTGGTGTCTGCCTCCGGTCTCAGAAAGCTGATCGAGCCGCTGCTTTGACACAAACTCAAGCTTGGTCTCGGGGTGCTTTTTGACCTCGGCGATGATGGTGCCGAGCGCCGAATCGTGGTTTCCGTCGAGCACCAGCACACGGTCTATCGAGCGCTCGGAGCGCAGCGCCTCAAGCACTGCATTTCGTCCCTCGATCTTCGTGCCCTCATAGCTGACTGAAGAACCATAATCAGGGGCCTGAGACTTGTTCGGGGTCTGCGGCTTGTCCGGGGC
>JAUNNP010000069.1 GCA_030531385.1 Eubacteriales bacterium
TGGCCCCGCCGGGGGCATCGAGTTCTGCCGGTTCGGGCGTTTCCGATGCACCCGCACACTCTTTCGCACCGCTGCGGGCATCGAGTTCTGCCGGCCCTGGCGTTTCCGATGCACCCGCGCACTCACCCACGCCCCGCGCCCCGCGTTGGCGCGGGGCTTTCGTCCCTCCGCGGCCCCCGCGATCAGGCTTCAGAGTCTTTTATTGCATTATAATATGTTAACAAACGGTTCAGAGTCTCTTCGCTCGAGTTGTGAATATCAACAACAAACTCAAACATTTTCGGCGAATCCGCCTTTCGGATCGTGATTGCGTTAGCAGAACTATCATCTGTAACGCCTGTCAGATAATCGACCGATGTTTCAAAACAGCTGGCTATTGCCTCCAGGGTCTGAATTGACGGAGTGCGCTGGCCATACTCATAACGGCAGTATCCGATTTTTGAAAGCTTAAGACGGCGCGCAGACTCTGTTTTGGTAATACCGATCTTTTCTCTTGATAATTTAATCCTCTCAGCCAGTGATTGATCAGACATAGGCAGTGACCCCCTTTCAAAATAAAATTTTACATTGCTGCTATACTTTTTACAACATAAATCTTGAAAGTAACCATTGGATACTATATAGTATATTTATCCATTGGATAAAAATATGCGTTACCGCCAACCGGCAGCGACCCGTAATCATGCTTTTGACATCCAGGTCACTATTTCATTTACAAAAATATTTCATTAAATGAGGATATTCATATGAGCGAGTCAAAAATAATTCCTATAAATATTGTCTTTTCCTACCCGGTACATTGGGGACGATATCAGGTTTTAAGAGATCTTGTACAGAATTTTTATGATGCGGTGGAACCGGCGCAATGGCAGGACTCTTTTCATTATGCTTATAATGCTGATAAGCGCATTCTCTCGATGGAGATCCAAAATAACGGCTTTTCATATGAATGGCTGCTGCATATCGGTGCGTCAACTAAAAGGAATGACGGAGAAATCCACGCAGGCTATTTCGGCGAGGGCTTCAAAATAGCATCTTTATGTGCCATGCGCGATTTTAAATGGGGAGTAACCATGCAGTCCAGGGACTGGATTTTAAAGGTACGGACGATCGTTGATAAAATTGACGGCAGATCGATGCAAATGCTGGCATATGAAATTGTTGAGTCAGATTTCTTTCAAGGAAGCCGGCTCTTTATCGAGAACATTACGGAGCAGGATTATCGGCTTTTCATCGATGTACTTGACAGCTTTTATTATCCGGAAAACAAATTATTCGGCAAGCCTATATATGAGGACAAGTGGGCAGCCGTTTACGAAAGAAGCGCTGTGCCCTTAAACAGGCATCTTCCGGTCACGTCTCAGTTCGGAACTAAAGGCGCCGTTTTCTGCGGATATCAGATGCTGGGCACAAATCCGCTTCCCCTGATTTTCTGCCTTCATGATTATGAAAATGCTGACCGCGAAAGAAATTCACTTCTGCGGGTCGAGGTAGAGGAGACCTTAATAGAAATTGCGACTATTATTGAACCTGCGGCTGCCGTAGTGATTCTGGAAAGGATGAGGCGGTATTGGAATACTTCCTCTTCCACCAAAAAAATCAAGGTTGAAGGATGGAGTGCGGTTGTTAATGCCTTTATCAGAAGAGTTTCTATATCAGACAGTGCAATTCAGGACTTTAAAAGCAGAAATCCGTATTTGCTTTGTTCGGAGAAAGCCATTACGAGCCTTGAAAAAAGCAGAAAGCATCAGGCTCTGGAATGGGCAAAGCGTGAAAGAAAAAACTATAAGATCGTGAAGTATACCTTTTTTCTGCTAGGGTATCCATTTCTAAATGATGAGTGTAAAAAGGCCGGAGGTTTTATTAAAGAAGACCGTGATCCAAGCGGCATTGAGATCCGTTATATCGACATTTTGGAAACAACCGTCAGAAGCATTTATTCTGACTTCTTCCCAATTCAGGATCAATTCCCACCCGTAAAAATCATTGTAAACGAAACGGCTGTAATGAGAGGTCTGGCTTCCTTATCCAAGATTAAGGGTATCGAAAAAAATTGTGACGGATACCGTATTCGCTATAAGCTCCACTGTGTCCATCTAAAGGAGAAAATGATGAAACCGAACAGCTTTGACATGGCCGTTTCCACGTATATTCATGAGCTTTGTCACGTTTTTGGCGGAGATGCTTCATCTAATTTCAGTGCGGCTCTTACCACTGCCATGGAGATATTGCTTGAACACACAAAGGAAATTCTGGATGCCAAAATAAAATGGCTTTCGATAGCAGTTGAGGAAGGATGATTCCGACATGAGCAAAATGAACGATCCGGAATATCGCAGAGGATTTTTTGAAGGAAAGACTGTCGGCCGGCTTATGGTAATACTTCCACTGATAAAACTGACCATGGAATATACTGATAATTTCGAACTCGCTATGGATTACTTGAAAATCCCCGAAAAAACAAGGGCGAGAATCATGGATTACCTGCCAATTCAAAGCGGATCATGGAAAAAATTACCACCGGAAGAATATAAGATATCAGAAGAAATACTCCGTGAAAAATTATCAAAAAAATAGGCTCTGTCAACGAATACGGTTGATTTTGGCGCACTTCGCGAAAATGGGTCAAACTAATCTGTTGCTGGTGGAAAGGAAAACGGAATGTATAAATGCAAGTTATGCGGGAGATATGTAGAGGACCTTACAGAAGATCTTGCATCAAGAATCTTTAAACACCTCGAAGAACACAAGGAATACAAAGACCATAAAGATGTATATGATGATCTTGATACAGATGCTATAACTGAAGAATTCTTTGAATTTGTACCCAATTCTTGTTCTTTATCTTATGATGCCAACAACAATCCTATCATTGTTATTTCTGATGTGCGTTTTGGAGGAAGAAACATTGATTGGAATGAGATCAAGGAATATTTGATGGAATACATCGATAGCAGCTATGAGGTCATTGAAACCACTGATGTAATCTACATTGGATCGGATTTTCCTAAAGAGTTAAAAGGTTCTGAGGATACCGTTCGTCTTAAAGGTGCAAATGTAAAAGCTAAAGCAAATGCCACTCAGGAGATTCCTGCGTTATTGAGCTTTGCTAATAATAAGCGCTGGCAGGAAAATTTCAAATCAAAACACAAAGTCGATGCAAAGCACGGGTGGTATCGCTTTACTACTAGATTCGCTTTGCCTGTATATCTTGAAAATGGAGAAATCGAACGATTCAACATCTTTAGAATTGAGATGTTAGTCAGACACGCATCAGATAACAGGCTGTACCTTTATGATATGGTAAATGTAAAAAAAGAAATGAGCAACCCACTTGAGCCATAGGCTACGTGGTAACAAACTCATTTCTTCCGCAGTTAAAGATACTATATAATAGAATTTTTGTCAACGAAAACATCATTTAACAGCTCGCAGTTTGAGGTGATTGATGTGATATTTCGTCGACACGCCGTTAAACGTTGTGAGGAACTTTCCGAGCATGCTGTGGTAGCTGTTCACATGCTGGGTGTTGTAGATACCCTTGCGTGATGCCTTCCCCTTGAGACGCACGAGTTCTGCCGGTTCGGGCGTTTCCGATGCACCCGCACACTCACCTGCGCCCCCGCACACTCTTTTTCACTGCTTCTGGCTGAGCTTTATAAACACCGGAACTATCAGCACGATATATATCAGTCTTATAAAACGGTCAAGGATAGCACCAATGACGCCGGCCGGCAGCATTGGCAGCAATACATACAAAACCACAAAATAGCCGAGCATCCCGAGAAAATAGCGGCCCACTCTCTGCTGCCAGGTGCCCTCGACTGAGAAGCGTACATAATGTCTCTCAATGTAGGAGCCGATCAGCACAGCGAGCCCGAAGCCGCAGCCCTTATATGTATCGATCGCCATCTTCGCAGGATCCACTATCAGCTGGCCGGCCGCGTCATAATCATGCGGGTAAGGCTTAAGCATGGCATAAAACACTACCAGCACACAAATGGCACATCCTATTATAAGCACCAGCATATCTATTTTTTCGTCATTTTCAATAAGCGGCATGAGCTTATGAAACAGCGCGACCAGTATCAGGGTAGAACCACAGCCGACAAGGACATCCTGCGGCGTATGCACGCCAAGATAATTGCGGCTCAGCAATACAAGCGCTATCATTACGATAAGCAGGACGCGTATCAGGCGGCTGATTTTTTTATTCATTGCCAGAGAACCGTAGACCGCGGCAGCATTTGTACTGTGCCCGCTCGGGAACGAATAACCGGTCGCTGTATTGAAGGCGCTCGGGACCGGCTGTACCCGCGCATCCCTTATCCACGGCCGGTAAACGCAGGCCGTCAGCTTCAAGAATCCGTTGAGCACGCGGCCGGCTCCCCAGGTCATCAGTGTGAAAATGCCCTGAGACTTGTCGGCGCACCAGTATACCGCAGCCACGATCATCATTGTGTACAGCTCCTCACCGTAGGTCGTGATAAATGACATGAACGGTGTCAGCACATTGCCGGTGAGTTCCCTTAGATTCTGCAGAAACAATAAATATTCGATATCCATATTTCCTCCTAAAAAGCTGTTATGTGCCGCTGCGCTACTCCGGCATTTCCCGCATAAAGTGCCGCAGGAATATGGCCGCGGGCACTACCGAGAGCACATACGCGGCAGGCTGCGCCTCCTGAATCCCGGCAAGGCCGTGCACATTCGCAAGGATCAGCAGCAGCGGAATAAACAAAGCACCGCTCCTCATCGACGACAAAATAGTCGCGCCCTTCTTGTGACCCGTGCTCTGGTACAGCATTTCCGTAACCATCGAAAACGGCAGGAACAAAAGTGATGCCGCCTGAAGTCTCAGCGCCCTCGTGCCGATCTCGATGACCGCAGGGTCGTCCCTGAAGACTCTTATTATTCCTCCCGAAAGCGCAAGCAGTACGGCAACCACGACCACGATAACGATCTGCGCAAGCAGCAGCGCGGTCTTATATACCTTCCGCACGCGGTCATAGCGCTTCGCGCCGTAGTTGAAGGCGCTGACCGGCTGTAAGCCCTGGCCGATGCCGATTGCAATGGAAAAACCAAAGAACACGACCCTCGACACGATACTCATGGCCGCCACAGCCTGATCGCCGTAGACAGCGGACTCAGCATTTAACAAAATAGTGGTAAGACTGTTGAGCATCTGGCGGAGAAGACTCGGGAAGCCGGTGGTCACAACATCTCCGATGATGGCAGGGTCCGGCCTGAAGCAGCGCGGACTTATGCGGCTCACGGTCTTGCCGCGCACGAACATGCTGAGCAGGATGCAGAAGCTCACCAGCTGGCTGAGCGCCGTCGAAAGCCCCGCGCCGTGGATGCCGAGCCCGCAGCCAAACATGAGTATCGGGTCTCCTATCATGTTGAGAATGCCGCCGGTCATCATGCCGACCGTGCCGAGCGCAGCCTTGCCCTCGTAACGCAGAATGTTGTTTAAGAGCAGGCTGGTAGAGAAAAATGGCGCCGCGAGAATGATGTAGCCCGTGTAGACTTTGGCGTAAGGCGCTATTGTTTCGGTCGCTCCAAGCACGCGCACCAGTGGGTCCAGGAAGATGAACGAGATCACGCCGATCAACGCCGCGCACATAAATGCAGCGAAAAATGCTGTCGATGCCACTTCCGAGGCTCTCCGGTCCTCTTTCGCTCCGAGCAGCCTTGAGATGATGCTGCCGGAGCCCTGCCCGAACATGAAGCCTATGGCCTGAAGGATCGCCATGTAGCCGAAAACCACGCCGACTGCTCCGCTCGCGCTGGTTCCGAGTCTTCCTACAAATGCTGTGTCCGCGAGGTTATACACATTTGTGATGAACATGCTGAGCACGGCGGGTATGGAGAGTCTCACGAGGAGCGGCACTATCTCGGTCTCGGTCATTTTTGTGTAGTTGTCAGTTGATTTAGTTTCTTTCATTTAATATCTGCATGTCAAGGGGACGGTTCTTTTGACACCTTTTCATGTCAAGGGGACGGTTCTTTTGACACTACTGAACTCACACGTTTGATGAGTTCAGGTACTCCTCCTGCTCGGCGCTTAAGGTGTCGATGGTCTTGCCGAGGTAGGTTAGCTTGCGGCGGGCGACGTCGAGGTCCACCTCACGCGGCACCCTGATGAGGTGGCCGCCGCGGCCGAGCTCCTCGCGGTGCTCCACGAGATACTTTGCGGAAAGCGCCTGGATTGCGAAGCTCATGTCCATGATCTCGGCAGGATGGCCGTCGCCGCAGGCGAGATTTACAAGGCGGCCCTCGCCAAGCACATAAATCGTGTGGCTTGCGCGGCCGCAGCCGGTTGCGCCCTCGATCTCATAAGCCATAATATTCTTTCGCTGCTCATAAGAATCCACCGCGATCTCGCGAAGTCTCTTCATATCTATCTCAACGTCAAAATGGCCGGCATTGCAGAGTATCGCGCCGTCTTTCATTGTCCTAAAATGCTCTTCCGTCACAACATGCGCGCAGCCGGTGACCGTCACGAAGAAATCACCGACCTTCGCGGCATCCAGCATTGGCATCACGTCAAAGCCATCCATGACGGCCTCGATTGCCCTGATCGGGTCGACCTCCGTCACGATGACGCGCGCGCCGAGGCCCTTCGCCCGCATCGCGACGCCCTTGCCGCACCAGCCGTAGCCCGCAACGACCACGATCTTTCCGGCCACCACAAGATTCGTCGTGCGGTTGATGCCGTCCCAGACGGACTGGCCCGTGCCGTAGCGGTTGTCGAAAAGATGCTTGCAGTCTGCGTTGTTCACGAGAACCATCGGGAACTTGAGGGTGCCTGCATTTTCCGCGGCCATGAGGCGAATGATTCCGGTCGTGGTCTCTTCGCAGCCTCCGATGACGTACTTTATCTTCTCAGGGAACTTGTTATGCAGTGTGTTCACGAGGTCGCCGCCGTCGTCGATGATGATGTTGACGTTGTTTTCAAGGACCTTTTCAATGTGGTGCTCATACTCCTCGGGCGTCGAGTCGTACCACGCGAAGACCTTGAGGCCCTCCTTTACGAGCGCGGCCGCAACGTCGTCCTGAGTCGAAAGCGGGTTGCTGCCGGTGATATACATGTCGGCGCCGCCTGCCGCGAGGACCTTGCAGAGGTACGCAGTCTTGGCCTCAAGGTGCACGGAAAGTGCTATCCTGATGCCCTCGAACGGGCGGCTCACCGCAAACTCCTTCTCAAGATTGCGCAGCAGCGGGCAGTTTTTCTTTACCCAGTCTATTTTGTGCTCGCCCGATGGTGCGAGACTTATATCTCTTATTTCATAATTCATACGTGTCTCCGGGGGTGTCAGGGGGACGGTTCCTTTGACACCCTTTTTTTAATATCATGTCAATGGTGTCAGGGGGACGGTTCCCCTGACACCCACTGGCTTACTTCTTCTTTGGCGGGAATACCTCGGCCGCCTTCTCAAGCACCTCGCGGATCTTGATATGCTGCGGGCAGGCCTCCTCACAAAGTCCGCACTTTATGCATTCTGCGGCCTTCTTCTTGCCGTGGCCCTTGACGAGCCATGCCTCCTGGCCCTTTGCGCGTCCGATGTCCCCGTAAAGTGTCAGGTAGTTGAGCGCGGTAAACGAGCCCGAGATGCCGATGTTATTCGGACAGACCTTCGCGCAGTAATTGCAGGTCGTGCACGGGATGAGCGGTACTTTTGCAAATGCTTCCCTCGCGCGGTTTAAGACTTCGCGGTCAGCGTCTGTGAGGCCGGTAAAGTCCTTCATTACCTTTAAGTTATCTTCCATCTGGTCTACGTCGCTCATGCCGGAAAGTACGGTGATAACACCATCGAGGTCTGCGGCAAACTTAAGCGCCCATGATGCATATGACGCATCGGGGTCAGCAGCCTTAAAGATCTCCTTCACTGAACGCGGAGGCGTTGCCAGCATTCCCCCCTTAACAGGCTCCATGATGATGATCGGCTTTCCGTACTTACGGGCCATCTCGTAGACGCCGCGTGACTGGATGGCCGGGTTCTCCCAGTCGCCGTAGTTGATCTGGAGCTGGACGAATTCTGCCTCCGGGTGTGCCTGCAGGATCGGCTCGAGCACTTCCGGCGTGTCGTGGAATGAGAATCCTAGGTGCTTGATGAGCCCCTTTTCCTTGAGTTCCTTTGCCCAGGTCCAGAGGTCGTAGTCATCAAAGAAATGTGTTCTGGTCTCGCCGAGGTTGTGCAGCAGGTAGAAATCGAAGTAGCCTGCGCCGGTCTGCTTTAACGAGGTATCGAACTGAGCAATAGCCTCCTCGCGGGTCGCGCAGTTGATCCAGGCAGCATTTTTAGTGGCTAATTTAAATGACTCCCTCGGATATCTCTCGACGAGGGCCTGCCTGATGGCGTCCTCCGAGCCCGCATATGCCCACGCCGTGTCGAAGTAGTTGAAGCCCGCCTCCATGAACTTGTCTACCATGACCTTGGTCTGCTCTACGTCGATCTTGTTTTTCTCGAGCATCGGCAGCCTCATGAGGCCGAAGCCGAGCTTCTTAATATCCTCTCCCAAATATGCCATATTTGTTTCCTTTCATACATCTATATTGATTTAAACTCCTGATTCGAGCTTTAGTTCAAAATGGCGTCAGGCGCCATTTTTTGATTTAAACTCCTGGTCAGAGCTTTAGTTTAAAATTGGCGTCAGGCGCCATTTTTGATTTATCGGAGCTTTAGTCAAAAATCACGTCAGGCGCCATTTTTAGGCTAAAGCTCCCCATTTGAGTTTTAATCAAAAAACTTGCGCGGTTTTATCGCTTGATTGCGGCGCCGTACGGGATGTCGTCGACGCTGTTGCGGACGTAGATGCCTGTTGCGGGGTCGAGTGTGTAGGTAGGCTGAGCAGGCATGTCAGAGCGGAAGTAGCGGTCAATGCCGTCGACTGTGATATTTCCGGTCTGCATTGCGCCATCTACGGGGCTCATGTAGTAGAGGTATCCGTCGCCGGGCTCGATGAGGCCCTTTGCCATCTCGCCGCTTCCCGGCGTCAGGTAGTACCACTTCACGGTGAGCTTGCCGCTGAGGCTTCCTGCATTGCTGCCAATGCCGGCTCCGCCGCTTCCTGAGTCGCTGCCTGCTCCGGCGCCGGTCACCACAACCGCGCCGTTTTCGTCAGTGACTTCTTTGATAAATCCCTCCTGCATGTAGCCGCGCTCATCGAAGTGATACCACTTGCCCTTGATGAGGGCCCAGGCGCTCTTTATGTAGTTTCCGTTAGGGCCGGTGTAGGTCACACCGTTTATCATATAACTGCTCATCTGCCCGTCGGCACCGTAATATACCGTATTGCCTGCCGCATCTATCGCATAATACGCGCCTGTATTAAAGCTGTACCACCAGCCGGTCGCGTCCTTTATCCAGCGGCCCGCAGGCTCATAGTAGATATTCGGCACATTGCCGGCTCCATAGCCTATGCTCGTCCGTTCGCGCGAGCCGCTTCCGCCTCCGGTCACCACCGGCTTCACCGGCTCCGGCTTAGGCGGCGCCGGCGGATCCTCCGGCAGTATGTAGCTCGCCCTCATAAGGATCGGCCCGTCGTCATAATAAGTCGAACCGAGCACATAGAGATAGCCGTTCGCATATCCGGCACACTGGGTGAACAGATAATGCATGCTGGCCGACCGGTCGTACTTCGTAAGCACCCCGTTCTCATAGAACCAGGTGTCAGCATTGTCATCAGAACGAAGCCCCGCGATCGCGATGCCCTCCGGGATAGCGGCGATGGCATAATAACAGCTCTTCCCGTCCTTTTCCGCGCCTTCCGGAACTATGTCTGAAATATCCTCAAAGCTAAGAGAGCCGTCAGCATTTACAGTTATCTTATACAAATGCTGGGCCTCGCCTATGCCCTGATCCTTGTCGAAGAAAATGCCGGTCGCATAGAGGTCGTCATTGTTCTCCGGCGATACTACATTGACGGTGCTCGAATAAAGCGGCATCTCGCCGACCTTTTCGGCATTCATCGTATTAAGATCGAGCCTTACGATATCCTTCGAAACCGTAGTTACGCCGTCCTGTACTTTCATTCCGCCAAGCAGATACAGGCCGTCCTCCCAATAGAACATGCCGGACCGCTCCCAGATGAGATCGTCACTTACGTTTATCTCCTTTTCATAATCGCCCTTGGAGTCAAGTCCGAGAATGACATTATAATTTTCCTCTTTGCCATCGCTGCCGGTCCTTGTCTTTGATGCAAGCAGGAACAGCTCGCCTCCGCTCGACGCGCCGGTATTTAAGAAGGTGTAATCATTATATGGCACATATGTGAGCGTCTTGCTGTCCGGGAAGCACTCCCACAGCTGCACGCCGTATACCAGATACATATGTCCGTTTAAAGCCCTGAAATTCTGATATCCGGGGTCGAGCTGGGTATGCTTTATGTCAAGCGCATCAGGCCGCATCGGATCAAAATTATCTGCAGGAAGCGAAAACGTGAGCTCGTAAATATCCTGCGGGCCGTTGTCCACGGCATAGTACCGGCTTGCGGTATCGCCGGCCGTATTGGTCACGTCAAACTTGTAGAGCGCATACTGCGGATCTGAATTCACCTTGATAATTATCCTTGTATCAGTCCATGAGACCACTTCAAAATCGAGTCCGTCTGTCACAAGCTCTCCCATGGCATCCCCGAAGTTGGCTCCGTCTATTATAAGGTCATAGGAGGTGGCGCCTGCGTATATCTCAGTGATGACCGGACGCGGCGAGGACTTGGGATCCATATCGAGCTGCGCGCCTGTCTGGCACATGCCCTTAAAGGAAGAATAGCTTGTGGAGCTCTGAAGCACGAGCTCCTTGAGCCTTGCCGTATAATCTCCTCCGGTAAGTCCTGCGAGAGCCCCGCCGTCGCCGCTGTTATTATAAGCGATCACTGCGGCACAGCCTGTGACTAAAGGAGCCGCCATGGATGTTCCGTCATAGAGATCATAAGGCGTAGTCACATAGCCGGCGCCGGCTGTATCGATGTAGGCGCTGAAGTTTTGGACGTTAGCATTTGGAGCGATCGAAACATAGTAAAGAACATAGCCCTGGTAATAATACTTTCCGGCCTGATCCTTTCCGTCCTCGAAGTTCTGTATGGCCCAGGTGGTCGTCGGGTGGTTGCCCTTTTCCTCATCCTCCTTGATAGCCGCCTCACGGGCCTTGTTGAGATCGGCTCCGTAGTAGGCAGTATTTGCCGTTATGTTCATGATATGGTCGTGCTTTCCTGTCTCGTCATAAGACATAGTAAGCGCGGATACCGCAACATCCTTGGTGAAGTTGTCATAATCAAGTCCGAGCGCAAGGCCGGCATAATTTATATCGCTTTCTTTATCAATATTCACCGGGATGGCCACGTAGAAATATTTCGTGCCGTCATCCATGGTGCACATATCCTTTGAATCTACTCGGAGGCTCCCGCCGAGCCCGTCAAAGCAGTAATCGGCGTCGACCGCTCCGATAGGATCATAGGTATAGTTGTTGTCGACATTTTTAAAACGCCAGATATCCTCCCCGGCATCATAGTAGACTGTTACTGACTTATCATTTTGTCCGCAAACTGCTTCCTCACGCTGTCCGGCTG
>JAUNNP010000196.1 GCA_030531385.1 Eubacteriales bacterium
TTATCAAAGGCTTGCATTTTTATTGACAAGCCGCTTTGCGGAATTTAGGTTTTCTCATAGTATCGAAGGCCTCTTCGTACGACGAGACCTCTCCTGCCATGGCAAGCAGCGACTGCATATGAATCTTTCCTTCCGGGCCTCTGTCGAAGCGTTTTGTGATGAAATGGCTGGCCGTATCGAATCGCTTCAATTCAGAGTCGCTCATATCTATGCCGGCATCCCTGCACAGACGCCAATATATGTACTCCATCCTGGCGTAAGGGAAAGTGTCAGATTCGTTGTCATATTTGAGTACATAGTAGTCATATTCCCGGGGTAGCATTGCCTGTCCAGACTTAATGTCACCGTTTTCCCGGTTTATCGCAATCAACACCTTAGGACGTTTTCCTCCCGGAGACGTTCCAAGTTTGACCAAATCCCGCCAGAGAAGTTCCCTATCGGAGGAGAACGTCATCTTCGTCCTCTCTTCCAGTATGCTTTTAGCAAATAGATATAGTTCCTGTACGTTGACTTCGCAGGCTTCGTCCTCATTGTCGATAAAAGACGGGTGGTATTCAAGGGCTCCCATAGCTCTCTTGCCTACAAAAGCCAGAAGATCCACAGGAGATATCATGCTCATTGATATATTGTGTTCCTTTGCCCAGGCTCTGAAGATACTGTTTCCCCAATGATCAGGCAAAGAGTCGGCGAATACAGGAGGAAGTCCCTTAAAGAGATTCCTCGGGTTGCCGCCTCTGATCGGTATGCCGGCTTTTCCGGCTGGAGAATTGATTGACATCTGCAGCGGGGAAATGTCCAAGCCCTTTTCCAGAAATGAAGAGTCATACTTGAAAACGGATGACTCTTTCCTCCAATCCGAGTTGTCCCAGGTCAGATACCCCACGGTGTCATTCCACAATGTTATCTTTACCGTATTCTCCATGTCCTATCTCTTTTTATTCCACATTTTTTCCGGGTCTATCGCAGGAATGTCAGGAACCAGATCCATAAAGGTGTCATCCAGTCCCAGAGCCTTCAGGAGGGAGAGAAGGTGAGAGAGGGATAGACCCTGTCCCTTGCCGTTCTCGAAACTGCTTATTGTGAACAGGGAAACTCCGGTCTTCTCATGCAGCTGCTGCTGTGATATATGAAGGGCTTTCCTGTATGTCCTGAACCGTTGCCCAAGCAATGCGATAGTGTCGAAATTTGTCATTTTGTTCCAGAAGTATATAACTGATATATCAAATATAATCGGAAAAAATCATAAAAACAACTGAAATATCAAATATGACCACAAAATCTCGAATTTCGCTGAGTTTTAGGTCGGGCCTGTACCACTCGTATCGCTGGACCCGGTGCCGTCAGAGCGAAACGATTCTACACAGGTGTTACAATAACTGCATCGCAATCACGGCGCAGGCCTCGGCGTCGGCGAGGGCGTGATGGTGGTTCACGAGCTCATATCCGCAGGCTGCTGCGACGGTCTGGAGCTGATGGTTCGGAATCCGGCGGCCGAAGTGGCGGCGGGAAGCCGCGAGGGTGTCGTGAAACTCATAGTCGGGATAGTCCATCTGATATACCTTATGCACGGCCTTGAGGCAACCTTCGTCGAAACGGGAGTTGTGCGCAACGAGGGGAAGACCCTCGATGAGAGGTTCTATCTTTTCCCAGACATAAGGGAATACGGGCGCGTCATCGGTGTCCTCCGGCCCCAGCCCGTGTACCTGCTGGCAGAACCATTGGAAGTACTCCGGCTCGGGGTGGATGAGGCTGTAGAAGGTGTCCACAATTTCTCCATTACGCACTATCACCACTCCGACGGAGCATACGCTGGATGGCTGCTCGTTCGCCGTCTCGAAATCTATTGCTGCAAAATCTCTCATTAATTCTCGTATATCTTGTTCATTTCTGAGTCTGCATCGGAAAGCTGAATTTGGAGGAATTCGCAAAATAAATCTGCATGTCAAAATACGAAATTTTGCTGAATTAGCACCGAATATCGGATTCTCGGAGTTCGATTTTTATGACCTCTATAGGTCTAACTTTGCCATTAAAGTGCTCTCATTCCTGCGACAATCGTTTGCATTTTTGTGTTAGATTTTGATTAAGGTCGTCTCTTAATAATATCCTCAATTCCGCAAACTTCCAAAAGTTTTTGCGTAAAAGTGTGATTTCTTA
>JAUNNP010000197.1 GCA_030531385.1 Eubacteriales bacterium
AAAGCACAGAATAGCAAAGCACAAAGCAGCGGCTATGATGCAAGCAGCATCACAGTTTTAGAGGGACTTGAACCGGTCCGTACCAGACCGGGTATGTACATAGGAGGCGTCGGAGCCAAGGGGCTCAACCACCTCGTATACGAGATACTGGACAACTCTGTAGATGAGCATCTTGCGGGCTACTGCACGGAGATATGGGTCACACTTGAAAAGGACGGCTCATGCACTATCCGCGACAACGGACGAGGACTCCCGGTAGACCTTCATCAGAAGGGCGTGTCAGCGGAGAGAGTCATCCTGACTACACTTCACGCAGGCGGCAAGTTTGACAATCAGGCATACAAGACCTCCGGAGGACTTCATGGAGTAGGTTCTTCGGTAGTTAACGCGCTCTCAAAGCAGATGACAGTAGAGGTCTCGAGAAATGGCAGAATCTATAGAGACACCTATTCAAGAGGCATCCCGACTACAGAGCTCATAGACGGTCTTCTGCCGGTAGTCGGCAAGTCAAAGACTACGGGAACTACTATCAACTTTACGCCGGATGACGAGATATTCGAGAAAACGGTATTTAAGAGCGAGTGGATCAAGTCAAGGCTGCATGAGACCGCATATCTCAATCCGGAGCTCACCATCCACTACAGCGACTTAAGAGACATTACTGTAAATGCTGTGCGCTCGGAGAGCTTCGCCTTGAGCGAGGACGGACAGTTCTCTTTTGGACTTGATGAGGCCTCGAAGGCTGCCGCTGAAGAAGACATCGGAAAGAAGCCGGCGGACAGGGCAGACGGCGAGCATATAGACTTCCATGAACCCGAGGGACTTAAGGCTTATGTCAAGGAGCTTAATAAGGGCGACGATGCCGTGACAGAGCTCATATACTTTAAGGACAGCTACAACGACTGCGAGGTAGAGTGCTGCTTCCAGTATGTTGATGCTTTCGAGGAAAACATACACGGCTTCTGCAATAACATCTTTACGCAGGAGGGCGGAACACACATTACCGGATTTAAGACAAAATACACCCAGCTTATAAATACCTATGCGAAGCAGCTTGGTATCCTAAAGGAAAAGGATGCCAATTTCACAGGTGCGGATACCAGAAACGGCATGACCTGCGTTGTTGCCATAAAGTTCCATGATCCGATATTCGAGGGACAGACAAAGACAAAGCTCGCAAGCGCAGAAGCTGCGGCTGATGTGGCTTACGTTACCGGAGAAAAATTAGAGCATTATTTTGACCGCAATATTGAGACTGTGAAATCCATCATAGCCTGCGCCGAGAAATCAGCCAGGATCCGCAAGGCTGAGGAAAAGGCAAAGACAAATATGCTCTCAAAAAATAAGTTTTCCTTCGACTCTAATGGAAAACTTAAGGTATGTACGTCGAAAGATCCGTCTAAATGCGAAATATTTATAGTTGAGGGAGACTCTGCGGGAGGCTCAGCAGGAACAGGCAGAAACAGAGAGTTTCAGGCCATCCTGCCTATAAGAGGTAAGATACTTAATGTAGAAAAGGCATCTATGGATAAGGTGCTTGCAAATGCCGAGATCAAGACCATGATCAACAGCTTTGGCTGCGGCTTCTCAGAGGGCTACGGAAATGACTTCGATATTACAAAGCTCCGCTACAATAAGATCATTCTTATGACTGATGCCGATGTCGACGGAAGCCATATCGATACACTGCTTCTGACATTTTTCTATAGATTCATGCCGGAGCTTATCTATAACGGACATGTGTATGTATCAATGCCGCCGCTTTATCTTGTGACGCCAAAGTCCAGAAACGGCAAGCCGCAGTATATGTACAACGACCGCGAGCTCGCTAAATATCAGAAGGATCACGAGCCGTCCACCTATGAGCTCAAGCGTTTCAAGGGACTTGGAGAAATGGATCCGCCGGATCTTTGGGCAACGACACTCGATCCTGAGCGCCGCGTGCTTAAGCGCGTTGAAATCGAGGATGCGCGCCTTGCCTCAGAGGTCACAGAGATGCTCATGGGCACCGATGTAGGCCCTCGCCGCGACTTCATCTATGAGCACGCCAACGAGGCCGAGATCGATACCTAATCAGTGCAGTGCGTCAAGGGTGTCAGTGGGTGTCAAAAGAACCGTCCCCCTGACACCCACTGACACCCTCGCTGACACCCACT
>JAUNNP010000198.1 GCA_030531385.1 Eubacteriales bacterium
TGTCATGGGGACGGTTCTTTTGACACCTGCTTTGTGGTACAACTCATGGGGGTGTCAAAAGAACCGTCCCCATGACACCCCCCATGACACCTGCTTTGTGCAAAATTTACGAGATATAAAATTTTTTTAGTTGATATTTTCTGAATTTAAGAGTATTATTACAAAATCAGTTATATAGAAATTGAAACAACGGCGTTTCTCTCCAGAGGGGAGAAGTGCCGATTTTTTTATATCCGGAGGAAAACAGTATGTGTGGATTCGTAGGAATGTTTGATATAATCGGCGATGCATCAGCCTACAGAGATAATGTTATAGCCATGAGCAGAAAGATCCGCCACAGGGGACCGGACTGGTCAGGCGTGTATACAGGCAAGGATACAGTTATCTGTCATGAGCGTCTTTCAATTGTAGATCCTCTTTCAGGAAAGCAGCCACTGTATAGTCCTGACGGAAAGGTAGTTCTTGCGGCCAATGGCGAGATCTATAACCATATGGATATCAGAAAGAGATATGAGGGAAAATATGATTTCCAGACCATGTCGGACTGTGAGGTCATCCTTGCATTATATCAGGATATGGGTGAGGATTTCCTCGAGGAGCTTAACGGAATCTTTGCTTTCTGTCTTTATGACTCTGAGAAGGACTGCTATATAGTTGCCCGTGACCATATCGGTATCATTCCGCTTTATCAGGGCTGGGATCAGGAAGGCCATTATTATGTAGGCAGTGAGCTCAAAGCTCTTGAGGGTACCTGCACTACCATTACAGAGTTTATGCCCGGCACTGTATTTTCATCAGTAACTGGAGAGACTAAAGAGTGGTATCACAGAGACTGGGAGTCATATGATGCCGTAAAGGACAATGACGCAAGCGTTCAGGCTGTAAGAGACGGTCTTGAGGCAGCAGTTAAGAGACAGATGATGTCAGATGTACCTTACGGCGTTCTTCTTTCCGGCGGACTTGACAGCTCGGTTATTGCCGCAGTCACAGCTAAGTACGCGATGAAGAGAATAGAGTCAGGCGATGCAGAGGCAGCATGGTGGCCGAGACTTCACTCATTTGCGGTAGGTCTTAAGGGTTCACCGGACCTTGCGGCAGCAAGAAAGGCAGCCGACGCGATAGGCACCGTTCATCATGAGGTAAACTTTACTATTCAGGAGGCTCTTGATGCTGTAGACGACGTTATATATCATCTCGAGACTTACGATATTACCACAGTCAGAGCAGCAACACCTATGTTCCTTCTTGCCAGAGTTATAAAGAGCATGGGAATCAAGATGGTTCTTTCGGGAGAGGGCTCTGATGAGCTTTTCGGAGGATATCTCTATTTCCATAAGGCTCCGGATGCAAAGGAATTCCATGAGGAGACTGTAAGAAAGCTTTCAAAGCTCCATCTTTATGACTGTCTCAGAGCAAACAAGGCTCTTGCAGCCTGGGGAGTCGAGGGACGAGTTCCGTTCCTTGATAAGGAATTTATCGATATAGCTATGAGACTTAATCCTAAGGCAAAGATGTGCAGAGATGAGGACGGAAACCAAAGGATCGAGAAGTGGATCGTAAGAAAGGCATTTGAGGATATGCTTCCTGAAGAAATCGTATGGAGACAGAAGGAGCAGTTCTCCGATGGCGTAGGCTATTCATGGATCGATACTCTCAAGAAGACTACATCCGAGATCGTTACTGATACTCAGTTTGCCATGGCAGATAAGCGCTTCCCGATCAATACCCCGGCTACAAAGGAGGAGTATTATTACAGAACGATCTTTGCCAGGCATTTCCCATCTGAAAGCGCCGCAAAGTGCGTTCCGCATGAGGCTTCGGTAGCATGTTCGACAGCTAAGGCTCTTGAGTGGGATGAGGCATTTAAGAAGATGAATGAGCCGTCGGGACGCGCTATAAGCGGAGTTCACGAGCAGGCATATAAGTAAGATTTAAGTAAATTTAATGTAAAGAATAAGGCGGCGTGAATTTACGCCGCTTTTATTATTTTAATGCTAAAATCATGAAATAATGTTATTATTGCAATATTAAAAGAAAAGGCTGCGTGAAAAGGGGAGATACTATGTCATATCTTATCGTATCGGATTCTTCGGCAAATATATTTAAGCTTACTGATGTAAA
>JAUNNP010000070.1:0-5859 GCA_030531385.1 Eubacteriales bacterium
GCTCGTCTGTGACTATCAGGCCAAGATCTGCATAAACTATCTTTTCCTGGAAAAGCGTATGCGTACCTATGATAATGTCGGCCTCGTGCTCCTTTATCCTGCGGTAGGCTTCCTTCTTTTCCGCGGCTGTCATGGAGCCCGTAAGCAAAACCAGGCTTATTTTTCCGTCGAAGCCGTCATTTTTCTCAAGCAGACGGTTGAAGGTATCGAAATGCTGCTGCGCGAGCACTGCTGTCGGTGCCATTATCGCGGCCTGATAGCCATTTAGTGCCGCATTCAGCATTGCCAGCATGGCAACTATGGTCTTGCCGGAGCCGACATCGCCTTCGACTAGGCGGTTCATGACGCGGCCCGAAGAAAGGTCAGCGCTTATCTCCTTGTGGGTCTTAAGCTGCGCGGCCGTAAGCTCAAAAGGCAGCTCCGCGATGAATTTAAGGAGTCTTAAATCGGGCTTGCAGCGGTGCGTGCTCTTAAGGTTTTTCGCATTGTCACTGAGGCGCCTTCCGGCAAGTATGCTCACAAAAAACTCATCAAAGGCTGCTCTCCTTCTCGCTTCCTTAAGTTCCTCCTCATTTCTTGGGAAATGCATCCTTATGGAGGTCACCTCCAGGGATTTAAGACCTGCCTTTTCAAGGATGTGGTCCGGCAGATATTCCTCGGCGTGATTGCTCTTTGTAAGTGCCTCCGCCGCCGCCTTCATTATCGTATTGTTGGAAAGCCCCTTTGTAAGCGGGTATATGGGCATCATTCTGCCCCGGTACTTTTCCTCATAGACCTCGGGCTTATATATCTTCGGCTGGCTCATGACGAGCCTGCCGTTTTTCTCATATACGCGGCCGCGGAATACAAGATGGCTTCCCTCTTTCAGGCTGTTTTTTATAAATGGCGCGTTGTACCAGGAAAGCTGCAGCCTGCCTGTCATGTCGGAAAGGTAGGCATTTACTATAGTAAGGCCGTTGAAACGGTTGAGCGAAGCGTCCTTCGTGAGCACTCCCTCCACCGTGTATGTTTTGCCGGGCTCAAGCTCGTACAGCTTCGATGGCTTATCAAAGGTCTCATAGTCCCTCGGATAATATCTCACCAGATCTTCACATGAGAAAATGCCGAGGCGGTTGAATGCCCCGGCAGTTTTTTCTCCTATGCCCTTTAAAGCTGTTAATTCCATATGGTATTCACTTTGCGTGCAAGCACTCAAATTCTTTCTGATACCCATGGGCATCGATGTCGGTTTGGTTACTCAACGCTGATTATGTAGTAGTATACAGGCTGGTCTCCGCGCTCGCAGTCAATGTCGATACCCGGGAACTTCTCTCTTAAGGTATCGCAGAGCAAGCCGGCTGACGAATCATCAATACCCTCACCAACATAGATGGTGATGATGGATGTGAACTCGTCGGTCATCTTTTCGATCATCTCCACTGCTGTGTCATTGAGGATCTCACCGACAGCCAGGATGCCCCTGTCGCCGATACCCATGATGTTGCCCTCTTTGATCTCAACGCCGTCGATCATTGTATTTCTCACAGCGTAAGTGATCTCTCCGGACTTAATATCCGCTATGCTCTCAGACATTGCCTCGAGGTTATCCTCGTCACTTAAGCCCTCGGTAAAATTGATAAGAGCAGTGATGCCCTGAGGAATGGTCTTGGTCGGTACCACATAGATCTTAACGTCTTCAGCGATCTTCGCTGCCTGCTCAGCTGCGAGGATGATATTCTTGTTATTTGGGAAAATGAAGACGCTCTCAGCATTTACAGCTTCAACTGCAGTCAGGATGTCGTCCGTGCTCGGATTCATGGTCTGTCCGCCGCCGATAATGTAGTCTGCGCCAAGTGCCTCAAATATGCTCTTAAGTCCATCGCCTGAGCATACGGAAATAAATGCCTTCTCCTTCTTTGGTCCCTTTTCAGCCGGAGCCTCTTCGGTCTGCTCTGAGAGCTTTTCCATAGCGGCGATCCTTGAAGCATTCTGAATAAGCTTTTCCTGATGCTCCTCGCGCATGTTGTCGACCTTCATGCGTGAAAGCGAAGCGCCGACCTCGAGTCCCTTCTCGAAGGCCTGACCCGGATGATTGGTATGCACATGTACCTTGACCATATCGTCATCGGCCACACATACGATAGAATCTCCGATGCTCTCCAAAAACTCCTTGAACCCGCCTACCTCTTCTGCTGAAAGCGGCTTGTCGAGATTTACGATAAATTCTGTGCAGTAGCCAAACTTGATGTCATCTGTGGATATAGGTCCTCTTTCTGCAAATGCTGATGCCGCTCCCAAAGTGCCTGCTGCCGCAGCTCCTGCCGCCGGCTTTGCAGCTGCAAGAGTAGTGTCTGCTTCCTTGCCCTCAAGGACATTTAGTGCGCCCTTAAGGAATACCATGAGGCCCTGTCCGCCTGAGTCAACGACACCTGCCTCCTTTAATACAGGAAGCATCTCCGGTGTCTTCTCAAGCACCTCATCCCCGTAGGCAACAACCACTTTAAAAAGCTCTGTGACATCATCATACTGATCGGCTATCTCACCGATCTTATCAGCCATTCCCTTGGCAACTGTGAGGATGGTGCCCTCCTTAGGCTTCATAACTGCCTTATAGGCTGTGTCTGCAGCACGTCTGAACGCGCCTGCGGCAAGCGCGCAGTCGATCTCGCCGCTGTCCTCGACTGCCTTGCAGAAGCCCCTGATAAGCTGTGACATGATAACACCCGAGTTTCCTCTTGCGCCTCTTAAGGAGCCGCTCGACATTGCCTTTGCAAGTGCCTTCATATCGTTATCGTCTGTCTCACTTACAGCCTTTGCTGCAGTCATTATGGTCATGGACATATTGGTTCCCGTATCGCCGTCGGGAACCGGAAATACATTAAGCTCGTTAATGTAGTCCTTATTATTATCAAGATTATTTGCACCGGCAATGAAGCATTTTTTAAGAGTGCCGGCTTCAATAGTTTTAATGCCCAACTATTTTATCCTCCTTGTCAATCTATAGGTCTGACACTCTCAACGAATACGTTGACACTCTCAACCTTAAGTCCGGTATGTTCTTCGATCTGATACCTTACATTCTCTATGAGATTCTCGGACACAGCATAAATGCTGACGCCGTAAGCTACAATAATATGGAGTTTAAGTGATACTGTGTTATCCTCGGAAATGCTGACCTCGATGCCCTTATGAAGAGAATCGCGCTTAAGAAGCTTAACAAATCCATCCTTAATGCTGACTGCTGCCATACCGACAACGCCAAAACACTCTACTGCCGCAGAGCCCGCGATCGTAGCGATAACATCAGATGAAATAACGACATCACCAAACTGGTTATTAATTCTGCCTTTCATAGCCTTCCTCCTTGCATAATCGGTTAAATTTTACCATACATATTATGTAGGTGTCAAAAGTATTCTACAGACCGCACTCAAAATCTTGACTTAACCTCATTTCTCCCAGTTTAAATCAAAATTATGCTCAGGGAAGAATTTTTGATTTAAGAGTTTTAATCAAAAATTCTTCCCTGAGGAAAAAGGACTTGCATTTATTGTGCATTTCTGATAACATATCAATTGCGCATTTTTTAGTAAGGGAGGTGCAACCATGGCAAAGTGTTCAGTTTGTGGAAAGTCAGTGCTGTTTGGTAATGCAGTCAGCCATTCACATAGAAGATCAAATAAGATGTGGAAGCCAAACATTAAGAAAGTCAACGTTCAGACCGAGGCTGGTAACAGAAGGATGTACGTATGCACTTCATGCTTAAGATCAGGTAAGGTTCAGAGAGCTGTTGCTGTTAAGGCCGTTCCTGCTGTTGAGGCTTAATCCGCTCATCAATCTGGTTTTTAATTATCGGGAAAGATCAAGGATCATGACTAACATGGTCCTTTTTTTCGTACTATCTTCTCTCTTGATTATCCGTAGTTTCCTTATCTGCATCATTTACATAAAGAGTCAAAAAGACCCCGCCGCAGCGAGGTCTCATCAGGTCTTATCAGATCAGCGTGATCAGCCATTTACCTTGGTGTGATCAGCCCTTTACCTTGGCGTGATCCACGATATTCGCTGTGTAGCGGTCTGAGTACATCCTGAACTTCTGGTTGAAGTCCTCATCAAGTCCCATGTGAAGATTCTTGATATAATCGTGCTCACCGTTGGCAATGGATTCATCGCCAAGCGAAAGTGTATGTACGCCGACATTTGCGCACTGGTCGGAAATTCTCTCAATGTTCGTAAGGATATCGAGATAAACATAACCGGAAAGAATAGTACAGGTTCCGCTCTTAACTCGCTCATAATGGTTTGATTTCATAATAAGCACGAGGTCATCGATAACCTCCTCGATAGGCTCAATATATCTTGCCTCGTTTTTGCTGAGCCTCACAAAGGCATTATGGGTATGATCGAGCACCTCGGTTATGGCAGAATGAAGTACCGAAAGCTCGTGAGCAGCTTCATCCGTAAAGACCACCTGTTTATTTACAACTTCGACAGCATTCTCACCGATATTGTCCGCCATGTCGCCGATACGCTCAAACTCGGAAACTACCTTTATGTAGTAATTAAGTCTGTTCTTTTCATTTCCGACACGTACATATGGAGAAAGATTTGTCAGATAATCTCCCACTTTGTCTGTCAGCATATCAAGATCATCCTCAACGATATTGATCTCATCGATATACTTCTGATCGAACTTCTCAACAGCCTTAAAGCTTCTCTCAACATTCTGTCCCGCTGCCTTTGAAATATAGGCGATGACATTTGAAGCTGCCTGAAGAGCAAGCTCCGGGGAATTGTAGAGGTTTTTGTTAAGCGCTGCAGCAACCTGCTCTGCCATGGATACGCCCTCTGTCTCATCAGACTTAACAAGACTCTTGGCCGTTTTTACGATAACCTTGCAGACAGGAAGCAGAATGATTGCGGCACAAAGGTTGAATAAGGTGTTGGCATTTGCTATTCCGCCTGTATCAAGAGGCGTATTCCAGATACCGTTCAGGACACCGGCGCCCCTCAAAACAAATATGCCTATCAGAACTATTATGTCCTTGCAGATACAGTAGACGATATGAACGCAGCCTACACGCTTTGTGTTGCTTGAGGCTCCGATCGATACCATAAGGCCCGTAATAATACAGTCACCCATATAGATACCGAGCAAAATGGAATATATAGCTCCAAATGTCAGCGAGCCCGTGACAGAAAGCGCCTGCAGGATACCGACTGAAGCAGATGAATGGAAAAGAAGCGCTGTAAGAAGTCCTGTGATAAATCCAAGGACCGGCACTCCGGAAAATCTTACAAAAAGCTGCGCAAAGGCCTCTGATTCAGAAAGCGGACTTACTGCGGCAGTCATGCTCATAAGTCCTGTAAACAGCACTCCAAAGCCCATGGCAATAGTGCCGATAAGTACCGGCCTGCTCTTTTTGGTAAACATAAGAAGGGCAATGCCGAGTATTGCGGCTAAAGGCGCAAGTGTGGATGGCTGGAAGAACTTTATCCAGGTCATGCCGCCCGCATCCAGATCGAGAAGTCTGATGATCTGACCGGTAACGGTAGTACCAAGGTGGGCTCCTATGATAACGCCCACACACTGATCGACTGTAATGATACCCGCTCCGACCAGACCTGCAGTAAGCACTACGGTCGCTGAGGAGCTCTGGATAACGCAGGTAACAAGAAGACCGAGTAAAAAGCCCATAAACTGGTTGTTTGTCACCATGCTCATAGCATTTTTCAATGCCGATGATGAGCCCTGCTTAAGTCCGTCTCCCATTACTCTCATTCCGTAAAGGAACAGAGCGAGACCTCCAAGCATGGAAATAATATTAAAAATAGTCATATCCTCTCCCCCATCTCAAATATAACTTACAGTCATGACTA
>JAUNNP010000070.1:5913-10647 GCA_030531385.1 Eubacteriales bacterium
CTCAGATGTCCTGTTTTCTTTAATGTACTCTGCAGGAAAATTTATATTTTTAACAACAAACCAGACCGTTACCGCAAAACAAACTATAACAAGCAGCAGCTCCAGGACCGCATACACAGCTTCCGGCATGACCTTATACAGAAACATCATAAGCTCTGAAATAATGCCGTTATTAAATATGTGCAGTAAAAACGACGCAAAGATCGAATATTCCATCGCCGTATATGCGAGAATGACCCCAACCGCAAAGGTAAAGAGTATCTGCTCAATATCACCGTGCATAAGGCTGAAGCAGACCGCCGATACCGTGATGGCAAATACCTTTCCGAATGGCTTAAGTCCCTTCAGGAGCACGCCCCTGAACACAAACTCCTCAGCAGCCGGTCCGATGATCACAGCATAAAGGAAGAGGCTCGGACTAAGCGTATAGTCAGCATTTAAAGCAGGACTCTCCGATATGGTCATGCCAAAAAGATTCAGCGCCGACTCAAGTGCGACCAGTATTACGCTGAAAATGATCTGGCACATGAATATCATGGCGGCATAAGCCGCAAAGCTGCTGACCGGCATCCTGCGCTCCCGCTTAAAAGTGCAGCCCGGTACGGATATATTTTGCCCGCTTTGTTCAGCATTCCACGCGGCAAAGGTCCAGATAATTATGCATCCGAAGATCACCGCGCAGCACGAAATAAGTCCGTCGAAAAGTTCTGCCGCATCCCATATTTCAGGGATGATTGCTGCCAATGCTGACGACGCAAGGTAAAACGCATACTGCGCAGCGATCAGCGCAAGCATATAGATATCGACTGCCAGGCATACACCTTTTATTGCCTTTTTTGTAATTATGCGTCCGGCATCCATAAAATGCTTATTCTAAAATGTTTATTCAGCGCAGGCTTTGATTATCGCATTATAAAGGTCATCATACTCTTCAAAAGCCTGAAGGTCGGGTCTCTCTTTTTTGATTCCTTCCGTTGTGCGGAAAAGGAAGCCTGCCTTGGATGCGTCGATCATGCCGATGTCATTGTAGCTGTCACCGCTCGCGACAGTATCAAAGCCGATCGACTGAAGTGCCTTTACTGTTGAATATTTGGAGTTCTCGACCCTCATCTTAAAGTCTGTGATCTCTCCGTCTTCCTTAACAACGAGTGTGTTGCAGAAGATACACGGATACCCAAGCTTCTTCATGATCGGCATTGCGAACTGTTCGAAAGTATCGCTTAACACGATGACCTGTACCCTCTCGCGGAGCTTATCCATAAATTCTTTTGCTCCCGGGAGCAGATCGATTCCGGCTATTACTTCCTGGATCTCATTAAGACCAAGTCCATGCTCCTTAAGGATACCTATCCTGTATTTCATAAGCTTGTCATAATCGGGCTCTTCTCTGGTGGTGATGCGAAGCTCCGGAATGTTTGTGGCTTCACTGAACGCGATCCATATCTCAGGGACGAGTACTCCCTCCATGTCAAGGCAAACTATGTTCATATATATCTCCTTTAAACTTTATATACTTATTTGTATGATTACAGTGTCAAAAGTCCGAATCCACAGATGAGCTTGCTTATCTGTGGGTGAGCGACTTTATGACACGCCCCACATGACACACGGAGTGGTACGCCAGTACCACGGGAGTGCGGAATGTGGGCAGGGGCGTGGGAGCACGAAGTGCGGAGCGACCCGTAATCATACTTTTGACACCCACGTCATTTGTATAGCCATCAGAAGCTCCTTGCCCACTCAGGGCGAAGTCCGATGCTTCCTGAAAGCGCGAGGTCTATCTGGCTGAGCAGTGTATCACGGTCCTCATTAAGTGTGCCGCGAAGGTTCAGATAATTTGATGCGTGATTCATTCTGAAAACACAGCCCGGGCAGTCCATCATGCTGATAAGCTCCCTTGTTTCCTTAAGTACCTCTGTCGAATTAAGAAGCTTGAATTCTCCGTCATGGACCATCTTCTCAAGCGGCGTGCCGTCATGGATCTCAAGAGTAAGGACTCCTACATACTCAGGGTTCATCTGAGACAGTGCCTTTGCGGTGCCCTCAGCATGTTCCCTTGTAAGCTCTGTGCCGCCAAGACCCGCAATGGCCGTAACAGAAAGCTGCATTCCGGCTGCCTTGGCCTTAAGGCCTCCCTCAACGATCTGATCGGCAGTAAAGCCCTTATCCATAAGCTTAAGGACCTCATCACTGCCGGACTCAAGACCCAGATAGACCATACTGAGACCGTGCTCCCTGAGTGTCTTAAGCTCTTCGGGCTTCTTGATAAGCAGACTTCCAGGCGATGCGTAAGAGGTTATCCTCTCACAGAAGGGATAAAGCCTTGTGCACTCATCAAGTATGGCAAGAAGATCGTCTGTCTTCCTAATAAGCGCGTCTCCATCTGCAAGAAATATCCTTCTTACCCTGGTCGAATATCTCGCAGCGACCTCTCTCAGATCCTCAAGCACATCCTCGAGCGGACGGTTGTAAAATCTCTTCTCTTTATACATCGTGCAGAACCTGCAGGTATTGTGGCTGCACCCGAGCGTTACCTGAATGATAAGACTTGAGGCCTCACTCGGCGGTCTGTATACATCTCCGTAATATTGCATATGATTTTCCTTTTTGTTTTATCACAAATTTGGTTTTAGTATATCATAAGCAAACTCACAATGCACTCAAAAAAGCAAAGATAAAAAATCGAAAAAAAAGACAAAAAAGACAAAAAGCAAAGATCCGGAATATCTTTCGATATACCGGATGCTTTGTCAGGATGGAGGTCCTTATTGTGATGTATGAAAAAAATTAACAATGTTATCGATCCAAACTCCCGATGCTTTCAGCGCAGCTGCTTTGTTCAGTCTGCAAATGCTGTGTTCAGCCAGCTATCGCTGTGTGCTCATCAAGTATGGTCTTTAATGCTGCCATTGAGCTGGAATGTGATCTGGCAACGACTGTGCCCATTCCCTTAGTTTCGTTAAGCGCGCACTGCAGCATCTTGTGTGACATCGTATTGGTAAAAAGTACCAGGAGATCGGGGGAACCTATCTTATTCCTCAGGCTTCCCTTCATCTTTGGAAATACCTTAGCCTTGCAGCTGTAGGACTCACAAAGGTCCTTATACTGTCTCACCATGCATTCATTTCCGCCAACTATTACTACACTCATATACAACTCCTCTGCCGGACAAAGAGCCATATAGGACCGGTCTGAAGGATGACCGCAATATGCTTTGACTCTTGTCAGCTTAGGCTAACTTTTGTTAACCTCATCTAACTTTTGTTAGTTTCCGCTAACAAATATCATTATATACAAGTTTTCCATAATGTCAATAGAAAATTTCAAAAAAATCGGTTCATTAAAATCCTGTGAAATTAAAAGGTTCAGTTCTGCTTCTCTTTGCTATTTCCGGCTGAAGCCGCGGGGTCAGCACCTGTGGCCGGATCTGTAGGAGCTGCGAGGTCAGCATTCGCAGCAGGCTCAGCCGGAGCTGCGGAGGCAGCATTCGCAGTGATATTCGCCGGGAAAGCGCTTCCCTGGGGCACCGATTCGATCAGCTTGGAAAGCTCAAGTCTGTCGACATATGCTTTGTACACGTAGGTTATGATTCCTACCACGGGCACGGAAAGCAGAATGCCTATCACTCCGAAAAACTTTCCGCCGACAATGATGCCGACAGTTATCCATACTCCGGGTACTCCCAGCGAGTTTCCGAACAGCTTGGGCTTAATGATATAGCCGTCGATGAGCTGCAGAATAAGGGTGAATATAAGAAATATGATGGTGTGCCCGGCATCTGCAAAAAGCATGATGAACGCACCAATGAATGCACCCACAAAGGGTCCGAAGGTCGGAGCAAGGTTTGTGACTCCCACAACGACCGAGATCAGCACTGCATAAGGCATCTTCATGATAGTCATGAAAATAAAATTCACTATGCCTACGATCACGGCATCCAGCAGGTCTCCGGCAATAAAATCCGTACAGATGCTGTTGCATTTCTTTATGAAAGTGCTGAAGTTATCATATTTTTCCTCACTGATAGAGCGGCTTAGGAATCTTCTGATGCCGTCAAGTATGGTGCCTCTGCTGCTCAGGAAATATATGGCCAGAATGATGCCGATAACAAGGTTGCCCGCTATTCCGCCTATGGATACAGATCTGTTTACAAAGTTTCTTAAATTTCTTGTGACAAACTGCACGGCATTATCGAGAAGCTGGGTGGTGAGCGCGGTCACGCTGTCCATGTCCAGATTGTGCTCTTCCGCCATCGCCTGCAGGTTGATCACAAGGTCATTTACAGCCTCTGAATACAGATTGATGTTGTTGATAAACTGTACAACGCTGTCTACGATCTGCGGGATAAGGAAGCTCATCAGGATGCCAATGAAAATGACGATCACGGATGAGGCTATCACGATAGATACAATATCTCTCAACTTATCTTTTTTGATCATTTTTATCAGATGTCTGTTTATAAAATTTACAAACGGCGTCATCAGATATGCGATGACCACGCCCATCGTGACCGGCGTCAGCATTTTCCCTATATTGGAAAATGTGGTGAGTATGGACGGAATGTTGTTGATTATCGTATACAGCAAAACAGCAGAACAGGCAGCAATTGTATATGGTATCCAATTGCCGCCCTTAAATCCGTTATGATTTTTAAAATCAAAAAATCCCATTTTTAATTATTTGAGGTCCCCGCCTGTAAGAAGCTTGTTTTGACTTACTGTAAGAAGCTGGTTT
>JAUNNP010000070.1:10657-11230 GCA_030531385.1 Eubacteriales bacterium
GACTTACTTAAGGTCCTCGCCTGTGAGGAGCTTGTATGCCTGAAGGTACTTGTCGATCGTCTTGTCAACTATCTCCTGCGGAAGTGTCCAGTCATTGTCCGGATTGGCCTTCAGCCAGTCGCGTGCGAACTGCTTGTCAAATGAAGGCTGGCCATGTCCCGGCTCGTAGCCGTCTGCCGGCCAGAAGCGTGAGCTGTCAGGTGTAAGCATCTCGTCTCCGATGTACATCACGCCGTTCTCATCAAGTCCAAACTCAAACTTGGTGTCCGCAATGATGATGCCCTTTGATGCCGCGTAGTCTGCACATTTTTTGTAAAGAGCGATGGTGTTGTCGCGAAGCTTTGCCGCGAGCTCCTCTCCCTTTCCCGGGAAATACTTCTCAAGGTGCGCAATGCTCTGCTCGTATGAGATGTTCTCATCGTGGTCCCCAAGCTCCGCCTTGGTCGATGGTGTGTAGATCGGCTCGGGAAGCTTGTCCGACTCCTTAAGTCCCTCCGGAAGCTTTATACCGCATACCGTGCCGTTTTCCTTGTAGCTTGCCCAGCCGCTTCCTGTGATGTAGCCTCTGACAAT
>JAUNNP010000071.1 GCA_030531385.1 Eubacteriales bacterium
CTCTACTGTCTCTTTCTCGGCAGTTTCCTTCTCCACTACCGCGTCAGCGACCTCGCCCTTTCTGGCATCCCTGATTATGGCAAGTATTGCCTTTATATCGTTCTTTGATGTTCCATCGGTCTCAGGTTCAGCAAAAGAAATAACAGAATGAACCGCTGCTTCATCATCCATGATCATGACAGCCATGGATGTAACGCTGTACGGATACACATTTTCAGAATCGCTCATGATCAGAGTGAATACCTCTGATCCCTCTGCCTTGTTGTCGTTATATATTCTGAAGCGGACCTTTGCCTCATCCTGACCGGGTGCAAATTCGATCACCTGCTCACAGGAATAAGGAACCTCAAGCATCGCATCAGGCATGATGTTGTCAAGCAGCTGCTGTGTAATGTTTCCGTTGAACTCTGAGCTGACAGAGTCACGTGTAGGCTCCCCGGTCTGCATTTCCTTTAAGATAGCAAGGCTGCTCTTTCCGGTGATCTCTACCTGTTCCTTTACCTGATCAACAAGGAGTTCATCCGCTGTAAGGTCTGACTCAGGCTCCCCTTCATCCTCCGGGCTGCCTTCATCATCGGATGCCGCCGCGTCCTCTTCGAGGTCTGTCTCTGTTGCATGTCTTACATTTTTTTCAGCTTCCGCCTCTTCTTCTGCTGCCATGATTGCATCAATGACTGCGGCACTTGATGCCTCTTTGGCTGCTTCAGCCTCCTCTCCGGTAAGCTTATTGACCGAAGCAAGTAAATACTGAGACGCAGCGTCAGCATCTGCTGCTTCAGCATTGGCCTCAGCATCTGCAGCTGCATCACTGCTCATGTTGGTCTCTGTTGCAGCCTCGAACTCATACTGTGATATCGCTGCGGCTGCTTTTGCCTCATCCAGGTTCTTGCTGAGACTTGCCTCAGCCTGCAGCTGCATGATGGTCTTCTCGCTGTCATATTCAGTCCTGTTCCCGCCAAGCAGCTCGTAGTCCTTACCGTAAAGCGCCGATACATCAAGCGACCTGATAGTAACACTCGCCGCCTCCGAAAGGTCTCCTTCTCTGTATATAGGCACAATAAACTCGCCCGGTGCTTCCATCACCGAGATATTGGCATTTCCAAAGTAAACAAGATTTTCATCAGGCAGATCCTCCGTTATACGGGTTCCATCTACCTCGACCACCTCAGGTACTGCATTTGCAAGTGCAGACATAGGCTGCAGGAGGGTCATCGACGCGATGATCACAGCTGATGTTAAACTTCTGAAAACTCTTTTGAATTTAAGCTTCATATCGTCCCACTCCATTAAGGTTATATATTAAATACAAGCATGGATTTTTTGTATAAAATGCTGCTGTGAAAAAATAAAAAACAGCATACTTCCACCTATCCATAGGTCTAATAATTATAGCATTAAATGCTGCAAATTTATATGTATAATCTGTCCATTTTATATAAATTTTAGAAACATATGAAACTGCAATTAAGGCGGCCGTTCCGCGGGCTTTTGCACTAAAAAAGCAGGCTCATCCGACCGATGCTCCTGCTCTGTAGTTGATTAAAGCGGCAGCCTCACCGTAAAGGTGCTGCCTTCCCCGGGATTGCTCTCCACATCAATGCTGCCCTCGCAAAGCAGCACTATATGATGGACTATGGCAAGTCCCAGCCCCATGCCGCTCATGGAATGCGAACCGTCCGCCTGATAATAGGGCTCGAAGAGGTGCTTTTTAGTCTCCTCATCCATACCGATTCCGTTATCGCTGATGGTAACGACTGCCATGCTGCGGCCTGTATCCATTTCGGAAACCGCCGCCACAGCAGCATCGACTGCCCTTACAGCGCCCGGACCAAGCTCCGCGCCTGCGGCCCTTGCCGCGCCGGCCATTTTTTCACCGGTCTCTCCCAGTCCCATGTTTTCAACCTTGAGGGAAATGCTGATCTCGCCATGACTTGGCGTATACTTTACTGCGTTTCCGATCAGATTTATCCAAAGCTGCTGCATAAGCTCACGATTCCCCGGGAACATGACATTCTCCGCAAAATCACCGGTCACAGTCTGCTGCTTTGCCGTCCATTCGGATGACAAAATGATTGCGCACTGACGAAGCTGCTCGCCAAGATCGTATTTTTCAACATCGTAAATATAGTCAAGCGAGGTCAGCTTGGTGAGCAGTATGGTATTATTCGCAAGCTTCGAAAGGCGCTCCGATTCCTCGCGTATTATCTCGAGATAAGTCTGTCTCTCCTTTTCGCTCAAATTCCTTTCAAGCATCAGGGAGGAAAAGCCGTTTATCGAGGCTACCGGGGTCTTGAATTCATGCGAAAAATTATTTATGAAATCCCTGCGCAGGAATGCCACGCCCTGAAGCTCGGCTATCATTTTGTTGAAATCGCTGTATACATGCGACATGGTCTCACGGCGGCTGTACTCGATCTTGGTCGTGTAATCGCCCGAGGCCACTCTCTCTATGGCCTCTGTAAGCTTGTTAAGCTCACGTTTTCTGGCACGGTAATAGATAATAAATACTATGAGGAGAATGATGAGCACGATAATAAGTGTACCCAGAAGCTCAAGCTCCGATTCCAGGTATATGTTTTGAATATTAAGAAATGACCTGAGGAGCCAGGTCATGAAAAGATTCGATAAGTTTGATACGATAACAAGCGAAATGCCTATGATCACAATACGGAATACAAATTTCCGCATACTGCGGCCCAAATTGTTTATGTCCTTTTTTGCCATTTCTGCTGCCCCGTGATGCTTTGTCTGATCCTGCTGTACCGCTTTTGCTTTGCCGGGTCCTACTCTGCTATGTCCGCCCTGCTTTTGCTTTGCCGGGTCCTACTCTGCTATGTCCGCCCTGTATCCGATGCCCTTTATGGTCGTAATGTGAAACTCGGAAAACTCCGAAATACGGTTTCTTACGCGGTTGATGTGAGTCTTTACCGTATCCTCGCTGCTGTCCGAGCCCGTGCCCCAGATACTGTCCAGGAGCTGTTCCTTTGAAAATATCTGTCCCGGATATGAAAGAAGCTTAAAAAGTATATCAAACTCCTTCTTCGGAAATTCAATATATGTAGTATCATTATAGACCGCATACTTTTCAGAGTCCAGCGTCACGCTTCCTATCTGTATCTTCCTGTTTATGGAAATGTTGGCGCGGCGAAGCAGTGCCTTGACTCTCCACAAAAGCTCATCCGTACTAAAGGGCTTTGTGATATAATCATCTGTACCAAGCTCGAAGCCATGCTGCTTATCCTGCAGCGAATCTCTTGCTGTGAGCATCAGAAAGGGTGTCTTTATTCCCTCGCGCCGTATGGTTTCAAGCAGACCAAAGCCATCCAGGTTCGGCATCATGATATCGGCCACTATAAGATCTATGCCTCCCTGATGAACGCGTTCTAAGGCCACTGCCCCATCCTCAGCCGTAACGACCTTATAGTCGTCCGAGAGTCTGGCAGCCGTCAGCAGTCTCATATTTCTGTCATCTTCAGCAATTAAAATCGTAGCCATATTTATTCCTGCCTGTTTTTGCTCCTGCCTGCTTATATCCGGGAAGTTCTCTGCATATTCAGGCTTTGGAAAATCCGATAACTCCAAATGCTCCCGGTCCGCCGTGCGTGCCTACAACGCAGCCTGTCTGAACCCAGAGGATCTCCTTGAATCCCAGCTCCTTAGCAATAGCGTCAGCATTTGCCTTAATTTTATCTGAAAGTCCGGGGCTAAATACAAATATGATCAGTTCTTTGTCAAAATCAAAGCGCTCTGTGAAATCATATACCAGCTTGGATGATACCTTTTCCATGCTGCCGCGGTATTTCTTATCTGCAACGAGACGTCCGTCATCTATTATGATAAGCGGATTGAGTGAGAGAAGGCGGGCTCCGAGATATGCTGCGTTGCTTACGCGTCCGCCGGCTCTTAAGTAATCAAGGTCTCCCGGGAAGAAGCCCATGCGGCCTCGCTTTATATAATCGTCTATAACCTCAAGCAGCTCCGGAAGCTCAACATCGGGATGCTTTTCAAGATATCTTGCGACCGAAAGCACTATCAGGCACTGTCCGGCCGAAACTCCCTTGGTATCAACATAGGTGATATAATCACGGCCCTCGCCTGCTATTACAGCACTCTGGTATGTGCAGGTGGTCACCGATGAATATGCGAGGTAAAGGATCCGGCTCTCCGGGTACTTTTCGTGCAGCTCGTCAAAGGCCTTTTCAAAATCTGCCACGTTGCTTGCCGAGGTCTTGGGAAGGACTCCGGTGCTCTTGTAATAATCAAAAACGTCCGTTACCGGAAACTTTCCGTCGTCCCTTGTCTCCTCGCCGAAATTTACATGCATCGGTACTATTGTTATATTGTATCTCTCAGCAAGCTCGGGGCTTACGTCAGATCCTGATTCGCAAAGAATTACATATTTACTCATGATTTACGCTCTCCTTAATTTTATTATCTTAAATGAGTAAAATTATTGAGCCGTAAATTTTAACTATGCAATTGTTTACTTTGAGTTTACCATAAATTCAGAAAAAAACAGTTCCATCGTGAGCTGCCCGGTTGCACCGGGGCCCGGCATTATCGATCAGCCATTTCGATGTATCGCAGCTCAGCAAGCGCTGCCTCTGCATCTGTAAAGAGTATACCTGTGCCGCCGCTCCTTACCCAGTCATCGATATTGGGCTGATGATCATCTATAAGCACACAGTCCGGTCCGGTCACGAAGTTCTTCTTTTCTTCCTTCAAAACAGTGTGGACGACAACATTCTCAGAAAGCAGGCGGTGCGCCCAGGCGATTTTGTCCTCGGCGGCATGCTCTATGCGCTGATGCGGCTTGGGAATGCCGGTAAGTATCTCACACTTATCACCATAAAGTCCATAGATCTCATCGAACATTTCCTTCGCTCCCGGCATGAGCTCAAGCCTGTCATAAAAGTGCGGAACCTTCCTGATTCCATCCCACTTAGGTCTTATCCCGGGCTCGCAAAGCTCCCTTTTGCCGCGGTCAAAATCTGCCAGCACGCCATCCATATCAAGATATATCTTTTTTATAATAAATCCTCTGTTCATTCAGACCTCATCTTTTCCCGGCATATCATCTATAAGCTTATTAATATGATCAAGATCGATGGTTATTTCACCGTTATATATGTCAAGGGCATACTTTCCCTCAAGCGGCAATATCTCCAGGTCGAATTCATTATCCGTCCTGTATGACATGAGTCTTCTCTTTTCAGGATCTATAATAACATATTCACGCACTCCGGCATTAACATATTTTGCGGTCTTCAGTGTCAGATCTTTTTTTCTTGTGGAAGGAGACAATACCTCCATCATAAAATCCGGTGCTCCCCGGTAAATACGATACTTAAGCTTATCTCTCCTGCAGCTGATCATAACGTCAGGCTGAACCACTGTTTTATCATCCATATCAAGCTGCACGGATACCGGCGAAATAAATGGCATACAGTTTCCGCCTTTCTCTGTTATCTGATATAAAAGTGCTGCATACACATATCCTGCAATTGCCTGGTGTACATAGGCGGGACTTTCCATGTAATAGAATTTGCCATCGATCAGTTCCATGCGTATATCATCCGGAAGCGCAAAGTACTCCTCCATCGTATGGTCGGAGCCGCCATCAAGATAATACGGAACCGACGCCTCGGACTTATATTCAGCTTTTTCATTATACTGCGCTGCTTTTCCCTGTATCTTCTGCTCGTCTGACAGCAGCACTCTCTCAATCGCCGAAAGCGTCGCCGCCCTCGGTACCTTTGTTTCACCTGAGAAAATTTTAGTCAATGTACCTGTCGGAACACCTGAATATTTAGAAAGCACAGCTATGCTGTATCCTCGCTCGTCTTTTATCTTTCTCATCTCATCTATGGTCATATTGTTCCTCCGGGTATTATACCCGATTGCTCCGCACTTCTTGCTCACACAATCGTCGATATCATCATAGCACCGTTTTATGTATTTTTCAACTCTTTTTATCCGTTTTTATCCGTTTTGTCCCTTTTAAAAGTCCCAATAATCTCTGCCTAAGCACTCGAATACTTCTGAGCCTTATGGTATCATATCTTCATATTGGCAAATCGCTGCACCGCGCTTTGGTCAGCCAAATCGCTATGCCGCGCTTTAGTCAGCTACAAAGCTATACCTGAACATAATCACTCGAAGAGGAGGAAAAACAAATGAGCATGGAGCTTCCATTCAAAATCGATCTAGAAGGCCAGGTCGCTGCAGTCACAGGCGGCAGCGGAGTTATCGGAGGTCAGTTCTGCAAGGCTCTTGCAGCCTGCGGTGCCAAAGTCGCAGTCATCGGCCGCAGGAAGGAAAACTGTACTCCGATAGTAGATGCTATCAAGGCAGACGGCGGCGAGGCGATCGCCGTTGCCGCTGACGTCCTTGACCGCGACAGCCTTATCAAGGCCCGCGAGGAGATCCTTGAGGCCTTCGGGCATATCAACATTCTTGTAAACTGCGCAGGCGGAGCCGTAAAGGGCGCCACCATCCCGCAGGATCAGCTCGCCGACCTTGAGGATGGCATGGCCAGCTTCTTTACAATAGATACCGAGTTCATTCACCGTGAGTACGACCTCAACATTTACGGCACGATCATGCCTACGCAGATCTTCGGAGAGTGCATGGTGGGTCAGGAAAATGCCAACATCGTCAACATTTCCAGCATGGGCGCATATGCACCTATGACACGTATTCCGGGCTACGCAGGCGCTAAGGCTGCCGTGTCCAACTTTACCGAGTGGGCAGCTACTTATTTTGCAAAGAGCGGCGTGCGCGTGAATGCTCTCGCGCCGGGCTTTTTCCAGACTCCGCAGAACCGCGCTCTGCAGTTTAATCCGGACGGCACGCCTACCCCAAGAAGCGGCAAGATAGTTGCAGCCACTCCCATGGGCCGCTACGGAAAGCCTGAGGAACTCGTCAGTGCTTTCCTCTTCCTTGTTTGCCCCGCAAGCACATTTGTGACCGGCGCTGTCATACCTGTCGACGGCGGCTTCCACTGCTACCTCGGCGTGTGATGCACACAGCTGCGGCTGTCAGGCCCGGCCGTCATCCCAAATTTAATAAAGTTTGTATCAGGATGCCTTTTCTATGTGAATCGGCATCCTGTTTCTACTTTTTTCTTTTTCAGGATGCTTTCCAGGCGAGTTTAGGCATCCTGTTTCTACTTTTTTCTTTTTCGGGATGCCCATCAGCCAGGTGTCAGGGGGACGGTTCTTTTGACACCCTTTGAAGTGTAGCAGAATTTGAGAAAAAAGTCCCTCTGAAGGGCGTGTGAGTACCGCAGTAGAAGGATTTCAGTAAAGTACCCTGCGGGCGAACATCGAGTGGAAGAACGTCCCTGAAGAGGGACTTTTTCCCAAATTCAATTTACAATACATAAAAGGTGTCAAAGGAACCGTCCCCCTGACACCCCGCATTCTATATTCACTTCTCCACCAGCGTAAATTCCGCATACAGATCAGTCTTGCACAGCCTGTAGTCTCCTGCGTGAAGCTCGCCGAAGTAGCTAAGATTATATGACACCTCAGCACTCTCAAGGTCCTTAAGCTCATGCCATACCTCGATCCAGCTGTACTCCTCTTTGGGCTCGACCCTGACCCACTCTCCGCTTGTCTTCTCCTCAAGCCAGAAATCCTCGCCATATCCGAGATCATGTCCGCTCTCATTGGAGATAACGGCATTAATCCTGCCGCTCTCAGCGTCATAGTCAGTTACGGTCATAAAAATGCCGAGCGGCATCACAGATATACCGGCGGCAGCATTGGCGTCAATGCCGGTTTCTTTAAGCTTTAAGGTCTTGCCCTGTTTGCCAGGCGCCTCGGCCGCACCGGGGCCTCCCGCATTTACTGCTGCCGTACCGGCTCCGGCCCCAAAGACCCCCTTGGCCCCAGTGCAGCCGCATGCAAATGCTGCCGTTGCAAGGAGCATCGCTAAAACGGCAATTTTCTTTATTTTCATTTTGTCCGCCTTTCTAGTTCGTGCCTTGCGCGATAAGGCCGCGAAGCCTTGAGTTTTCCTCCATCAAAGACAGGATTTCCTTCTCATAAGTATTTTTCCTGTCCTTATAGCGGTGAGAAATTATGTCAGTAACATCGATAAGACTATGCACCTTTGACATCAGCACGCGCATCGGTATCAGCACATCCGGATACCTCTCGAGAGCCGAAACGCACATCGGAAGCGCATATTTTCTTATTTCCGAAATATACTCAAGCGACTCATTTATGGAGAGTGCGTACAGGTTCTCAACAAGGTTGCCGCGGTCTGCCATGGCAAGCAGCACAGCCAGCCTGTCCTTCGCTATCTCATCATAATATTCCTTAAGATCCTCATCGGTCTTTCCATCGATCGTGGTGGTCACACGGACGATCTTGTACACATGCTCATCGAGATGGTAATCCTCCACAAGCTCGCGACCGCCACGCTTAAAACCAGCATGTGCGATCGTATCGTGCAGCAGGGCTCCGGCAATCAGAATATCCTCATCCTCATGTGAAAGCGGGATCATAATATCTATAAGCATTTTGGTCGCCTGCAGGCAATGCTCATAGTATGACTGGTTGAGCACGCCCTCGCGGTCAAATTCAGAACACTTCCTGATCTTGCCCTCAAGCAGCTCCCTGGCTGCAGGAAGCGCGAGAAGTGTATTCTTGAGTCCGCGTTCCTCAGCATAATTTTCTATAAAGCTGTGAAGGCTCTCGATATAATTAAGGTCGCTCATATCTTGGCACCTCCGCCCTGTCCAAAAGCTGTCCCACGGCCTCCGCCCGAAGCATCTGCACCGCCCAAGTCAGCGGCACCTCCGTCTTCCTCACGAAGTCCTTCCGTCCACATAGCCTTCCACTTTGCTCTCAGCGCATCATTTTCCCTGCGCAGGTCATCCAGACGGTACTTAAGTTCCTTTTCCTGCCTGTCATATCGGTCAACAAGAAACTCGGCAGCATCCGTAAGACTATGGATCTTATCGCGAAGTATCGCAACCGCCGAAGCTATATCCGGATAATGTTCATCCGCATAATCCGCCATCGGAAGGAAAAACCGTCTTGTCTCTCCAACGTACTCATGCACCTTCCAGAGTGAGCGGTTATACAGGTCCTCAACATTATTGCTCCTGTCCGAAAGCTTTACGAGCAGCGCAAGCCTGTTTTCCATAATATGCCTGAAATGCTCCCGCTCCTCATCCTCTGTGAAATCCTTGCGTTTTGTCACAAGCTTTACAACTTCATAGACCTCGGGATCAAGGTGATACTGCACCATCAGTTCCTTGCCATGATTAAGAAAAGGTATGTCCTCGATCATGTCATGACAAAGTGCAGCTGCATAAAGCACATCCTGTTCATGATGCGAAAGCGGAATGTTGAGCTCTATAAGTATGCGCGCTACCTGAAGCGGATGGATAACATAAGGAAGCCTGTATGTAATATCATTTCTGATAAGCGTTGATTTTCTGTGATCACCGTTATGCAGACCGCGTGCAAGAGGCAATGCGGTCGCGGTATTAATAAGCCTGTTTTTAGCCGCATAATACTCAATAAACTCATAATCGGACTGGATCATCCAGAACTCGCTCTCCTCAAAATGAAGCGTATCCTCTCCGATCTCCTCAAGTCTCCGGTTCAGTTTTTCCTCGAATTCCAAGTAGCTTTCCATAAGCTTATTCCTCAACGTACTGCTCGATTATCCTTGCAACACCATCCTCATTACAGTCAGGAGCGATGATCTTGCCGTGATTGAAGGCTTCCGGAGCAGCATTCTCCATGGCAACGCCAATGCCTGCCATATCCAGCATTGAAATATCATTCGTACCGTCTCCAAAGCTCATGGCATCGGCAATGTCAATGCCGAGATACTCGCAGAGGAATTTAAGCGCATTGCCCTTGGTGGCATCCTTGCTGTTGATCTCGATATTGTTTGGATAGCTGTTTGTTACAAGGCAGTTCGGAAGCGCATCCTTGATTTCCTGAAGCACCTCATCGCGGGCCTCCTCGCTTCTGAAAAGGAACTGTACCTTCTGGGCATCCTTTCCGTTTTCACGCATGAACTCATCAAGGTTATCCACCGGCTTACGTGTATCGTGCATAAGCTTTACATGGATTTCATTCATAGTATAATCCGGAACACGTTCCATCATATCAGCGCTGATATAGCCGGAACCTTCAACATAGCAGTCGTAAAGCACATCATACTTTTTGGCAAGATCAAAGATCTCAAGGAGCTCAGCATTCGGGATCTCCTCCTTCATGATGTCCTTGTTCTCCTTCATATCCGTAACGACCGCGCCATTCGCGCCGATGACATATCTGACAAAAGGCATAGACTTGATCGTGTCCGGAAGTCCTGCCGCTATCCTTCCTGTAGTAGGTACGATATAAATACCTTTCTCGGCAGCCTCCTTAAGGGCATGCTGGTTTCTCTCCGAAACCTCCTTCTTAAAGTTAAGAAGTGTACCGTCAAGGTCAAGTGAAATTATTTTTACATGATTCTCCATAAATTAACTCCTGTCTGAATTATCCATGAATAAAGGCTTCACGGATCAATTACCAAAATATAATTACCCGCGGGAGGATCACCCGCAAAATTCAAATTTTCACAAAAATCGTATTTTATTTTATCATTTATGACTAATTTTATAAAGTAAAAAGACAGTGGAAAATCCTATCGGTCATGCAGATTTTCCACTGTTTTTATGCGAAATATTTGGCAATCTTTTACAATAAACGTCTGATTGAGAGTATTCGGTTATAATTTGCGTTTGAAATCGTGATCCCGTTTCTCGCATTCTGGGCATGTACGATTTGTCCATTCCCCATATAAAGAGCAACATGCCCGCTGTAACATACAAGGTCACCCGGCTGTGCCTCCGAAAGACTGCCTACCGAGCTTCCCGCACTTCGCTGTGAGGATGAAGAATGCGGAAGTGAAATTCCAAAATGATTATAGACTGCCATTGTAAAGCCTGAGCAGTCGATGCCGCCTGTAAGGCTTGTTCCTCCGTATCTGTATCTGTTTCCCACAAATTGCCTTGCAAATGAAATGATGTCGTCTCCGGTCAGGCTGTTTTTTGATTCAGCTGCGGCTTCGTTTGTCTCGTTTGCCGCTTCCCCGGGCGCATCCGTCCCTGACGCATCAAGTCCGTTTCCTGCCGCTTCAGTTCCTGCCGCATAGATCATTGCAGGCGCGGCGTTGGCATTCTCCGCGGAAGTCTCGGCC
>JAUNNP010000072.1 GCA_030531385.1 Eubacteriales bacterium
ATGTGCTTCCAATTTGTCAGGATCTGATATAAAATCAGAAATAGACCGGATGATACTTCTATCTTCAGATGTATGGGACTGCTGTTAAATTAAAGTAATTTTGACTTAAGAATCAGGTAGGCGGTGCGGGAGAGTGACCGGTCCTTTGAAGATGTGCTGGCGTTCCTCGACGGGACATTCGATGAGTGGTGAAGCTTGCGGGCATTGAAAGACTTCCCAGAAAATGATATGATATTACCAGAAAGCCTGTGGGCGATGGCTCGCACATCATTTATGTGAATGGAGAATACCGCGGAGATGATCCGGTAGGAAAGCTGATGCATGACTTCAGCTGTAAAGAATCAAAAGATATCGAGTATGAAGCCCTGCGTAAGGGTGTACAGCATTTCAAAGAGGGAGGAGGTCGAGAGCAGGTGTGTAAAGCAGTAGAAGAGTACGGTAGAGAGCGAGCTCTGGAGACTACCATAGAATTGGTTAGGAATCTTATGGCAAACATGAAAATTACTCTTGATCAGGCAATGCAGATTTTGGGGATTTCCTCGGAACAGCAGGCGGCCATTCGACCTATGTTCAAGTAAGGGGAGACGGATTATTCGCCTCGGATTTGTTTTGAGAAGGGCGAAAATAAGACCGTGCAGTCATAATCTGCACAAAAACACATTGGTGCTAGACCTATGCACATGAGAAATAAACAGGCTGTTGAGATAGCCGGAAATTTGCTTATGCTGAATGCTTTGACAATCGAGCAGATAGCAGAAGCAACAAAGCTTCCTGTTGAGACCGTGAGGGAGCTGGCGGATCAGAAAACAGCTTAGACGGGGTGCAGTGATGCTTATAAGTGACCGGATATTCGATCTCCTGCGGGAGAAAGGGATGACACAGAAGGAGTTTGCGGAGAGGACAGGTATAGCGGAAAGCTCGATCAGTTCATGGAAGCGCATGAGGACGAATCCGTCTGCAGACAAGATACTCATCATATGTGATGTGCTTGGAGTCACACCAGGTGAGCTGCTTTCCGGTAGCGAGAGGGAGGGAAGTACATATGACAGCCCTGATTATATGATAATAACCAAGGATTCGTCCGTAGGGAGGCTTGTTCAGACGTACCAGAAGATGGACCTGTCAGCACAGAGGAGACTTGAAGGGTATCTGATGGCCATGCATGAGCTCTATCATAAAAATGATAAAAAAGAGTAGTTGATTACCAGGAATAACGAGAGAGGTCCCTCTGAGGCTGAAGAGGGACTTTTGTTTCAAAGAATAATGCGTATATGCGCATATTATGCAATAAAGTACAGTGAATAAATTCCGTGAGGAGATGGACATCAGTATTTACAGCTGGTGTCTGATGACTATGCGCATACGGCGGCGCTTAGATGTGGCGGGCGACAGCATTTGCAACTTGACATATTTTAGTATATATGCAAAAATAAGGTTAACCAAGTTAACCATAATATTGATTTCTAGTAGGAGTTGATTATATGACTGCTGTCAGTGTGTTTGAAGCCAAAGCTAATCTTTCCAAATATATATCTGTTGTCGCTGCCAAGTCGGAGCCCTATGTTGTGATCATGAAGAATGGCAAGCCGGTGGCAAAATTAGTTCCTTATGATGAAGATAAGGTAAGGCTTGGAGTCGGCAAGGACATCATTCCTAAGATGGGCGGACTTGATGAATTTAATGAAATTGATACGGAGTCAGCATTTGCAGGGAACGGAGGACTTATCTGATGGAGGTCCTGCTTGATACGCATGTTATTATCTGGTCGCTTACCGATGATGAGCGGCTGAGCAAAAAGGCAAGGGAGCTTATTACCGGGGATGACAATATTGTTTATTACAGTACAGCTTCACTATGGGAGCTTGCTGTTAAGAACTTTAAGGATCCTGTGAAGTGTCCGTATAATGAGGCTGTCATCGAGGATCTGTGTGAAAAATCCGGATTTCGCAGGTTGGATATTTCGTCTGATCATATTAAGCTTCTTAGAGGGCTTAAGGTGAAGAAAGATAGATATCTTGGCAATCAGGATCCGTTTGACAGGATGCTTATTGCACAGGCTAAGGCGTGCGGGGCCAGGCTTATTTCGCATGATTCTAACTTTGAAAATTATGACGAGGACTGTATTTATATGATTTAGGCTGTGCAGGGTTATGGAGGGGTGAGATGCGGCGGGCGGCAGCATTTGCAGAAAGAATGGGGGAGAATCGGTGACAGACACCGGAAAAATATGGAAGCTCTCAGGAATCTTGATGATAAGAAGCTCTGAGAGCTTTTTATGTGAGTCAGCATTCGCATCATAAGCGTTATGCTTCGGGCAGGTACAGGTTCCCCGAGAGGAACCGGATCATTGCGGCGTTTTTCGTCAGGCTGTATGGTAGGGCTGAACTGCAGCCGTCTTGAAAGAGGCACTAAATTGTAATATACTTTTAAAAGAAAGGGCTGAATAATGCCGGATGTTATTTATAAAGCCGAGGAGGCATCCACGTACCATGGAAAGGATATAACGGAGAAGACACTTGAGGATTATAATGATGTCTTTGCCGACATAGTGAACGTGCTTCTTTTCGGAGGGCGTGCAGTTGTCAGGGAGGATGAACTCACGGCAGAGAAACAGCGGTCAATTTATAAGGCTGACGGCAAGCTGCATGAGCAGGAGAGAGACGTATCAAAGTTTTGGAACAGGACTGTTACTGAAGCTGACGGTACGTTAGCGCTCTGCAATGTACGTATAGCGCTGTTGGGGCTTGAGAACCAGACTGCACCTGATGAAGATGCACCGTTCAGAGTGATATCCTATGACGGAGCGGCATACAGAGGCTCCATGCTGGCAGACAAGAAAGTTAAGCCAAAAGTAAGGTATCCTGTAATAACGTTGGTGCTTTATTTCGGAAGCAGCCACTGGGATGAGCCGCTTACTCTTAAGGGGGCACTGAAGAAGCACGGGTCACTGCCGGAGGAGCTTGATCCTTATGTCAGTGATTACAGGGTGAACTTGTTCGAGATATCATGGTTAAGTCCTGAGCAGGTAGAATTATTCAAAAGCGATTTCAGGCATGTGGCGGATTATTTCGTGCAGATGCGGATGAATAAAGATTATAAGCCGAGTCAGGATAAGCTTAGACATGTGCATGAGGTGCTGCAGCTGATGACGATACTAACCGGAGATTATCGGTTTGAAGAATCCATAAGTATGGATGATGGAAAGGAGGCGACTTCGATGTGTGAAGTACTTGACAGAGTTGAAGCAAGAGGCATTGAAAACACCAAGCTTATAGATATAAGGAACATCATGAGTTCATTAAAGTATTCTGCAGAAGAGGCAATGGACATACTGAAGGTACCGGAAGAGGAAAGGGATAAGTATTTAAGGAAATTGGGAATCAATGGATAGGCAGTTCTGGCTTATGGAGGGGTGGGATGCGGCGGGCGGCAGCATTTGCAGAAAGGATGGGGGAGAATCGGTGACAGACACCGGAAAACAGGAGGTTTCATTATGAAGTGTACGCAAATTGTATTTAGCCCTACTGGTGGAACAAAACGGGTTGCTGACATAGTTTCCGGGAAACTGGCAGATGATATTAGGTTCATTGACCTGACAGATGCTAAAGCTGCTTTTTCACAGACTGCTTTTCAAACAGGGGATACAGCAGTTATTGCTGTTCCTTCTTTTGGCGGACGCGTACCGGCAGTGGCAGTGGAGCGGCTGCGGGGGATAAAAGGGAGCGGGGCAAAAGCCGTGATAGTATGTGTTTATGGAAACCGTGCCTATGAGGATACGCTGGTGGAGCTGCAGGATGCCAGGAAACCGTCCCTATAAGAAGGCCGGAGGCGCAGGGCTTGTGCCGAAAACAGGAAAATCATGCACCAAGTGTGGGTTATGTGCAAAACAGTGTCCGGTTGGAGCTATTCCTGAGGAAAATGCAGCATCGGTTGACAAGAAAAAGTGTATTTCCTGTATGCGCTGTGTCGTAGATTGCCCACAGAAGGCAAAATCACTGAATGGTGCAATGGTCAGTGCGGCATCCCTTGCAATGAAGAAAGTCTGCTCGATTCCTAAAAAATGTGAGTTGTATATTTAAAAAAGAAAGAACCATTGGTGACGAGGCACCAGAAAAAGACTAACTTTTTTCCGGTAGTGATCCGGTAAAGTCGCCGCTCGCCCTTCAAATTATTTCCACAGGAGTACACCACAATGTCAGCAGAGAAAAAAAGACGCAAAAAGAGTATCGGCACAAGAATCCTCATGAACTCGTTCATTCTCACGGCCGTCATTTGCATCGGCTCGATCCTGCTTGCGGTCAACAACTACAAGGACACGATCATCAACCTCTACAGCGAGAACGGCTACAACGTGGGCAATATCATCCTCGATAATATTGATGGGGATGCTGTCATGCGTTATGCCACGACCTGGGAGGAGGATGAGTACTACCATGAGATGTGTTCGTTTCTGACGGGGGTCGAGCAGGCGTCGGGCGCAGCATTTATATATATCGCCGTGCCGGACCGCGACGGCAACCTCCACTACATCCATGACGAAGACTCGCCGTACCTCGGCTTTGTCGAGCCCATGGCGGCTGATGTCAACGAGGTCAACCTGGTCTACGAGACCGGCAAGCTGTCGGAGAGTAAGTTCGCGCGCCACAGCCGGACCTACGGGTATCTCACCTCGAGCATCCTGCCGATCAGGGATTCTGCAGGACGGATCGCGGCGCTGCTTTTTGTCGACACCTCGATGGACACGATCGCCGACTCGATTCTCGGCTATGTCAAGCTCATCGCGCGCAACACGATCATCGTGTTTGTGATCGGCTCGCTGGCCTACCTCGCCTACATCAAGCTCTACATGATCAAGCCAATCGAGCTTCTTACTGCCAATGCCGATGATTTCGTGCGCAGCGGCGCAGTGTCAAACGGTGAGCTCGAGAGGATACATACCGGCGACGAGATCGAGGAGCTCGCGCGTGCCATCTCCAAGATGGAGGTGGATATCAGGGCTTACATCAATAATATCGCGCGCGTGACGGCGGAGAAGGAGCGTATTGGCGCCGAGCTTAATGTGGCGACTAAGATCCAGTCGGACATGCTGCCCAAGGTGTTCCCGCATTTTACGGACCGGGACGATGTGAAGATCGCTGCTTCGATGACTCCTGCCAAGGAGGTCGGCGGTGATTTTTATGATTTCTTTTTCGTGGACGACGATCATCTCGCCCTGGTCATGGCGGATGTTTCCGGCAAGGGGGTGCCTGCCGCACTGTTTATGGTCATCGCCAAGACACTGATCAAGAACCGCACGCTGAAGGGCGATACGCTTTCGCCGGCGCAGATCCTCAACGACGTGAATAATCTGCTCTGCGAGGGCAATGAGGAGGGGCTGTTCGTGACTGTCTGGATCGCTATCATCGATCTTCGCACGGGTCACGGCATCGCTGCCAATGCCGGCCACGAGCATCCTGCGCTCTGCCGCGGGGACGGCGAGTTCGGACTCGTAGAGTATAAGCATTCGATGGCTGTGGCTGTGATGGAGGGTATCCCGTACCGCGAGCATGAGTTTGAGCTGGCGCCGGGCGACACGCTCTTTGTCTACACCGACGGCGTCGCCGAGGCGACGAACGCTTCTAACGAACTTTTCGGCACCGACCGCATGCTGGCGGCGCTGAACGCCGGAAATGATGCGGATCCGGAGGCACTGCTCGAGTGCGTTATCGACGCGATCGGCGAGTTCGTGCAGGATGCCGACCAGTTCGACGACATCACCATGCTCGCCGTCCGCTACAACGGGCGATAACCCCGAGAATCGGTGATCTGTATAGTGTGATGAAGTTCAGAATGAAGTGAAGAGATGAATGCCCGCGGAATTTGATTTAAACTCCGCGGGCTAGCTTTAATCAATAAATGGCGCCTGACGCCATTTTTTTGATTAAAGAGTTTAAATCAAAAAAAGGCGTCAGGGAAAAAAATTTGATTAAGACGAAATCGGTGACAGGCACCAGAAATGGGCTTCTCAGGAGCAGATGGATAAATTCTGGCGGATTTTCAAATAATAAGCTGAACAATAATCATATAACAGACCGTTCCCCCTGCAATGGATAGGAGCATCTGCTTTTTCCACAAATGCAGACAAATGGTAACCAGTATTGCTATAAGTTCAGGTAACCCATGACTTCCCGACAGGATGGATACATTTTTCAGACAGTATACTACAAGCATTCCGAAGATGGCAGACGGAAGTGCTTTTCCAAGATACTGGATGAATTTGGGCGTTGGTTTTTTAGATGAGAAGACAACAAAGGGAAGAAACCTCGTTGCCATTGTCCCAGCCACGCAAAGAGCTATTGTTATGATCTGTTCGGATAATGTCATGGTCATATAAGCCCACCTGCTTTCTCTATCGGTTTTTTGAATGCCGCAAGAAGGATAAGAATGCATACCATGGTTGGAACCATAAAGCTGTCGACGCCGAATATTATGCGGCACAGTATAGTGCTGGCAATGCCTATAACGGCGGTGTAATGCTTCTTTTCCTTCATCCACTGCTCCATAAAAATGACGACAAACATAGCTGTCATGACAAAATCGAGGCCGGTTGTGTCGAATTTGATCAGGGAACCCATAATGCCGCCAATTGTGGCTCCGGAGAACCAGTAGAAATGATTCAGCAGGGTTACAAAAAACATGAACCATCCTTTGTCCACATCCTCAGGAATATCAGCGGTAAAGTTTATGGAAAAGGTTTCATCGCACATGCCAAAAATAAGATATAGCTTCTTCCACCCGATTCCCTTGAACCTGTCCAGCATAGAAATGCCATAGAACAGGTGCCTCGCCTGAATGAGCAGGGTCATTATCAGTGTCTGTATCGGTGCGAATGGGGCAAGAAGCATGGTGACAGCAACAAATTCCAGCGATCCGCCGAATATGGTAAGGCTCATAATACATGGATACCAGAATGTAAAACCTGATACATTCATGTAAATGCCATATGCCAGTCCTAAAAACCAGAACCCTGCAAATATTGGGATCGTATACGGAAAGGCTGTTTTTAACGCTTTTATTTTCATAAGGTTTAACCGTCCTGTTGAAATTTTAATTACTATACCAGTATTCCTTAATATACTCAGTAAAATAAGGCAGCGCCAACGAAATATATCCCTGCCGGACATTTATGATGCCTTTTTTTATAAGGCGGTCACGGTAGACGGAGTAGCTGCCTTGCCGGTCGCCCATAAGCTTCAGTAATTCCTCCCGCTTATATTCTTTTTGCTCTTTAAGAAGATGCAGGAAGAGGCGCTCATTTTCGGTAAGTTCCTCCCAGATTTTCTCATAGGAGTAGGCGAACAGTTCAGTTTGCAGGGCGGGCAAAACATCCGGAAGCTTTTCGGATGGCTTCCTCTTGAAATATAATACGCCCAACTGCTGAAATGCGAATGCATAACCTTTTGTACAGAGTGCCATGGCTTTGGCCTCTTCCGTGTCAATGGAGAGTACATTTTTATACATTTCTGTCATGCGTACAGTGTTGAGCGGACCGGTTTTTATGGTTGTGGCGCGGCGGAAAAATGTCAGATTTTTGACATTGCTGACTTCCTGTATATTCTCATAGAGACCGGTGCAGACCAGATAAACAGGGAAATCCGCACGTACCCATTTGCCGAGTTCGGCGGCAAATTCTATCATGGCAGCAGTTTTTGAAACCTCGTCTATGCCAACGAAAATCTTTCTGCTGTCTTTTGCAGCAGCCTGAATCATCGCATCAAGTTCAACACCGATATCAAAATATGGGTTCTCTGTCTCTGTGCCAAAGCCGATGGATCCGCCTGTTCCAAGGACGTTTGCAGAAATGTTCAGATTTTTGCTCTTGGTATCATTCTCGCCATAGCCCTCTTTGTGGAGAATGGCTGCAAGCTGATGGAGCAGATCACGGTTTGGATTCAGATCACAGACTATCCAGTTTTTTCTTTCACGCAATTCTGCCTCAAGCTTAGCGAGTATTACTGTCTTGCCTGATCCACGGACGCCGGTGATTTTATATACTGACTCCGAAGGCCGGTCATAACTGAGATTTTCGAGAATTTCGCTGATTTCGTCCGTTGCAATATAGGTATATTCCGGTGCTTTACTGAATGTTGTTGTGAATGGATTTTGCATCGTTGGTGCTCCTGGGTGTTTTATAAGGATTTATAGTTTTGTTTACGGTTTATAGGTATTTATAGTTTTTAGAATTCTTTATACTTTTTTATAGGTATTTATAGTTTTGAATATATCATAACGATTGATTTTAATCAAGTATGTGTATAGTGTGATGAAGTTCAGGATGAAGTGAAGATATGAATTCCCGCGGAATTTGATTTAAACTCCGCGGGCTAGCTTTAATCAATAAATGGCGCCTGACGCCATTTTTTTGATTAAAGAGTTTAAATCAAAAAAAGGCGTCAGGGGAAAAAATTTGATTAAAGAGTTTTAATCAAAAAAAAGCGTCAGGAGAGATTTTTTGGAGCTTTCTCCCAACAACATTGGCTTTCCCTTAAAATGTGATAGAATTTAAGGGAATGAGAAGGGCGGTAAGGGAATACGATTCCGGCTTATGGAGGGGTGAAATGCGGCGGGCGGCAGCATTTGCCGAAATAAATTTAAAATGTGCAGATAATGGGCGGTATGAAAGAAATGAATCAACGACTGTTTAAAATTTTCGGAATTCCATTGGTGATAATATTGATTATCATTGCAGGGTATATGGCGTACCTGCATTTTTCATATTATCGTATTGAGGATAATATGACGCTTACGCCTGCTTCAACGGGTACATATGAAAATGCTGACGCAGGTAAGGAATATACGATCATTACCCGGAATTTCGGATTCGGCGCGTACACTGCCGACTATACTTTCTTTATGGATGGCGGGAAGAGCTCCTGGGCAGCAAGTAAGGAGAGCGTGATAAATTGTGTTGAACAGATGGCGGATGAGGCTTTGTTGTTTGACATGGATTTTGCCGTTTTTCAGGAAATTGACACAGACGGAACAAGAACCTATCATGTGAATGAAAGTGATATTATTGCAGATAAAATGAGGGGATATGATTATACCTTTGCCGAGAATTACCATTCGGCATTCCTGATGTACCCCTTGGCACAGCCTCACGGAGCCAATAATTCCGGGATCATGACATTAAGCAAATATAGGATCTCATCATCGGTAAGAAGGAGTCTTCCCATATCGATGGGCTTTAGTAAATTCTTTGATCTTGACAGATGTTATTCGGTAAGCCGCATATCAGTCGACAATGGCAGGGAGCTCCTTATATACAATGTTCATGCCTCGGCTTATGAGGAAAATGCTGAGATTCGCACCGCGCAGATGGCAATGCTGATAAATGATATGCAGGCTGAATATGAGGCGGGAAATTATTGCGTATGCGGGGGAGATTTTAATCATGACTTTACCGGGAGCTCCGTGAGTGAGCTTAACAATTCCTCAAACTTAAGTTCATTGTCATGGGTGCATCCCTTCCCTAAAGAGATTTTGACCGATGGGCTTCATGGGCTTCGGCAGTGCCTTGAATATGATGACGGCGAGCTTGTCCCAACATGCAGGAACTGTGATGTGCCATACGGAGATGATTGTTCGGTCGTTATTGTTGACGGGTTTATCGTGTCTGAGAATATAGAAGTGACTTCGCTTAAGAATATAGACCTTAAGTTTGCCTGTTCGGACCATAATCCGGTCGTGATGAAGTTCAGAATGAAGTGAAGAGATGAATGCCCGCGGAATTTGATTTAAACTCCGCGGGCTAGCTTTAATCAATAAATGGCGCCTGACGCCATTTTTTTGATTAAAGAGTTTAAATCAAAAAAAGGCGTCAGGGGAGATTTTAGATTTAACGTCGTTTAAATCAAATTTTTCCCCTGACGACTTTTTATCTCGGATACTGGAGCTTTCTCCCAATAAGATTGACTTTCTCCCAAAAAGCACTTAAAATTGGGACAAAGGCAACGCGATTTGGGAGAAAGGAGCTTCTTCATATGAGAGAATTCGATTACCATAAACTGATAGAGAGAACCTGGGATAACGAGATTCTCTCCTATATTGCTCAGATTCACGAATGTAAAGGCAGGCAGGAATTATTTCTTAGAAAAAAACCTGTTGAACTGAACAGATTGATCGAAATTGCAAAAATTCAAAGTACAGAAAGCTCGAATCGTATTGAAGGAATCGTTACCACGAATCCGAGACTGAAGCAGCTCATGTCGGATAAAACAACTCCAAGGAACCGCGATGAGGAAGAAATTCTTGGATACCGGAATGTGCTAAACCTGGTTCATGAAAGCTATAACGCCATCCCGATCAGACCGAACTATATACTGCAGATGCATAGAGATCTGTTGAAATATACCGGCTTTACGTATGGAGGAAGTTTTAAAACAACACAAAATGAAATAGATATGATGTTATCAACCGGAGAGCGTATAACTTTATTCAAGCCATTGGAACCATATGAGACACCTGATGCTGTTCGGAACATTTGTGAGAGCTTCGGGAGGGAAATAGAGCTGGGAATGGTAGACCACTTGATACTGATTCCCTGTTTTATTTTGGATTTTCTCTGTGTTCATCCTTTTAATGACGGAAACGGACGCATGAGCAGACTGCTCACATTGCTTTTGCTTTATCGCAGCGGATATATGGTTGGGCAGTATATCAGTATAGAAAAGGCGATTGCAGATACCAAAGAAGATTACTATAAAGCGCTTGCTTTGGCAGATCAGAACTGGCATACCGCTGAAAATGATCCGAAACCGTTTATCAAATATATGTTAGGAATCATTCTGGGCTGTTACCGGGAATTTGAAGACCGATTGACGATTGCCGAGAGATCAGGTCCCAAAAGTACAGCATATGATGTTGTAAAGGAATATGCTATGAGCCATATCGGGACTTTCACAAAGCAAAACGCTTTGGCCGGCTGTCCGAGCCTGGGCAGTTCCTCTGTCGAAGCGGCGCTTAAAAAGCTGGTTACTGATGGTACGCTCACCAGACTTGGTTCCGGCCGTAAAACACATTATGTCAGAAGTGATG
>JAUNNP010000199.1 GCA_030531385.1 Eubacteriales bacterium
TATAAGCACGACTCAAAATATACATGGCGGCGATCTGGATCTTTATAAATATGTGGGAGATGGCCTTGGTATGGAGCTTGACAACTATTCGCTCCAGGAGGATATGCTTTTTTATAACGGCACCGTCAGCATTTCCAATATTACGGGCGCAGGCTCGACCATAAAGGATATGATGGCTTCTGTAAGAAGGACTTATTCCAACAGCCTAAGCATAAGCACCACGCTTGATGCTTCCGTGGCGTTGTCATTTGCAGACCAGACCCAGCCTTATGCGACGATCAGGGAGATTTATATTGATGCCAATGCTGAGCGCGGCGCGTATATCGCCTCCTTGTCGGCCTTCCCGGACGAGACGGAATTTCTGATCGATGAAGATCATGAGTATATCGTGCTGGATGTGGGTGTAAGGCAGATCACTGCTGAACATCTTTATTTTGATCAGGAGCCGGTGACCAAGGTGGTTAGATATGTGAAGCTTCTTATGACAAAGTGACAAAGATATGGAAAAATTGGTCATAATAGCGGGCACGAATGCCTCCGGAAAAAGCGGACTTGGCATAGAGCTTGCGAAAAAATATAATGCAGAAATCGTTTCGGCGGATTCAAGGCAGGTCTTTAAGGGGCTTGATCTTGGAAGCGGAAAGGTCACCAAAGAGGAAATGCAGGGCGTTCCTCATCATCTTATCGATGTGGCTGAACCCAATGATTTCTTTTCTCTTACTGACTTTCAGAGGCTCGCTTACAGCGCGATAGACGATACGCTTGGACGCGGGAAGAGGGCTTTTCTTGTGGGCGGCACAGGCCTTTATGTGAATGCTGTGGCCGATGGCTACAACATAGCGGAAAGCTCGTTTGATCCGGAAGTGAGAAAGAAGGCTGAGGGACTCAGTACCGAAGAGCTTATCAGCATTATCAGCAGGGAAGATCCCGAGGCACTTACGAGGCTGGATCTTAAAAATAAGGTGCGCCTTCAGCGCGCGGTGGAAAAGATACTTACCGGCAGCACCGAAAAGATGCCGAATACTCCGCATTATGAGACGCTGGTGCTCGGCGTGACCTGGCCGAGGGAGGTGCTCTATGAACGCATCAGGGAGCGACTTGACAGAAGACTTGAGCAGGGCATGATAGAAGAAGTGGAGGGCTTAAGGAAGGCCGGAGCGACTGATGAGTTTTTGTATAAGCTTGGACTTGAGTACCGCTATATCCTTATGTACTTAAGGGGTGAATTCCCTGATTTCCGGGCGTTCTATGACAAGCTTTTCATGGAGATAAGGCATCTTGCGAAGGAGCAGATGACCTGGTTCAGAAAGCGTAAGGATATGATCTGGATCGATATGGAAGCAGATCCCGTGCAAAAGGCTTCGGAGCTTATTGATGGGTTTTATTATAATTGATTACAGTGTCAAAAGTCTGACTCCGCAGCAAGCTCGCTTGCCGATGGGAGCACGAGCAATCCGTAATCATACTTTTGACACCTAAACCATAATTGACAGCTAAGGAGGAAATCAAATGACTGATATGGACGACATCAAAATGGATGATATTGAGGAAACAGCCGCAGAAATGGCTGAAGAGGTTGTGGCAGAGGCAGAGGAAACAGCTATCGCGGAGGCGGAAGAGGCTGAGGATGCCCCTGATGCTGAGGAAACTGGTATCGTGGAGATAGAAGAGGCTGCTGCGGAAGAGGCTGCGGAAAAGAGCATCAAAGATGTAATCGATAAGATCAAGGAGCCTGCAGCCGTTGTACTCGGCGCTGTTGGAACGATCGCCCTCCTTGTGATCTCATCTAAGCTCGGCGAAAAAGCCGGCGAGAAGCTTAAGAAGGCTCTGAAAAAATAATAAAGTAGTGAAAAAGCCGCTGTAAAGTGGCTTTTTTTCATGTATATAATGCCGGCGTAGGCCTGGGAGACACTTTTTCTCTGTCCAGGCCTACACATTGATGTCCGGCGTAGGCCTGAGAGACATTTTTCCTTCTGTAGGATGCCGCGTAGACTAGAAAAGGCATCCTGCAGAGCAGAAACTCGGTATCAGGATGCCGCGTAGACTAGAAAAGGCATCCT
>JAUNNP010000073.1 GCA_030531385.1 Eubacteriales bacterium
CTGCTGACTGTGCGAGGGCTTTGTCTCTCGCCTTTCTAAGCTCGACCTCGCGAAAGACAGCATTGCCCGCGCGATGCGTCCTGAAAAGTATCCCAAAGCTCTTATATCGTTCGGGGTCCATCCTGGTGTAATGAAGGATCGATCTGCAGACAGCCTCGGCCTCTTCCTCGCTGTCATAAAAATTCCAGACAGTGATATTTGGCCCATGCGTATTTGCAGTATTTAATTTTTTAAAATATCTGGATCTGTTGTGTGAAATAAGCTTTAGAGATGCCCCTATGATCTCCGGGCTGGAACGGTAATTTGTGAAAAGTCCTATGTATTTTGTCTGCGGGAAATGCTGACGGAACGAAAGCATTATCCCGGGGTCCGACCCCCTGAAAGCATATATGCTCTGGTCGTCATCACCGACTACGAAAAGGTTGTTTAACGGTGCCGCGATAAGCTTTACAGCCTCAAACTGAACGCGGTTTATGTCCTGAAATTCGTCTATGAGAATAAACTTCACGGAGGCTCTTATAAATGAGAGTGCCTTTTGGTCCGACTTTAGCATTCTGAGGCAAAGAAGAATCATGTCATCATAGTCGAAAAGCCCGGCCTTGGACATTTCCCGCATATACTCTTTTGTTATGACGCTGAGTGACGCGGACGAATACATGCCGTTTTTCATGCGGCTTATCTCGCCAAGAAGGTGCGTGAAATAATCCGAGGTAAAGTTTTTATCCGGATACAGGTGTGATACACATTCACGGAGCAAAGCTATTGACTCTTTTTGTGTGGCAAGTCTTAGATTTTGGAAATTGGAATATTGCTTTAAGAATGAAAGAAATACTGAATGAAAGGTGCCGAAAACAACTTCGGTCTTTGTGAGTGCATTGAGCTTCAGAAAGCGTGATTTCATCTCATCGGCGGCGGCTGTGGTAAAGGTGATGACCATGATCTCGGATGGCTTCGCGGCCCCGGAACCGATAAGCTTTGTTATGCGGTTCGTTATGACTGTCGTTTTACCACTGCCGGGACCGGCTATTACCATAGCCGGCCCCTTCAGATGATTTATTGCTTTTAACTGATCCTCATTAAATCGAGAGCCATCCGCCATCAGCGTCTGTCTCTTCTGTCGTGGCCTCTGCGGTCATCTCTGTCCCTGCGGTCACCGCGATCGCCGCGGTCTCTGCCGCCCTGAGATCTTCTGCGCTCTGCTTCAGCCTCAGGTGACCAGGTGTCATTGATGTCCGACGGACGCATTGAAAGGTCGATCTTTCCGCCGATCTCATCGACCTTGATTACACGAACTGTAACCTCGTCACCAAGCTTAACAACATCCTCGACCTTGCCAACACGGCTGTCTGCAAGTCTTGAAATGTGGATAAGTCCCTTCTTGTTCGGTCCAAGCTGTACCTGCGCGCCGATCGGAAGGATGTTGACAACAGGACCTGAGGTGATCATGCCGAGCTCGATATCTGTTACGATGCTCTCAATGATCTCGATAGCTTTGTCGATCATCTCCTGATCTGTGCCGCATACTGATACATGTCCGTCATCCTCGATGTCGATCTGTACGCCGGTCTCTTCGATGATCTTGTTGATGGTCTTGCCCTGCTTGCCGACTACATCACCGATCTTTGAAGGATCGATGTTGATAGAGCTGATCTTAGGTGCGTACTTTGAAAGCTCTGCCCTAGGCTCTGCGATGCATGGCTTCATGATCTCGTTCATGATGTAGAGACGGGCCTCATGCGTACGTGCGATAGCTTCCTCAACGATAGGTCTTGTAAGTCCGTGGATCTTGATATCCATCTGGATAGCGGTGATACCCTTTTCAGTACCTGCTACCTTAAAGTCCATGTCTCCGAAGAAGTCCTCAAGACCCTGGATATCAGTAAGTACGATATAGTCATCGTCTGTCTCGCCTGTTACGAGTCCGCAGCTGATACCTGCTACCATAGCCTTGATCGGGACACCGGCAGCCATAAGTGACAGTGATGAAGCGCAGGCTGAAGCCTGTGAAGTAGATCCGTTTGATTCCAATGTCTCAGATACGGTTCTGATCGCATATGGGAACTCATCAACACTCGGAAGTACCGGAAGAAGTGCTCTCTCCGCAAGTGCGCCGTGACCGATCTCACGTCTTCCCGGTCCTCTTGAAGGCTTGGTCTCACCTACTGAGTATGATGGGAAGTTGTAGTGGTGCATATATCTCTTTGAGGTTACAGTCTCATCAAGTCCGTCTACCTTCTGTGCGTCTGAAAGAGGTGCAAGTGTGGTAAGTGTAAGGATCTGTGTCTGTCCTCTTGTAAACATACCCGATCCGTGTACTCTCGGCACAACATCAATCTCAGCGGCAAGAGGTCTGATCTCTGAAATACCTCTTCCGTCAGGTCTCTTGTGGTCCTTAAGTATCATCTTGCGGACTGTCTTCTTCTGATACTGATATACAGCCTCGCCAAGAACTGCGAGCCACTCCTCATTGTCAGCGAATTTCTCCTTGAGCTTCTGAGTGATCTCATAGATGTTGGCATCTCTCTTCTGCTTCTCATCCTGGAACACTGCTACCTCCATCTCCTCAGGAGGAACGATCTCCCTGATGGCTGCAAAAAGCTCCTCAGGAACTGCGCAGGATACATACTCATGCTTTGGCTTTCCAACTTCTGCCACTATCTTGTCCATCCATGCTATGATGGTCTGGTTGATCTCATGTGCCTTGTAGATAGCCTCGATCATGACCTCATCAGATACTTCATTTGCACCTGCCTCGATCATAATGACCTTTTCTCTTGTTGAAGCAACTGTAAGTGCAAGGTCTGAAAGCACCTTCTGTGCATTTGTCGGGTTGAATACGAACTCACCATTTACAAGACCTACCTGAGTTGCAGCGCACGGTCCGTCAAAAGGAATGTCTGAAATGCTGGTGGAAAGTGATGCACCGAGCATAGCGAGTACCTCAGGCGGGCAGTCAGGATCTACTGACATAACCATCTCATCAAGAAGTACATCGTTTCTGTAATCCTTAGGGAAAAGAGGTCTCATCGGACGGTCGATAACACGTGAGGTAAGGATAGCATGCTCAGAAGCCTTTCCCTCTCTCTTATTAAAACCACCCGGTATCTTTCCTGCTGCGTACATTTTCTCTTCGTATTCTACTGAAAGCGGGAAGAAATCAACGCCGTCTCTCGGCTCCTTGGATGCTGTAGCTGTTGAAAGAATAGTTGTGTCACCATAGTGCATAAGAACTGCACCGTTTGACTGGGCTGATACTCTGCCGATATCTGCAGTAAGTGTCCTGCCGCAGAGATCCATGCTGTAAGACTTATATGGTCTGTCCAGCTTCTTGGAAATAGTTCCAAAATTTAATTCCATCTTAAATCTCCTTTGTGCGCTTTCCGGCGCACCAACAGCGCCTTTCCGGCGCAAAATTAAAATTTATTTTTCTCTTTACATACAGAGACAAATATACAATTTTTATAGTTAGTAGTCAAGGGGATTTTAGCTCCGAACCACGGGTGCAGGCCCACCCCGGAATGGCGTCAGGGGAGATTTTTGATTTATCGTACGTTAAATCGAAAATCTCCCCTGACGCCTTTTTTGCACTAAAACTCACCATTTTACTTTAAGTCAACACACATGTGCTGTCCTAGCATCCTGTATCTTGACTTTCTCTCCACAGGATGCATTTTCGCACCATCCGGGCATCCTGTATCTCAATTTTCTCTTTTCAGGATGCCCGGCGTAAATTTCAAAAAAATAAGGAGCCTTAAGGCTCCTGAAAAATGTTACAAATACTAACTGCCGAGGTTTGTGACTTACAATTTGTCATTAGATGACTTCAAGCATCACTTTAATGCGTCCGCCGCACAGTAGACCATCGTCAATTATATCGGCAGTGTTGGCGCTTGCCTCCATTATATAAAATGCTTCATGGCTTTTCAGTAATTCCTGACTTTTAAGCATCACTTCATACTCCATTGAGCCGCCGCCGACCGTTCCGGCGACTATGCCATCAGCAGATACGAGCATACGGGTGCCTGCAGCCCTTGGGGCGCTGCCATGCTTTTCGATTATGGTGCAGAGTACATAACCGGTGCCGGCTGTTTCGATGCCGGCTTCTGCGTTAGTGCCGGGGTTCGTGCCCACATCACCGTCCTTTTTGCCGGCCAATACCTCCAGGATCTCCCTGTCAAAAATCCCCTTGCGGCTAACCTCATACTTTACCTGAATGAGTTCTGCGGCAACAGAAACAGCGATCTCTTCCGGAGACTGCGCACCGATCTTAAGGCCAATTGGCGCGTGGACAGCATTTACAGCTTCCTCAGGGTAGCCCTCGGAAATAAGGTCTGCCCGCATCTTCGCGCACCTGCCCCGAGAGCCCATCAGTCCGACATACGCGTTCGGCACAGCCAGAATAGCGCGCATGCACTCTATATCAAAATTATGGCCTCGCGTCATGCAGACAAAATAATTGTCGCTGCTTTGCGGCACCTCCTTAAGACCCTCCTCGAAGCCTAAGCAGATCACCTTGTCGGCGCCTGCAGCCGCGGCCTTGTCCGCAAAGTCCCGGCGGTCCTCTATAACGACAGTCTCACTTTCCAGCGATTTCAGGATCCTAAGCAGTGCCAGGGCGACGTGGCCTCCTCCGCATATTATGACGCGCGGCGTGGATCCGAGCCTGCTTATGAAAATGCTGCGGCCCGCTATTTCTATGATGCTGTTTGACTTTGTCTCTGCGGCAGTGCAGATCTCAGCCGCATGGTAGTACGAAAGATCACCGGAAGTATCGTCGCATGCAGCAGCACCAATACATCCATTTGCACGATACATCTCACCGTCAACAAACAGTGCCTTTTTTCCGATTTCAGCGCTCACCGGGCTTTCAAGGATCACCGCGAGCACGGCATTTTTATCGGCCGGAAGCTCAGCTATTTTTTTGTAAATGTTGTCGTTCATGATTTTAAATATCTTTACTGCAAATTTCTTATTCACTTTAGTTCTCGGTAGCAGACGTATTCTTAGTTCTCAGCAGCACCCGATTTTTTAGTTCTAAGCGGCAGCTCGTGATTTGCGAAGGCTGTGACCAGCTCAAGCGCGCTTCCGCCTATGCTGCGTGATTTATCTGATATGGTAAAGCAATTTTTAAGCTCCTCGCGGCGGGGATCGATGTCCGCCATCTTAAAGTGCGGTGTAACGGCGTAGCCCTCGCGGATAAGTCCGCGGATGATGCCGGGGATCGTGGCCCTGACCGGGACGTAGTCTCCGGTGAATGAAGACGCGCCTGCACCCGTGTAGATCCTCGCGATTTCCTGTCCTGCCTCCACCACATCGCCGATCTTGCAGATATTCTTCACAATGCCGGCGCAGTCAGAGTGGATCACGCGCTCAGAGGTGTAGCCGCCGATATTTCCCGGCACTCCTGTATTTGGAAATGCTGAGCCCTCCGTTATTATGCGTGCAAGATTATGTCCGCGCTTGGTTTCAACTATATAGTCGACGTCCACTCCGCAGGTAAAGCCGGGGCCCACGCCCACAACGAGCGGTGCCATATCAAGGCGTGTCCCGAGATTTTTCTTTGCGATTATCGCATCGATCACAATATCAGGCCTCAGAAGCTCTATCGATTTTCCCTCGGGATCGACAAGGAGCGGGACCGCATGAGAGCATATTGTTTCATCGATGATCCTACGTAATTTAGCAGCGACAACACTTTCAGTACCGGCGGCACTCTTAGTTCCGGCGGCAGCATTCTCCGCTTTAACTTCCTCCGGCTCCGCTTCCGGGAAACTGATCAGCTTTGCCTTTACGCCCTCTATCACAGTCTCGCCGTCGTAGACCGCCTCGCAAAATGACACCTGACGCCTGATGGCAGCAGGCCTGTCTGTCTCAAGCACCAGCGTCCTGAAGCCGCAGCGCGCAAGCCTGTGCACTATTCCCGTCGCAAGGTCGCCTCCTCCGCGGCATATTATAAAAATATCGTTATTCATATTCCGAGACCTCACTGCTCGAAGCAAAACTTCATCCAAAGCCGGCGGACCTTAAGCCCTGCCGGAGCATTACTGCTCGAAGCTGAACTTCATGCCCCACTGCGCGCGGATGCGCTCCAGCTCTTCCATATGGGAAATGCTGACCTTTGCGGGGAGTCGATCACTCTCTGTTTTTCCTTCCGCGATGCAGTTAAAGCACTCTCTTATCTCATACTCAAAGCCGTTTATCTCAAGCGGCATATCATAGCGCTCTGCAGTGCCGTTATTTTTCGTAAGCACCATGTGCTCTGCGATCTGATAGTTTGGAAACTCTAATTTTCCTTCAGTACCGTAGACCGCGCCCGGTGTGCCGAGATCAAGGCCTATGGATGCGGTCATAGAGACCGTTGCACCGCAGTCATACTCAGCTACTATATGGCTGAAATAATCGGTTCCAAACTCATTAAGCTTTGGCTCTCCCGTAAATTCCTTAAGGAAGCCTCCAAGCATCTGATGCATAAAGGCCAGATTGTAAATGCCTATATCGAGGAGGGCACCGCCTCCAAGTCCGCTTTTAAACTTCCGTTCGCGACGCGCCCCAAAGGAAAGGAAGCCGTACTCAGCATTTGCATAAACTATCTCGCCTATGGTGCCGGCTGCGATAAGCTCCTCGGCCTTCTTTATGAGCGGCAGGTGGTAGGTCCAGATGCCCTCCATGAGGAAAAGGCCTTTCGCCGCAGCAAGTCCAAAAAGCTCACGCGCCTCAGCGCTGCTTGTTACGAAGGGCTTTTCACAAAGTACGTGTTTGCCTGCCTCAAGCGCAGCCCTCGTCCATGTGCCATGGCTGTCGTTTGGCGTGGAAATGTAGACTATGTCTACGTCCGGGTCCTTAAGCAGCGCCTCGTAGCTTCCGTAAGCTCTTGCCTCAGGTATGCCAAATTCCGCGGCAAAGCTTTCCACCTTTTCCTTAGTGCGGCTCCCACAGGCGTAGAGAATATTGCTTTGATCCTGCATCGCATTAAGTGCCGCAGCAAATTTATGTGCTATCGTTCCGGTGGCCAGCAGACCCCAGTTTAAGGTTTTCTTTTCAGAATCTATCATATTTATAATCCTCCTTTAGGGAACTTTTGCTATATAAATTTTATGACGTGGGTGTCAAAAGTTCCCTATAATTCAATGTTTGAAAATAAAGGAAGTATTGTTGCTTTGGGAAATTCTTCTGTTAATTTTCTTATATATCCGTATTCAATAATTTTAATCAGAAGCTCGCAGTCGACTATTGTTTCCGGACTTATATAAATGCCGGCTTCAGAAAACTCAGCCAACATGAGCTCATACCTGAAAACTGCATCCTTTATCTTTTTTCCGATGGACTTTAGGCCCATAACAATTATAATTAGATTTGTTTCAGGGATAATCACAGGCTCATTTTCTGCCGGGTATTTAGCCGGGAAATGCTTAGCCCCGTCAGCTTCAATGAGTGTAAGACCTGCATGCGCGGCGGCAACCCGAAAGACATCCGACGGCAGCCTCCCGAGCTTGCGAGGTTCAGATATACAAGGCGAACCGGCCATGACGATACCGCCCTGCCTGAGCTTGCCGCAGATCAAGTCCCTGTCACAGCTTAAGTCAGCGCCCTGCTCAATATACATGTGCGTCGTGGTCGTGATAAGGACCGAAGCAGGTGAATTGCCGATATCCGGCCTTCCGCTCTCTAACATAAATTTATCTGCGAGCAGGTGAATGAGCGTAGTCTTCCCACCAGCACCGACGACGCTGATGACGGGATAAGCGGCAAAATCAATATCCGGAATATGTGTTTTGGAAAATGTTTCGTACATAGGTAACAGTATAGCAATATTTGGAAAAAATAGCACTATTTCAATGTCTTCGTAAGAAAAGTAAGCATGTGCAGATACGACAAAGAAGTAAGAAAGTGAAGCTATGACAAAGATTTACTGCATTTTAATGGCATCGGGAAAAGCCAGGCGCTTTGGTGAGAATAAGCTTCTCTATAAGATCAACGGGCAACCTATGATTAATTTTGCTGTAAATGCTGCCTCCTCCGATGAGATTGCCGGTCGGCTTATAGTTACTGTACACGAGCAAGTAAAGGAGCTTATGAGCGCAGCGGGTATCCCCTGCGCGCTGCATACTTTTCCTGACCGCAATCAGGCGATACGTTTTGGAATCGAAAATCTGGAAAGCAGCATCAATCAGGACGATGGCATCCTGTTCATGCCCTGCGACCAGCCCGGTTTAACACGCGAAACTGTTTCAGCCATGTGCAGGCAGTTCAAGACTGACCCCAAACGCATAGTGCGCCTTCACGACGGTGAGCGTCCCGGTGCGCCTGTAGTATTTCCTTCTTCATTAATGAAAGAATTAAAGGAACTGCCCCCAAAATGCGGCGGCTCATACGTAATAAAAGCTCACCCGGAGCTGGTATCCTATTACTATACCAAAGATCCGCGCGAACTTATCGATATCGATACCGTGGAGGACCTGCATAAACTATCCCAAAACCATCCCCCGCTCCAACGCCCCCGGAAAAGCCATACTGCATAAAGGACAAAGGACAGGTATAGTAGTCACATGGATACATTTTTTTACATTATCGGAATAGGGTCGTTCCTGCTGTTTTGCATTTCTTTTTCCAGCACGATCGGCTTGTTTTTCATAAGTCTGAGGAAAGACAGGGTAAGCAGAAAATTCCCGGCAGCTTTATCTCTGCTGACCCTGATTTTTATGCTGTGCGCCATCTTCAACATCGCGCAGAGCAGCTGTCTGAAGCCGATCGAAGCAGACCCCTATGAGATTTACTGCATGCAGACCGATGCCGTGATCACGGAGAGCAGACCGGTCCTCCGGCATTCCGGTTCGGATTACGATCCGCCCGAATGGAACATCACCTTCTCCTATGAAGTGGACGGCATCACCTATGAGAACACTGAAAGAACAGGCGGAAACAAAAACCAGGTCGGACAGCATATTCCTATCTGGTATGATCCATCTGACCCGGCTGATTTCAAATTTTACCGCCCGGCCTCGATCACGCCTGAGGAAATGCTTTCCTCCGCAAAGAAGGTGCGTAACATTTCCGGACTTCTCTTCCTGTTCAGTCTCGTCCTTTTTGGTCTTTTACGGCATGCCCGGAGGAAACAGGAATAACCTTTACATAAGAGGAGTATAAACAAACCATGTGTATACGAAATCAGAATAAACAAATCTTCCGAAAAAAAATCGGACCGTTCCTTCTTCTTTTCGCTGTGCTTGCCATCACTACGTCCTGCTCAAAGCAATCGATAAACGGCAGCCCCAGTGAGATCGTCAGCGCCGCGCAGAGCCTATGGCCCTGTCAGAAAGCGGATGTGAGGGTCTCAGGATATGTAAGTGAGATCATCCTGCAGGATGAAATCGCACTGGTGTATCTGACGGATCATTCCTACGATGTATGGTCGACCAATAAAAGCGTCTGCTGCGTCTGCAGTCCTGTCGATGCAGCTTTTCTTAAAAAGGGAGACAGCGAAAAGACCATGATTGATGGCAGTCTGACTGCCCGGGGAGATCGTATCAAAGCTGACCTGGTCCGACTGGAGGACTGCATGATCTGGGTCTCTACCGATGTCGGCATGAGCTGAGAAAGGCTCAGGTTCAGTGCTGCGGAAGAAAACTGCTAATAAATTGCAAAAAAAATCACCCATCATTGCCGGCAGAGCCAAGCTTTTTATCCGGAAAGTCAGTCTCTGACACTTCAGTTATTTGTATCCGATCTCCAATGTAATCAAAAAGCTTGTCGGCATATGTGAATACTTCTTTTATATCTTCCAGAGCCGCAACAAAAGAATCCTTATATCTGCTCTCTGTCTCCCACTGATATAAGGTACCGGCCATATGTCTAAGTTCTTTTTCACAAGGTATCTCAATATTGTTTCTGTTAAGAATATTAAGATTGGAACGTATCTCATGATTCTCTGCATATTCAAAACCATGCAGCTCAACTATACCCTTTAATTGAAACTCAATGCATTGCTGCAGGGCAAAACAGCAGGTCTCCATATAACAATCATCGTCAGCTAATTTACGAAAATCCATTCTCGCATGTTCCAGATTGATCTTTGCCAGGGAAAAAAGCTTGCTCATGCAATTTGTACTCCTTTACAGATGTCTTTATATATCTTTTCCTTTGGGTCAAGAGAATCAAACCATAATATATCCGCATGCCACTCACAGACTTCAAGAACACGCTCCGAAATCTCATTTTTGGTATCTCTGTTGGTATATTCCGGACAAAGGCGAACAGCTATATCAGTATCACTTTTCGATGTGCACTTCATGGTAATGCTGCTTCCAAATAGCATAGCCGAAACCACACGCTCATCCGGATGAAGAACATTAAATAACTTAACAGCAGTCTCCTGTTTAGTAGGATACACACGTTCAAGCTCGACAGGGCTGTCAAATAATCTCTTGAATTTATAATATTTTCCATATAAAGGCATATTATTCAGAACAGGTTCTGTGCGGTTAATATCCAATAGTTCATCTACAAGTCCATAATAAGCCGCAAGACGCCTTAGCTTATCAATATCCGGAGTCCGTCTTCCGCTTTCATAATGCGCATATGTAGACTGATCTATACCAAGTATTTCACTTATCTGTGCCTGGGTAAGACTCCTATCCTGGCGAAGCTTCTTTAAGTATATATTAAATTCCATACTTGCCGCCGCCTTTCACTATTACTGTAATCATAATATGGCGAATCGCCATATTTGTCAAGAAAACTTAAAAGTTGTTTAATTCGTGTAAAAGAATCACAAAGTTGTGAAAGGTTGTGAAAGTGTTCTTTCTGAGATATAATAACCTCAGGAGG
>JAUNNP010000074.1 GCA_030531385.1 Eubacteriales bacterium
AGAACGGCAGAAAGTGTAGGCCTGAAAAAGACATTTTTCAATACAGGCCTACAAAACGGCAGAAAGTGTAGGCCTGAAAAAGACTTTTTGCAATCTTGACTTAGCCGAACGGCGTAGATTATACTGTGTTTAACCATAAATTAGCCGAACGGCTTAAATTTTCCGGCTGATGGATATTTATTAGCCGAACGGCTTAAATTTTCAACGTATCTGAGAGGTTTTCCATGATTATTGATGCCAAAGAATTTGGAGCGGCAATCAGACAAAGGAGAAAGGAGCTGAATTATACGCAGGCTTTTCTGTCTGAGTTTTCGGGTTTTTCCGTAAGTTTCATATCCGACCTGGAGAGGGGCAAGAGCACAACGGAGCTGGGCAAGGCAATATATCTGGCGAATCTGCTGGGAATGGACTGTGTGTTAAAGGTTAGAGGCGAGTGATGAAGTATTACAGAGTCAGCATTGAAATAAATGGAGACCCGATCCCTGTCGGACATATTAACTGCGATGATCTGGGCAGGAGCAATTTCACTTATGACAGCGAGTATCTTAACCATTCGTCCGCATCACCTATATCGGTGAGTCTTCCGCTGCAGGCGGAGACATTTTCAGAAACAGCAACAAAAAAATTTTTTGACGGTCTGCTGCCGGAGGGGTTCACCAGAAAAACTGTGGCGGGCTGGATGCATGTGGATGAGAAGGATTATGTCTCCCTGTTGGGCGAGCTGGGCAGAGAATGTCTCGGCGCGATTCTTATATCGGAAGATTCCGTTTATGAGGAAGCCGCCTACGAGAAGTTGTCCGTAGGTCGTGTTAGAGAGCTGGCAAATGAAGGGGCTTCCATCTCCGCCAGGTTTGTTACGGAGGCTCACTTGTCATTGGCCGGTGCGTCAGGCAAGGTCGGACTCTACTATGACGCGGCGCATGGTGACTGGTATCTGCCGCATGGAAGCGCTCCGAGCACCCACATTGTCAAGCAGAGTCATGTCAGACTTGGCGCCATAGTAACAAATGAGCAGCTATGTATGATGACGGCCGCGAAGCTCGGTCTTCGCGTCCCAAATAGTTTTATCATTAATACGGGAAATGCTGGGGCTGGAAATGCCGGTGACGGGGATGTGCTTTTCGCAACGGAGAGGTATGACAGGACGATAGATGCTGAATCAGGCACCATATCTGGTCTGGCACGGCCATACAGACTCCATCAGGAGGATATGGCCCAGGCGCTTGGCATAGCTGCAGCGGATAAGTATGAGAGACCGGGAGCGCATTATCTGGCTGATATGACATATATGCTCAGACGGCGCTCTGCAGATCCCATCGGTGATATCATGATGCTCTGGAGAATGGCAGTACTGAATTTTTTGATTGGAAATGCAGACGGTCATATCAAAAATGCAGGCCTGCTCTATTCAAAAAATCTGAAGACATGTCGCCTTGCCCCGGCATATGATGTGGTCAGTACTACGGTATACGAAGGCAGACCGCAGGATATGGCCTATTCAATAGGAGGTGTGTATTCAATCGGTGATATCAACGAGGCGGCGTTTCGCATGGCTGCCGCCGAGGCCGGTATCGGTGAGAAGCCGGCCATGGCTGTCTGGACGCAGATGTGCGATGGATTCGAGCAGGCTCTTTCGGAAGCTTCCGCAGAACTAATGGATCAGGGCTTTTCAAATGCTGATAAGCTTAGAGAATCGATACTTAAGACTGGCGGATATGGAAGGCTGTATGTGAATAGGTGACAAGTATGGCCCGCGGTGCAGAATTTGATTTAAACTCCGCGGGCTAGCTTTAATCATGGAATGGCGTCAGGCGCCATTTTTTGATTAAAGAGTTTAAATCAAAAAAAGGCGCCAGAGGAAAAAATTTGACTAAAGAGTTTAAGACGAAAAAAGGCGTCAGGGGAGATTTTCGATTTAAGCTCCGTTAAATCAAAAATCTCCCCTGACGCCTTTTTTATTCAATATTAATTAATTGATCATATTCTTTTCTTTCAAAATATTCTGAGTAACATTCAGGTGATAAGAAGCTGATGAAAATGCTGATAAAGGATTATCACTTAGTAGTGCTTCGTATATTGCCTTATGCTCGTGGTATGCATCCGGAAGGCGGCCCTCAGTAAAGAGTACTTTTTTCATAAGCGTTTTTGTAATATAGCTGTAGTTTGAAAAGAAATCTATAAAATCTTTGTTGTTTGGAAAAGAAATAATAGTTTTATGCCACTCCATATCATGCTCTGCAAATGTGTCTATATCGCATTTTTGAACATCTTCATATGTTGCCTTTAATAATTGATCAAGTTTTTTTATGATTCGTCTGCCTGATGCAGAAGCTTTGCCTTGACTCAGAATGAATGCACAATAAGATTCAATAGCACATCGCATCTCAAGAGAATTCTTTAGGTCTTCACTGGTTACTTTGTGAAGAACAATTCCTTTGCTTGGTATAATGTCTACCATTTTCTCATTACTAAGTCTGACTATTGCAGATTTAATTGGTGCTTTAGAGAATCCCAGCTTATTTGAGAAATAAGCTTCAGAGTAAGTTGTTTCAAATTCAAGTTCTCCATTTTCGATTGATTCTTTAATTAAATCATAAGCCTGGAGCTGTAGTGGTTTGTAAATATTAGTCATGATTCACCGTCTTTAATTCAGTGTTTTTGCATAGTCTTTAATATTATATCAAAAGATATATAAAAGAACAACATAGGAATATTTTGATAAAAATGCACAATTATTACATTTAGATATTTACATATTGAAGATTGAAATAGAACTCACAAAGTGTTAATCTAATAATACCGATGATATCGGTGAGTTCGGTGTTATCGGACATGTTGAGTAAGGAAGCATTTTTATTTTTATTGGTACGGCATAATTGCCTGACTTAAAGGCAAAATCAACCGCATTAATACAGGTATATTTCCAGGTATGTTTCCGTATAAATCTCAAATTTATGGAGGTCGAACAGTATGCAGATTCCAAAGATGATAAAGGCTGTTCAGCATTATAAGGAAGTTCCCCGCGTGACTGATCCCAGAGGGGAAATAAAAAAGAAGATGGCCCAGTTCGGACTTCAGGATAAAGTGAAGCCCGGTATGCGCATAGCTATTACAGCAGGCAGCCGCGGAGTAGACGGTATGGTCGATGTGATCGCGCAAATCGTCCAAGAGGTAAAGGACTGCGGAGGAGACCCGTTCGTATTTCCATCAATGGGGAGCCATGCGGGAGCTACAAGTGAGGGCCAGCTGCAGATGCTTAGAGGGCTTGGATATACGGATGAGGTCTTAAAGTGTCCTATACTCTCGGAGATCGAACCGGTATATGTAGGCGAATCTGAGATAGGTACTCCATGTTATGTGGATAAAAATGCCTATGAAGCAGATGGTGTGATTGTCGTTAACCGTATCAAAAAACATACAGACCACAATAATAAGACCGAAAGCGGACTCCTAAAGATGATGACCATAGGAATGGGTAAGAGGGTGATGGCCTCATACGTACATTCACTTGGAGTATGGGGGCTTACGAACATTATTCCTGCAAACGGAAAGTTTGTATGCCGCAATCCGGAGATAAATGTCATTTGCGGAGTAGCACTCCTTGAGAACCAGGAGGACAAGCTCGGATATCTTGAGGTAGTAAACGGCTATGACATTCCGGACAGGGAGCCGGAGCTCTTTAAGATGGCAGACCATCTGTTCCCGCACCTTCCGTTCAAGACCTGTGATTTCCTTATCATCAGGAGAGGCGGCAAGGAGATAAGCGGAACCGGCGTTGACTGCAACATGATAGGACGCTACGGTGTATGGGGACTCTATGAACCTGAGAAGCTTTTTGCCGCAGGGGAGAATGAGGATTTCAGAGGTGATCCGCTCATCGATAAGATAGCTCTACTTGACCTTACGGAAAAGAGCCATGGCAATGCCATCGGAGTTGGACAGGTAGATATCATAACTAAGAAGTACTATGATAAGATCAATTTCAATGATACCTACACGAACGGACTTACGACGACATTCCTTCAGAAGATCAAGATCCCATATCCGGCACCTACCGACAAGGCAGCTATCGAGCTTGGCATGAATTGTCTCAACGGTCTTATCAGACTTGAGGGAAGGAAGGACATAGATACTGTCAAGGTTTGCGTGATCGACAGCACGCTGCATGAGGGAAAGTTCCTAGTATCGAAGGGACTGGCAGAAGAACTTAAGAAGAGGGACGATATCGAGTTTATCGGAGACTACGAGGATCTGGTATTTGACGAGAATGACAACCTTCTGAGCAATCCGCTTAATTAAACATTTATTTAGGATAGTGTATATATTTTGTATCGATAAATGTGTTAAGTATTAAAGTGTGTTAGAATTTATAATACATGATTTAAAAGACTCTGTACTTTAGAGCCTTTTAGATAAATAATTTTTTATTATTTAATAGGAGGACAAAATGAAAAAGAGAATTTTTGCTGGTCTTTTAGCAGCATCAATGGTAGCTTCTCTTACTGCTTGCGGAGGTTCATCAACAGCTTCTACAACAGCAGCAGCTCCGGCAGCAGCTCCCGCAGAAACAAAGGCTGAGGCAGCAGCTCCTGCTGAGGCAGCAACTGAGGCAGCAGCACCTAGTGGAGATGTAGTTACACTTAAGCTTGGACATATCCAGAATGAGCAGGATATCTGGCATCTCAGTGCTGAAGTACTTGCTGAGAAGGCAGCTGAGTATTCAAACGGAACTCTTAAGATCGATATCTATCCTAACTCAACACTCGGCGGAGACCGTGATATGGCTGAGGGTATGCAGATGGGTACAGTTGATATGGCCCTTATCGCAGGTGTTCTTTCAAACTTCGATGAGTCTATCTCACTTCTTGAGATTCCATACATCTTCCGCAGCAATGAAGAGTTCGAGAAGATCGTTTACGGACCATGCGGCGAGGAAATCGCTCAGAACGTTATCGATAACTCAGGTATCCGTATTCTTGACTGGTGGGAGAGAGGACCTCGTCTCATCACAGCCACAAAGGAGATCCACACTGTTGAGGATATGAAGGGACTTAAGATCCGTGTTCCTGAGATCAAGGCTATGGAAGAAGTATTCAACGCCTGGGGCGCAGCTCCTACAACAATGGCTTGGTCTGAGGTTTATACATCACTTCAGCAGGGCGTTATCGAGGCTCAGGAGAACCCGATCCCATTCTTCTATTCAAGTTCTATTTACGAGGTTTGTAAGTATATCATCGAGACAAAGCATAAGTATGAGTATGTTTGCGTAACAGTAGCTGATGATGTTTGGAACAAGCTCAGTGCAGATCAGCAGGAGGCTCTTAAGAAGGCTTCAGCTGATGCTACAGCTTATCACAACGAGAACGTACAGAAGGTTGCGGATGACGACCTTAAGGACATGATCGACAACCAGGGCGTTACAGTTATCGAGCCTGATACAACAGGATTCGTTGCAATCGCTGAGGAAGTTGCTCCTAAGTATGCAGAGAGCATTGGCTATGCAGATCTTTACAACAAGATCGAGGCTGAGTTAGGACGTTGATCTTTAACTTATAATGTTTCAACCGGATTATTTTAAGTAACTAATATGGAGGGCGGTGAACTATTCACCGGTTCACCGCCTTTCTTGATTTTCAGGAGGCTTTATAATGAAGAAAGTAGAACAAGCTATTCTGAAGGTGATGGGATGGTTCATGGCGCTGCTTATCTTTGCTATGATGGTCGATATTTTCGCAGCCGTTGTTTCAAGATATGTGCTTCGCTCTTCAATTCCATTTTCTGAAGAACTTGGCAGGTACATCTTTGTTTGGATAACCTTCATTGGTATGTCAAGATGTATCGCAAATGATAAGCACGTAGCCCTCGATCTTATTGCTCATGCACTTAAGGGAAAAGCCCTGAGGATTTGGAAGATAGCTACATATGTTATCAGTATGGTGTTTTTTGGCGCACTTACCTATGGTGGTGTAATGCTTTACAATGTAGGTAAGAGACAGAAGAGTCCAACCATGCGAATTCCAATGAACTATATGTATGTAATCATTCCCATCTGCGGAGCTCTTGCTTTATTTTTCCTTGTTATGAAGATCGTTGATGAAGTTAAAGCGATGAAAGGAGATGCAGAATCATGATAGGTATTTTACTTTTCGGAGTATTCGCAATATTCCTTTTCTTCGGACTTCCGGTAGGCTTTTCACTTGGTATTGCCTGCCTTGCCGGCTGCAATTACGGAGAGTATCCGCTTAGCGTTATGGCTCAGAGATTCTTCACTGCAGTTGACTCATTCCCGCTTATGGCTATCCCGCTTTTCATGCTTGCGGGAGCACTTATGAGCCATGGCGGAATTACAAAGAGAATCATTGACTTTGCCCTTTGCTTTGTTGGTCACATTAAGGGTGGTCTTGGAATGGTAGTTGCCATTACAGGTATCATAATGGGTGGTATTTCAGGCTCAGGCGTTGCCGATGCAGCCGCTATTGGTGCCATCATGGTTCCTGAGATGAGCAAGCGCAATTATGACAGACCTTTCTCCGGTGCGCTTTGCGCATGCTGCGGTTCTATCGGTCTTATTATACCGCCGTCGATCGCCATTATTATTTATGCCTGCACTGCAAATGTTTCCATCGGTGATCTTTTCATGGCAGCTTATGCACCGGGTATCGCTATAGGTATCGGTTTCCTTATTTATTGCTATATCATTGCAAAAGTTAAAAACTATCCAAGTGGTGAGAGAGTAGCAAAAGGTGAGACCTGGAAGAGATTCAAGGATGCTATCTGGGCTCTTATGATGCCTATTATCATTATAGTCGGTATCAGAGGCGGTATCTTCACTGCAACAGAGGGTGGAGCTGTTATCTCTGTTTATGGTCTTCTCGTAGGTATGTTTATATATAAGGAGATCAAAATCAAGGATCTTCCGGCTATCCTGCTTGAGGCTGCTGAGAGCACGGCTACCATTGGTACTATTATTTGTGCTACCACACTTTTCAGCTGGCTTCTTACAAGCGAGCAGATTCCCGCAAAAATCACTACGTGGCTTATTGGTCTTACAGACAGCAAGTATGTACTTCTTTTCCTTATCAATATACTGCTTCTTATCACCGGTATGTTCATTGACAGCGGCCCTGCAATCATGCTTCTTGCACCTATCCTTTGCCCGGTTGCACAGTCACTTGGCGTTAGCCTTGTACAGTTCGGTCTTGTAATGGTTATCAACCTCACTATCGGACTTCTGACACCGCCTGTTGGAACTGCTATGTATGTAGGCTCCAATGTTTCGGGTGTTCCCATTAAGGATATAAGCAAAGCCCTATTGCCGTTTATTTGTATTATGTTTGCGGTACTTATGCTTGTTACTTATGTACCTGCATTTACAAGTTGGGCTTATTGATTTTTAAATAAAAACAAAAGTATCTGATTTTATAAAGGGCTGTGTTCTGCCGAGTCTATTCGGTGATACACAGCCCTTTATGATATATCAAGACATTTTTACAAAAACGCAAATCCCACTGCGAACACCAGCGCCGGCAGCACGTTTGCGACGCGGATAGTCTTAGGCCAGATAAGGTTTATTCCGACACACATAATAAGTACGTTGCCAACATAAGAAATATTACTGAGCGCGGCCGGAGTCATGATGGGAGCGATAAAGCCTGCAAGCAGTGTCACTGCGCCCTGCCAAATTCCGACAGGAATAGCAGAGAAGATACATCCTTTTCCAAGTGACGCAGTCAGGATCATGATTATTATAAGATCCAGCACAGACTTTGCAAAAAGAGTGTTTGGATCGCCGTTTATGCCGTCCTGGATAGAACCGATGATCGCCATGGCGCCTACACATACAGTGATGGATGCGGTAACAAAAGCATCTATAAATGCCGTATCCCCCTGGTTTCCTGATTTTTCCTTAAGCCAGGCGCCAAACGTCTCAAAACGTGAGTCAAGATTTATAAACTCACCTACGAGCGCACCAAGGGCAAGTGAGATGATCATCATCATGATGCCCTGCGTGTCCAGGGACGCAGTTATCAGACTTCCCGAGACGACAGCACTGCCGATGGCACTTGACGCGGCGGGCCCGGCATTCTCAGTAGAAACATTAACCACCAGCATCTGCGCCATGGTGCCGCCGAGCGCCATGATTATATTGGCAAATGCTACCGCTCTAAAAATTGTTTCCTGATATCTCTCACTAAGCAGCTTTCCAAAAAGCATGCCGGCGACACCGCCGCCGACAATAGCTGTAACATTTACAATTGTACCCAAACCTATCATATTTTAATTTCCTGAATTATCTATTTGTTATTCCGCTCTTCATTACCTGAATTATCTATACCCGGTTACCTGAATCACTTATTATTTCTTATTTCCGCGAAAGCCCGCGATAAAGTTTAATATAAACACTATCGTGTTGTCTATATAAACCGCAAAGCACATCGACAATATCAGCGTAAGACCAACTGACACCGGGATGCCCCCTATAATGCCAAACGACAAGGCACTTATCCCAAGCTCCATCTCTACGAGCCTGAACATAACAAGCCAGTGAATGAGCAGGATCGAAAAGCTGCTGTGACTGATAAGAGCCACGATAGCAGGCATGCGTGAGAACAAACTGTCCCCATGCCGCCTGAACCATAAAAATACCGCGCAGGATAAAAGCACCATCGGGGTAGCATTGTTATAAACAAGGAGGTCCGGATCCTGCAGGAAGCAAACCGCAAATACAATAAATACCGCACTCAGCGCGCCGCCTGCCATAAAGAGCTTATAGCGTTTCAAGGCCGAATCTGTCGTGCAGTAATATCCGAGCAGGAACACGGATTCCCAGGAGGCAAGAAAGGTCGTCACAGAAAACGCGGTCCCGATCAGCACCGGAACATAGGTAAAGACAGTGTGCAGCACGAGTATCACGAGCACAAGCTCGTCCAGCATGCGCTCAGAAATATTTTTGATGGCAAGCTTAAATACCGGCGCGGAAATGTACATCATCAGCACGATGTGAATCAGCCAGAAATGCGGCGTCTGCCCGGTATCGTTTGCAAGGAAACCTCGCAGCAGATACATCCAGTTCGATGGCCGAAGCGTCGCAAGGCCCTTTATATAGTAGTCGTAGAAAACAAAGTATACCACTGCAGGGATCAGCACCCGCAGGAATCTTTTTGCGTAAAATGCTAACGGCGTCAGCTCTTTCCTTGCGGGTCTAAGTATGAGGGCACCGCTTAGCATGATAAAGAGCAGGTTGCAGCAGTGAAAAAGATGCGCGAGCACATCGAGAAGGCTGCGTGTCGCAGAAAGCTCCATTTTTATGAGTCCGGACGAAATGCAGTGCGTAAGTACGACCATGACAGTTACAAATGCACGAAGCCAGTCAAGATAGGCGATGCGTGGGGAAGCGGCGCTGTGAAATGCGATGCTTGAGGAACCGGCGCCGTGGTTGCCGATGCGTGAGGAAGCGGCGGCATCAGCATTGCCCGAACCAAAAATAAGCGAACGGATGTAGGCAGTGCCGGTAAGGTTAAGCTGCCTTTTTTTATTTATGTGAAGAGCCGCCGAGAGCGCAAAAAGCACCAAAAGCAGGATAAAGGTCCTTATGCTGAAATACCGTAGGCAGATCTGATCGCGATGATCCATGAACAGATATGCCGGCACCATGAATACGAGGATAAGGAGCAGTGTCTTTAAGAGCTCAGAGCGCCGCGGCAGGTATTTAGTTTTAAAAGAAGTAAAATCCATGAGATATATGTTACCACAGGCGGGACCGGCATGGTAGAGATTTTTGTGCGTTGATTGCCATTCACTTCAATAGATGCTAAAATAAATTTAGCTATGTCTATAACAAGGAGACTTCACCGTGAAAATACATAAAAACAGGATAATTTCATTAGCTTTAGCCGCGATTTTGGCGCTGACACCCGCTGTAAGCAGTCTTCCGGCAGGCGGCGCATTATATTCTTATGCTGATGCATTGGAAGCAGCTGTGACAGCGGCGCCATCAATGGGCACGGCAGCATCAAAGGCCACTCCATCAAACCTCGCAAAGGGCGCAGGTCAGGCTGCAAATGCCGTGGACGGAAGCCTTTCATCATCTGCCGGGGTAGCAACAGCTACCAACCTGGCACATTTAAGCACAGCTTCGGTCGCAACTTCCACAAACATGGCCGATGCCGGTATGACAGTTGTGGTCTCAAAGGGCATCGCAGGTCTCTCAGAGCTTCTTACCTTCCGAACAGATGAAGAGATAGAAGCAGAGGTGGCAGCTCTTATTAAGGGCGCCTCATTTGAGAGCAATTCGGCTCTTGCCGTAGTAAACGAGCTCGGGCTCAGCGGCGACGCTCTCATCGAAGCAATGGGTGTCGATGAAGAGGACACAGAGCGCATCGGCAAGATCAAAGAGGCTGAATCTCTTATTTCCGATGGAGAAGTTTTATTCGAGGATGATGATACACATCAGAAGATCGTATCTGTATATAAAAGGAATAAGTCTGTAAATTATCTGCTTACGACGCTTTTATCTGATCCGAGAGTCGAATCTGCGGATCCTGACTACAAGGTACAGCTAAGCAGCACGTCAGCATTTGCCGCAAAGGACCAGGATGCTGTCTCGACCGTCACAGGCAGCAACAACGAGAAGTATGAGATCGCTGTTGTTTTACAAATAAGTTGTATAAAAAATGGTTGTTT
>JAUNNP010000200.1 GCA_030531385.1 Eubacteriales bacterium
CATCTATCCGTGCAAGGGACTTACCGAGAAAGAGAATGATGAGCTTGCCGTGCGGCTTAAAGAATATAAGGACAGTCTCAGCGAAGAGGAAAAGGAACAGATCGCGCTAGAGACCATGACACTTAAGGCTTATCAGGCAGAGCCGGATGAGCCGAAGATCCTCGAGATGCTTCCGGTACTCAAGGTAAGCGATATTGACAAAAATGCCGAAAAGGTAAGCTATGAGGAAAAGGACAACAGGATATTCACGAAGGCCAATACACGAGGCATTGCATATACAAAGATAATGTTTAAGGCGGAGGGACTTTCGGAGGATGAGATACAGTTCGCGGCCCTGCTTTCAGACATATTTGGAGAGATGGACACCGGGAACTTAAGCTACAGTGATCTATATGATGAGGTCCTGCTTAATACCGGCGGACTTTCATTCTCTTTTGAGCAGCCGGCTGTCAGAAACGAAGATAAAACAAAGTATGATTTCGTTCAGTACTTTGCAGTCGATCTGCGTACGCTAGACAGTAAGCTCCCGGATGGTTTAAGACTTGCCTCAGAGATAATAAACGATACCATATTAAATGACGCGGAAAGGCTTACTGAGCTGCTTTACGAGATCAGAAGCCACCTGCAGTCAAAGCTCGATACGGCATCACACACAGCTGCCGCCCTGAGGGCATCCTCATATATCAGCTCCTCAGCAAGATTTTCGGATCTTACAAGAGGTATTGCCTACTATGACTTTATAAATGCCGCATGCAGACTCACAAAGGAGCCTGTACACATGAAGCGTTTTATAAAGAGCCTTGCTGCAGTGCATGACCTTATTTTCGCAAATGACAGCATAAAGTACGCGCTTTACGGAAGTAATGCCGCAGATAAAAGCCTGGGCAGCTGCATCCCTGCTTTTGAGGAAGGCCTTAAAAAGGCGGCTGCAGTTCGCAGGGAGAAAAATAAGGCAGAGGGCAATGCTGAAGTCCCGGGCAGAATGACTGCCGGAAGGATGCTCGCGCCTGTAAGTCAGATAAACGAGGGACTTAAGTCCAGCTCACAGGTCAACTACGTTGCGCGCTGCGGAAACTTTTTAGAGGCGGGGCTTGAATACACGGGAGCTTTGAGAGTCCTTCGCGTAATGCTTAATTATGATTATCTCTGGATAAATTTAAGGGTACTTGGCGGCGCATATGGATGCATGTCGGCCTTTGGCAGGACGGGCAGGGCCTACCTTGTATCCTACAGGGATCCCGAGATATCAAAGACAAACAGGATATTTGAGGAACTTCCTGAATATCTTGACAACTGGCAGGGAGATGAAAAGACTGTAAACAAGTTTATCATCGGTGCCATCTCAGCTATGGACAGACCGATGACATCAGCAGACAAGGCTGCCCAGTCGGTGGCAGACTGCTTCTTCAGAACTGACAATGCTGAGCTTCAGAAGGAACGTGATGAGGTATTAAGCTGCACATCCGAAACTTTAAGAGGAATGGCAGAATACATACGTGCGCTTCTTAACTGCAAAGCTTTATGCACCATAGGAAATGAAACACAGATCGAAAAAGAAGGCAGCATTTTCAAATCGATAAGGGACCTGTATTAAGGTATGGCTTAAGGGGCAGGACCTGTCAAAAGTCTGTTATTAAAAAAAACGGAGTTAAAATGAAATCAGGATATGCAGCGCTGGTCGGAAGGCCAAACGTCGGAAAATCCACCCTTATGAACCGGCTGATAGGTCAGAAGATAGCAATAACATCTGACAGACCGCAGACAACAAGGGATAAGATCGAGACGGTCTATACGGATGAGCGCGGACAAATCATTTTTATGGACACGCCGGGTATTCATAAGGCTAAAAACAAGCTTGGCGAATATATGGATACGGTGGCGGAAAGGACCTTTGCCGACGCGGATGTGATTTTGTGGCTCGTGGAGCCGACCACATATATAGGCGCCGGAGAGCAGCG
>JAUNNP010000075.1 GCA_030531385.1 Eubacteriales bacterium
AAACAGCTGAGCCTGAGGGCGGAAACAGCTGATCTGAGTAAGGAAACAGTTTAAATGGCGAAAGGCAATAACCAAAAACTTAAAATGGTTTTCCTCATAAAGATACTTATGGAGGAAACGGATGCCGAGCACGGCCTTACCATGCAGGAGATCGTTCAAAAGCTGGACAGCTATGGGGTGAATGCCGACCGCAAAACCCTGTACCTGGATTTTGAAGAACTGAGGACCGGGCTGGATCTCGATATTCTTTCCGAGAAAGCTGAAAGGACAGTCAGGTACAGGCTCGCATCAAGGGATTTTGAACTGGCTGAGCTTAAGCTTCTTGTTGACTCTGTGCAGGCTGCAAAGTTCATTACCGAGAAAAAATCCGATGAGCTTATAAAAAAGCTCGAGGGACTTGTAAGCCGTCATGAGGCCAGACAGCTGCAGAGGCAGGTGCTTATATCCGGCCGCATCAAGACCATGAACGAAAGCATTTATTACAATGTCGATATCCTTCACGCGGCGATAAGCTCCAACGTGCAGATCAGCTTTCAGTATTTTAACTGGAATGTGAAAAAGGAGATGGAATTAAGGCATAACGGAGAACGCTACCGGGTGAGCCCAAAGTATCTTATCTGGGATGACGAGTATTATTATCTCGTTGCATTAGACCACAAGTCCGGGACTGACCGCCATTACCGCGTCGACAAGATGCTCCATCTTGAACTTACAGATATCCCTCGCGATGGTGAAGCCTTTAAAAATGTCTCGGCGGCGTCAGCATTTGATATAAATGCTTACTCCAAGTCACTCTTTGGCATGTTCGGAGGCGAGACCAAGGCCGTGAAGCTTGAGGTCGACAATAAGCTTGCCGGAGTTATCATTGATCGCTTTGGCAAGGAGACGATGATCGTGCCGAAGAAAGATAAATTTACCTGCACGGTAAATGTGGTCGTAAGTCCGCAGTTCTTTGGCTGGGTCCTGAGCTTTGGCACTGATATGCGCATTCTTTCGCCGAAGGGTGTCGCGGATGAGATGCGAAAATATCTTTCTGACATCGGAAATTTATATTGATCTGTACAACAAAAGCTACAAAAAATATATAAAAAATAAGAGAAATTTAGACATATTTCACGATTTTTATTGAAAAAGAAGTCCGAATAGTGCTATAGTTAATTGAAATGTACATATAGTGTGCATTTGCAGAAAAATACTAAGCATACAGAGGCGTAAAATGGAAAAGAAGAGAACGATCGATCCGAAGCAGTTTGAATATCTTGAGCTCCTCAGCAAGACCTACAGAAATATTCAGGAGGCATCAACCGAGATCATAAGGCTTGAGGCTATCATCAACATGCCCAAGCTCACAGAGCATTTCGTAAGTGATATACATGGTGAGTATGCGTCACTCACTCACATCCTCAGAAATGCATCAGGCGTTGTTAAAAACAAGATCGATGAGACCTTCGGAGGCTACGTCAGCCCGGAGGAGAGAAGCACGCTCGCCACTCTTGTTTATTATCCGGAGGAGAAGCTCGAGCTTATAAAGAAGCGCGAGCCGAATATGTACAATTTTTACATTAAGACGCTTCACCGCCTTGTAACGCTCCTCAGCGTTGTGACTGTCAAGTATACCCGTACCTATGTCAGAAAGCAGATTCCGAAGGAATATGAATATGTTATTGAGGAGCTGCTTTACGGAGATACTGTTGCTCATGCCAAGGGCGAGTATAAGGACGACATCATCAAGACCATAGTTGAGCTTGGCGTTGCCGACGATTTCATTATCAAGATGTGCGATCTTATCGCGCGTGTTACGGTTTACGAGCTCCATGTGATCGGTGACATTTTCGACAGAGGTCCGGGTGCCGACAAGGTACTTGACACTCTTATTCACTACCACAGCGTTGATATTCAGTGGGGCAACCACGATATCAACTGGATGGGCGCTGCCTGCGGAAACATGGCCTGCATTGCCAATGTCATCCGTCTCTGCACCAGATATGACAACCTCCACACTCTTGAGGTTGGTTACGGCATCAGCCTCCGTCCGCTTCTTACCTTTGCTATGAATGTTTACGCTAATGATCCGTGCGAGCGTTTTAAGCCTTTCGTATCGAGAGAGGACGCGATGAGCTCATCTGACTATGAGGCTCTTGCAAAGATCTGTAAGGCTATCATCATTATCCAGTTCAAGCTTGAGGGCCAGCTTATCGAGGCTCATCCGCACTATGAAATGGACAGCATGAGACATTTGCATAATATTGACTACAAGAAGGGCACAGTCAGGATCGACAATGTTGAGTACGAGCTTAATGACAAGAACTTCCCTACTATCGATCCTGCCGACCCATACAGACTTAATCCTGAGGAAGAGGCTGTTATGTACAGGCTCCGCGAGGCGTTTATGGAGAGTAAGAACCTCCAGAATCACATTGCCTTCCTGTTCTCAAAGGGAACTCTGTATAAGAAGCACAACGGAAACCTTCTGTTCCATGGCTGTATGCCGCTTAATAATAACGGCACATTCATGCCTATCATGACAGCGGAGGGTCCGAAGAAGGGCAAGGAGTGGTTCGATTACGCAGAGCAGGTCGTAAGAAGAGGCTATGTTGCTTCGAGACACGGCGCTGTGGAAAATAACCGTGATATTGATTTCTTCTGGTATCTGTGGTGCGGCTATAAGTCACCGCTTTTCGGAAAGAAGAAGATGACTACCTTTGAGAGGATATTTATTGAGGATCAGAGTACCTGGATCGAAGAGAAGAATCCATACTATGAGCTGATGGATGAGGTAAAGGTTATCGAGGAGATCCTTGAGGAGTTTGGACTTGACAAGAAGACAGGCCATATCATAAACGGTCACATGCCTGTTAAGGCAGGCTCAAACCCGGTACATGCAAAGGGCCGTGCTTTCGTTATCGACGGCGGTTTTGCAAAGGCATACCAGAAGACAACGGGTATTGCGGGATACAGCCTTATCTATAATTCACAGGGCTTCCAGCTTGCTGCACATGAGCCTTTCGTAAGCAAGGAGGTCGCTGTGGCGGAAGAGTTTGATATTCACTCAACTACCGTAGCTAAGGACAGCGGGCTTCGTCTCCTTAAGAAGGAAACCGATGAGGGCGCAGAGATGTGCAAGAAGATAAAGGACTTAAAGGAGCTCCTTGTAGCTTACCGTGACGGTATGATCACTCAGGAGTTCGACCGCCTGAGCTCGATGTATAAGGACTTCACCTGATCTGATTTTCGGCAAAATTAGAAGCATCCCAAATCACAGCAATGTGAGAATGGGATGCTTCTGACTTTTATTTATAAAGAAAACCTGCGGCATCGAGCTCTTTGACGGTGCGCTCAAAGGCTTCATCATCCGTATACTCAATAGTATGGATGTGAATGCCGTCGGTAAGCTCATTCAGGGAGTGGGCCTCGGACTCGCGGGAGAGCCTCAGGAAGTTTTGCACATCATAGCGGCTTCCGATATCGAGAATGCCCGTAAGCTGCCCATATATGGGGTGCTCAACAATTACATCAAGAATACGGCAGCCGTTATCGACGATGATATTAAGCTCATCCTCGGTACGGCTGTTGTCATGTATACAGACGATGCGGGACTGCTTTTTTGCGGGCAATGCTGACCCCGGCATCACATAGCCCTTTGGGGTTGCGTTTATGTCAATGCCGGATGCGCGGATGAGAGCGATATCCCCGACAATTATCTGTCTGCTCACATCAAACTGCGCCGCAAGCTTTCCGGCACTCACCGGCGCCGCAGCACTGCGCAGAATTTTTATTATATTTTCTCGCCTCTTATTTGAATCCATATCTGTCTCCGGTCCCTTAGGGCACAAACTTACTTAAGCTTAAGATCATCCTCCCCGATCCAGCCCAGCTTCCTCTCGATCTCGCAGAAAACATAAGAAAGAACCGCAGGAAGGATAAAGCTGATGAGGATGAGCCCCGCGATATCAAAGCCTGTAATGGCTGCCTTGGTGCCGGCGGCGATATCATTTACCCAGCCTGTATAAACACCGATCTGACCCACAAGGCCGCAGGTGCCCATACCGCTCGATACAGCAGCGCCATTCATCTGAAGGCGGAACACGCAGGTAGCGATAGGACCTGTGATGGCTGAAGCAAGAGTAGGAGCGATCCAGATCTTGGGATTGCGTACGATATTGGGCATCTGAAGCATAGAGGTGCCGATGCCCTGGCTTACAAGGCCGCCAACACCATTTTCCTTAAAGGACATTACCGCAAAACCGACCATCTGCGCACAGCAGCCCGCAACGGCCGCTCCTCCTGCCAGACCCGTGAGGCTTAAGGCCGCACAGATAGCTGCAGAGGAGATGGGAAGAGTAAGAGCAACGCCTACAGCCACTGATACAAGAATACCCATAAGGAAGGGCTGAAGCTCGGTTGCCCACATTATGAACCGGCCAAAGGCAGATGCGGCATTACCGATAGGCTTTGCGATTATCGATGCCACTCCTATGCCTATAAGTATAGTTACGATAGGAGTTACAAGAATGTCTATTTTTGTTTCCTTTGACACAGCCTTTCCGAATTCGGAAGCTATTATGGCTACCACAAGGACCGCCAGCGGTCCGCCTGCGCCGCCGAGTACATTTGTAGCATAACCAACGGGGATCAGCGAAAACAGTACGAGCTGTGGAGCCGCGAGGGCATAGCCGATGGCTGCGGCCATTGCGGGACCGACCATGGCGGAAGCGAGACTGCCAATAGTCATATCGGCGCCGTTTATTGTAGCTACGGTACGGGTCAGCGCGGCTATATGAAACTGTGTGCCGACAGAGTTAAGTATGGTCCCGATAAGCAGGGTGCAGAAAAGGCCCTGGGCCATAGCGCCGAGTGCGTCGATACCATAACGCCTGGCTGATAATACGATATTTTTTCTAACGAGAAATGCCTTGATTTTTTCCATAGTATTCACCTCCCGGGAATTCTTACTTGTCAGGTGTCTTGACACCTGACAACATTATATTCCTTATGGGAAAAATGTCAATCCGCCCATAAAAACAAATAAAAAAATATATAAAAGTCACAAAGAATTAAACGAATGAAGCGAACTTTTATTCATTTTTACTTCATAACTATCGATTAAAATGATAAAATACTTACAGCGTCAAAAGTCTTAAGGAGTATAGATATGACAGTTACAAGAGTTAAGGAATTATCAGACCGCCTTTTAAATGAAACGGAAAAGATCATAGTAGGAAAAACTGACAAAATCAGACTTATCATTATGTCGGTTTTTGCCGGCGGACATGTTCTGCTCGAAGACTTACCGGGAGTTGGAAAGACTACACTTATAAAAGCTCTTTCGACAGCGCTTGGCTGTGACTTCAGGCGTATACAGTTCGTTCCGGATCTCATGCCATCGGATATTTCCGGCATGCGCATCTTCAATCAGAAGAGCGGAGAGTTTGAGCTTGTAAACGGCCCGGTAATGACCAATATACTTCTTGCGGATGAGATAAACAGGGCCATACCGAGAACACAGTCAGCATTGCTCGAGGCCATGGAGGAAAGACAGGTCACCATAGACGGAGAATCCATAAAGCTGCCTGAGCCCTTCCTTGTGCTTGCCACGCAGAACCCGGTAGAGTCGGAGAGCACCTTCCCGCTCCCGGCCGCACAGATGGACCGTTTTCTTATAAAGCTTTCGCTTGGCTATCCCTCACAGGATGAGGAACTGCGTATGCTCGGCGTGCTCGGTGACCGCATCCCGTTTGAAAATGTCAATGTCGCTACCAATGCTGACGAGCTTACCACCCTCATAAAGGAGATCTCCAAGGTCAGGGTATCGGAGGCGGTTGCCGGCTACATCGTAAGAATAGTTGACGCGACCAGAAATAATAAGGAACTCAGGATGGGAGCAAGCCCCAGGGGCTCACGCGCTTTATACAAGGCCGTTAAGGTATGGGCTGCCATGAATGGGCGCGACTATGCGATACCCGATGACGTGCTGGAGCTTGCACATCCGGTATTAGAGCACAGGCTCGTACTTTCTTCAGAGGCAGGCTTTGCCGGACACACGGTAGAGGACGTGCTTGATACAGTCATCGCCGGCGTTACTCCGCCGCCTACCGAGGCAGAACTGCTCTCGTGAGCATATTTATAAGTGGACAACAACAACCCTAAAATCATCAATATGCGTTCAAGCTTCTTTACCGGACCGGTCTCTATCGGTGCGGTATTTGTGCTTGGCATAATTTTCATAATTTTCGACATGAAGCAGCTTGCGGCTTTCGCCTTTATCCTCGCTGCGATCTCCCTGATCTCATGGCGCTGGGCGCTTGTTTCCCTTAAATGTGTCAGCTTCCGGGCGGAGAGCAGCAAGACCAGAATGTTCCCGGACGAGACATTTACCATCAGCATGACTGCCGAAAACCGCAAGAACCTTCCACTTGTCTGGCTCGATGCGGTGATACCTCTTGAGTATAACTGCGCCGTGATGCCGGTCGATGAGATGGATGTTTATAAGCCGGACGGACTTACAAAGGCAGACGATGAGCTGCCGCGCTGCCCGATGCTGAGGGAGCGCTTTGCATTTATCATGCCCTGGCAGAAGATAAATATAGACGTGGAAATGAAGGCTGTGCGCAGAGGCATTTACACCCTTGATAAGCTGAGGCTTTACTCGGGAGACGGTTTTGGCCTTGCCCAGGCCGGCATGACCGTAGCCGAGGCGGAAAGAGTGTTCGCTGTCTATCCGAGGAGGGTAAATATCAAAGCTGATATGTTCCTCCGCTCGCAGTGGATGAGCACCGGCCGCAGCAAGGGCTACATGGAGGACCAGACCCTGATCCGCGGTTCGAGAGATTATCAGCCGACGGATTCGTGGAAGCGCATAAACTGGCGCATGGCGGCACGCGGGCTTCCGCTGACCGTGAACCTCCCCGACATGATACTGCCGCAGTCGTCGCTGTTTATCGTTGACGGAGAGAGCTTTAACGGGATCCGGCATGCAGGTGCTGCTGAAGCCGGGGCGGCCGAGGCAGGGGCCGACTTGTCCGGCGGTGTATGGGACAGCGCGGTGAGGCCTGATGACGAGGGCTTTGAACTGATGCTCAGCATCCTGGCCTCGATCATCATAAGACTGGATCAGGCAGGACTTGGGCTCTCGCTGAGCCTCCCGGATTCAATGCGGAGCCGCTCTGTAACTTACCTTAATGATACGCCTGTTTCAGAGATGCTGGTGGCGCTCTCGGCTTACGAGCGCATTCTGTATGTGAGAGGGATGGATTCAGATGAGACACCGGCGGATACGGGCTCAGGCAAGGTCGTTATCACGGACAGTAACAGCATAAGCAGCTTCAGGCCGCTTTCCGTCTATGATGCGGGTGCTGTTTACGGCGCGTGCGAGTCGGCGGGAAAGGTCTATTTCCTTACAAAGAGCGTGAGCACTGCGGACAATCCGATCATAAACAGACTTAATAATTCCTCACTCGTCGTTATGACTATGGACGACCTGACATCCGAGGAGACAGGCCGCTATAACGGACAGATCGTGCCGCTTAAAAGTCTGCTCCGACGGTAATAAATCCGAACGCAGGCGTCTGATTCAGACCTTTTGACCCTTGTATCATCATATGAAAAATAAAAGCAGCTTAAAATCTTATACGGCTTTTGTTTGCGACGTCGTGTTCCTCGACTCCTTTTTGAGGCTCCGTGAGCACTTTGCAAATCATGTGACTGTAAGCGGCAGGACTGTTGTGGCCTGGCTTATTTTTGCTGCCGTGATCTATGCTGCGAATGCCCTGTTTATGCGCAGGACGCGCACGCTGAATCAGGTCGCAGCTCTTAATATCGTGCTGGGCATTCCTGAGTTTATCGTGCTGTACAGGCTCTTCATGCCGGTATCCGGTGTCTGGGCGCACATGTTTCTGGTCACAGCCGTGCTCTTTGCACATATCCGCATCGCAAACCGGCTTTTTGAGCCGGTCACAATCGACAGCAGCATTCGCTTCTTCGAGATGGGCGCTGCGGGCTTTATGCTGGCCTCCGTATATGCACATGCCTTCTCGTATACGGGAAATGCTGTTGGCTGGCTCTTTGCCGCACTTGCTTCAGCATTTGCAGGCCTTATTGCGGGACGGCTTGAGGGCGCGGCAAATGTCTCACGCGGGTCCGGCTTTAAGGGACTCTCAGTTGTGGCCGGCATTATCGCGGTGATCACTGCCGGGGCTGCGGTTTTCATGGCGTTTTTCTCGGACGCGACAGGCAATATCATAGAGCGCATCATAGGCGGCGTGGTTTCGCTTGTGAAAATGGCGGGAGCTGCTGTGCTTAGGCTTCTTGATTTTCTTATGTCGCTTATCCCGGCGGATAATATGGATTATGTCGACCCGAGGGAGCCTGTAGCGGGTATCCCTATGGGGAATATGGAAGCGGTCGAGTACAGCGATAAGATCATGGAAGCTGCGGGTGCGGCGGCTGTCGTGCTGCTCGCGGCGGCTGTGATCGTGATTTTGTTTAAGCTTCGCGGGATGAAAATGGTGAAGATCGAGGCCAAAGAGGGGCGCAGGTCCAAAATCTCTGACGGAAAGCCGGGGATTTGGGATATGCTGCGTGCTGCTTTTTCGAGACTTGGCGGGAAGGTGCATCGTGAGATCAGATACAGGCAGATCCGCAATACTGTGCCGGGCGTGATGATCACACTCGAGAGAGCGCTTCGCCACACACCCTATGAAAAGCGGGCAGGCGAGAGCTACGGAAGCTTCGCGCGGCGTCTCGCCGATGTGATAGAAGAAAAAGGCAGCGTTGCTATGGGGACGAAGAGCTCGGAGAGTGCGGCCCTGACCTGCAGCCTAAGGCAGCTCGCTGCGGATTTCGATGCCCTCTACTATGGCGGCGGAGAGCAGACTACGCTCACTGCAAAGGATGCCTCCGGTCTCGTCTCACAGACAAAGGCCCGCCTAACTTCTGAAGCTTGAGGCCCTCCGGGACGCGTAGCCGGAGTATTAGATGATGACCGGGGATCGCTCGTACTCGCTCGGGCCATGAGTTAAAGAATAATACAGCTGATCATAATAGATCTCATCTTTAAGGAGATCCTTGTGGTCGGCTGTTTTTGATATTATGGGCACTTCGGCACAGAACTTCAGCGCCTTCATCAGCTCTCCTGAGTCTCTGCGGAAACCGAGGATGCGGAGGTATAGATCGTTTGTCTGAACTGGGTCAGGATCCATATTCTTTCTGATTCCAATGCAGATATGCAGCAGCGCGCGCTGCACCCTCGTGTAGGTGTATTGGCGCGTTTTTGTATCAGCCACACGCTCAGTAAAGCTCATCGGAATGTCGGCGCGCTTTATGAGACGGTCTGCGATCTCCCTCGAAACATCCGTGAATTCTGTCAGGTCGAGACCGCGATACTTTGCTTCGAGCAGCGACTTATTAAGAAGGCCGCTGAGATCATCGGGCACCACAGGCACAGAGGCTGAATAAAGTTCCAGCAGCTCCGCCTTCACATAGTTTTCTATTTTTCTGCCGATGCCGGCTTTCGCTGTTTCTTTGTCGATCCTCACCGAATTTTTGCACTTGCTGCAAGTCTGATCTGCAGAATGACCGCCGGCAATGATATTTCTCAGCGCAGCGGCAGAGCAGAAGTGCTCATCGCGCGCGACAGTCTCGCCATAGCCATCACCTTTTCTGCAAATGCCGACCGCCTCAATGCGGTGCTCTGTATCATATTTCATAAGCGCCCGCAGGTACTCGACGGCAAGGATGTTGTTGGGAGAGGAATATGAGGGCGGAGCGCTGATAAGCTCTGAAACTGCCTCCGGATAAGTTTTGCCGGATTTGAGCAGTGACTTAAGCTTATCATTGTCAGGATCTGATTCTATCTCATTGAGTCGTGCCGCATATGTCTTAAGCCCATCGAGGCTTACGCCGCCCTCGACACCGAAGCAGAGCATGTTCACGACACCCGTCGCAAGCGCGATGCGCACGCCTGCCGCCGCGAATTCATGTGCCGAAGCCGTGGCATATTCGACCGGGATCTCCAGCACAAGATCGGCGTACCCGCCGCCGACTTCATTTGCCGCCGAAGCTCCAAAAACCCGGACGCTGCTGCAACCGTGACCGCCGCCGGTGAGTGCCATGCGTGCACGGGTATACTTATCAAAGATGGCGGGCTCGCCGCGCTGCACATAATTTCCGCTCATGATCGCGATAATATGATCCGCGCCGTGATCGCGGCGCAGAACATCGCATATATATGCATGACCATTATGAAACGGATTGAATTCGCAGATAATCGCGGCAGTCTTCATAAAGTATCCTTCCGGCTTTTAATGGTAGTGTCAAAGCTGACACCCCTGTTTTGTTACTAAAACCTTTATTTTATGGGA
>JAUNNP010000076.1 GCA_030531385.1 Eubacteriales bacterium
CTGACGCCATTGGGAGTTTACCTGCGTTTTACATCCGGGAGTATGGCGCACAAAGGTCTTACATGGATTTTACAGCACTGTGGTTTTGAGCTTTACATTTCATGGATAAAATGCCTCCTGTAATCCGAACAACAAAAAACAAATGCTATGGATATAGATCACAGGAGGTCTGAAATGAAAAAGAACGTTATGAAGAAAATTGTGGCTGTTGCCATGACAGCAGCACTTGCAGCTTCACTTGGAGCATGCGGAGGATCATCATCCGCACCGGCTACTACAGCTGCAACAACAACAGCAGCACCTGCAGCAACAGAGGCGGCAACAACAGCAGCACCTGCAGCAACAACAGCTGATTTAAAGGGAACTATCTCACTTGCAGGTTCAACTTCTATGCAGAAGCTTTGCGATGCACTCAGCGAGAGCTTCATGGAAGTATATCCTGACATCACTGTTACTGTTGAGTACACAGGATCAGGCGCAGGAATCGAAGCACTTACCGCAGGCAGCATTGACATCGGAAACTCATCACGTAACCTTAAGTCAGGCGAGACTGACAAGGGCGCAGTAGAGAATATCGTTGCCGTAGACGGAATCGCAGTTATCGTTGACAAGGATCAGACAGCTACAGAGCTTACTTCAGAGCAGCTTGCTTCTATCTACAAGGGTGAGATCACAAACTGGAGCGAGGTAGGCGGAAACGACGGAGCTATCGTAGTTATCGGACGTGAGAACGGTTCGGGTACAAGAAGCGCATTCGAGGAGCTTCTCGATGTTGCAGATGCCTGTGCATATGCTCAGGAGCTTGATTCAACAGGCGGCGTACTTGCAAAGGTAGCTTCTACTCCGGGTTCTATCGGATACATCTCACTTGATAAGGTCGATGCAACTGTACAGGCTGTAGTTCTTGACGGCGCAGAGGCATCTGAGGAGAGCATCCTTGCAGGAAATTATAAGCTTTCACGTCCTTTTGTAATGGCTACCATGGGTGCTGTCAGCGAGCAGAACGATCTTGTAAAGACCTGGTTCGACTACATTGCATCTGAAGATGGTCAGGCTGTTATCAAGGCAGTAGGGCTTATCCTTCCGCAGTAATCTAAGGCACGCAGTACGGACAATGCCGGAGCCGGCAGCTGACCGCCCGCGCGGCAGCTGACCGCTCTTACGCCGGGGCAGCCCCAGACCGTGGCACTCCGGCAAAATCAATATTAAGAATGGAACGGTGGATATGAAAACAAAGCATCGCAATGTGTCAGAGGATATCGCAAAGGCGGTATTTATTATCTGCGGAATCATGGCTATCCTGGCAGTGTGCTCCATCACCGTATATATGATCGCGAAGGGCGCTCCGGCTTTGGGAGAAGTCGGAGTGTTTAAGCTCTTATTCGGTACAGAATGGAAGCCTACAGCTGAGGATCCAAGCTTCGGCATCCTTTACATTATCCTTTCATCAATAGTCGGAACATCATTAAGCGTTCTTATCGGTGTACCGGTAGGACTTCTGACAGCTGTGTTCCTTACAGAAATTTCAAATAAAAAGCTTGCGGCCATCGTAGGCCCGGCAGTTGAGCTCCTTGCAGCCATCCCATCGGTAATTTACGGTCTGCTGGGTCTCATGCTCCTTAATCCGGCAATGTATAAGCTCGAGAGAATTATTTTTGCCGGTTCCAAAACACATCAGTTTACAGGCGGATCAAACCTGCTCTCGGCAATTATCGTGCTGGCCATCATGATCCTGCCTACAGTCATCAATGTCAGCGCTTCTTCGATCAGGGCAGTCGGACAGGATCTTCGCGCAGCTTCTCTTGCACTCGGAGCAAGCAAGATCCAGACAATATTCAAGGTCACTATCCCTGCAGCTAAGTCAGGTATCCTTACAGGTGTCGTACTTGGAATCGGAAGAGCGCTCGGCGAGGCAATGGCGATCAACATGGTTGCCGGCGGTGCGGTCAACATACCGCTTCCGTTCAACTCAGTCCGCTTCCTGACAACTCAGCTCGTCAGCGAGATGGGTTACGCGGAAGGAACTCACCGTCAGGTACTCTTTACAGTAGGTCTCGTGCTCTATATCTTCATCATGGCGATCAACCTGATCCTCATGAAGGTCAGAAGATCAAGCGATGATTCACTTGAAAATGAGCGCCGCAAGGACGCAGCAAAGGCTGCCAGGAAGAACAAAGAGCAGGGCAATGCTGCCGCATTCAAGGCTGAGCAGAGCAAGGCAACGGCAACTCTTATGGAAGGAGGTCAGTAAAGTATGAACACTCTTACAAAGAAAGTAGTGCGGCCTTCAGACACTGTCCTCTACGGTCTGATCTGCCTGTGCGCAGCATTTTCAGTGGTACTGCTTGCGGCAATTATTCTCTATGTTTTCGCAAAAGGTATCGGATCGGTCAACTGGGAGTTCCTCACGACGGTCACATCTGCCTTAAAGGGCACAGTCGGAATCGCCGGCAACATTCTCAATACGATCATAATTATTTTGCTGACAATGCTGATAGCGACACCTATTGGCGTAGGCGCTGCGGTTTATCTCAACGAATATGCCAAGCCGGGCCGCCTCGTAACGGTCATTGAGTTTGCAACAGAGATACTTTCGGGTATTCCGTCGATAATCTTCGGTATGTTCGGAATGATGTTTTTCGGGCAGACCCTGGGACTTGGATATTCACTTCTTACCGGTTCACTGACGCTTATCCTTATGGTGCTCCCTCTTATTACCAGAAATACTCAGGAGGCGCTTAAAACTGTTCCGAACAGCTACCGCCACGGTGCAGTCGGACTCGGAGCCGGAAAGTGGTATACGATACGCACGATACTTCTTCCGTCAGCGATGCCGGGCATCATCACAGGTGTCATACTCGCTATCGGAAGAATCGTCGGCGAGTCAGCGGCGCTCCTGTTTACAGCCGGCAGCGCGAAGGCACTGCCTAAGGCATTGTCAGCATTGGCAGGAAAAATATTCCAGTCAGGCGGAACGATGACGATCCAGCTGTACTTAAGTGCGACAAGTGAGGGTGACTTCAGTACCGCCTTTGGTATCGCTCTGGTGCTTCTGGTGATCGTGTTCCTTATCAACCTTGCCACAAAGGTGCTTGCGGCAAAATTTGATGTTGCGAAGAGAGGTGTATAAATGTCAGATAAACCTATAATCAGCGTGAAGGATCTCCACCTTTATTACGGAGAAAATCATGCTTTAAAGGGAGTGAATATGGATATCAGCCGCAACGCGGTGACTGCTTTTATCGGGCCGTCAGGCTGCGGCAAGTCCACCTTCCTTAAGACACTTAACAGAATGAACGATCTGGTTGAAAATGTCCGCATCGAAGGTCAGGTACTGCTTGACGGCGAAGATATTTTTGCACCGGGAGTAGATACTACAGTTCTCAGAAAGAAGGTCGGCATGGTATTCCAGCAGCCGAACCCGTTCCCGATGAGCATTTATGACAATATTGCTTACGGACCGCGAGTTCATGGTATCAAGGACAAGGCAACACTCGATGGTATAGTCGAGGAGAGCCTGCGCGGAGCTGCTATTTTCGATGAGGTAAAGGACAGACTTAAGAAGTCTGCGCTTGGACTTTCCGGCGGACAGCAGCAGAGAATCTGCATCGCGAGAGCGCTTGCCGTTCAGCCGGAGGTGCTGCTCATGGACGAGCCTACTTCTGCGCTTGATCCGATTTCTACCTCGAAGATCGAGGAGCTCATGGAAGAGCTTAAGAAGAAGTACACAGTCGTAGTAGTTACCCATAACATGCAGCAGGCTACACGAGTTTCGGATTACACAGCATTTTTCCTGCTTGGAGAAATGGTTGAGTTTGCCGATACACAGACCCTGTTCTCATATCCGCAGGATAAGAGGACCGAGAATTATATTACCGGACGTTTTGGCTGATTTTTGCGGCGAATGCTGATGTCGGCTATGCGTGGTAAAAATGTCGGCTAAGTTTATATGACTGAAAGCCGGGGATATGATTTTATAAATTTAGTTAGTTGGAGAAAATAAATGAGACCTAAATTTGATGAGCAGCTGCGCCAGCTCGGAATTGAGCTGACACAGATGGGAAATATGATCGTTGCCGCTATACAGAACGCTATTGAGGCATTTTTCAATCAGGATGCCGAGGCTGCCGAGAGGATCATGGCAGACGATGAGCTGATAGATCAGGAACAGAAGAAAATCGAGGGAATCTGCTACCAGCTTCTGATCCAGCAGCAGCCTGTGGCAAAGGATCTTCGTACGATCACCGCTGCGATGAAGATGGTAACCGACATGGAACGTATCGGAGATCATGCTGCAGATATCTCGGAAATCACTGTTGAGATGGCAGACAGCCCATACAAGATGAATACTGACAATATCAAGAAGATGTCAGCCGAGGTAATCATGATGCTTCTTCAGGCTGTTGAGGCTTATGTTGAGCACGACATGGAAAAGGCTAATGCTGTCATTAGTCATGATGATATTGTGGATGAGCTGTTTATTAAGGTTAAGGCCGATCTTATAAAGCTTATGCATGATTATCCGGATAATGGCGGGCGCGCCGCAGACGAGCTCATGGTCGACAAGTATCTTGAGCGTATCGGCGACCACGCGACCAACATTGCGGAGTGGGTCATCTTTTCCCTGGATGATCGAATTATCGGCGGTAACCGAGGTTAAATCAAAAAAGGGCGTCAGGGGAAAATTTTTGATTAAAGAGTTTAAGTCAAAAAAAAAGCGCCAGAGGAAAATTTTTGATTAAAGAGTTTAAATCAAAATTCTCCCCTGACGCTATTTTTTGATTAAAGAGTTTAAGTCAAAAAAAGACGTCAGGCACTTTTTTTTGCATCGGATTCGGCATTGGCAGCTTCGGCCCTCTCTGCAGCATCATCAGCTGCCTCAACCTCCTCAGCATCATCGGTCTCTTCGGCCTCCTCAGCATCAGACATCTCAGACTCAAAGTCTTCAAAATCCTCATCATCGAGGCATGCGAGGGAATTCGTCTTGAATTCCATCCACAGCACCCAGATCATGGACGCAACACAAACAGCGACCATGAAAGCCACTAAAATAATAGTTGCCATATCAAGCATATTATATTCTCCTGAAATTAAGTTTTATTGTTTTGTACGCAAAGCAGGCCCCGCAAAAACGGGGCGATAAAAAACTGTCAGGAGTTATTTTTTGCCGTCAGTATCCTGGATATAAAGCAGAATTGCAGAAGCGGCGCCCGTCAGTCTTGTCGGAAGGCCGCTGAACTTGAAGCGTCTGAACGCTATTTCAATCACACATAGAAATGCTGACCAGATCGCAAGAATGCGAGCGAACTGATAGTTTGCCTCCATGCCGCGCACCTGCTGTCCGCCGCTTAAGATAGGCGCATACAGGCGTCCGTTTAAGAACTCGGGGGTGCAGAAATCAATGAGCGCCGGGTCGATATTGACCGGCATGATCCGGCCCTCGTCAGTGTCACTGCCGGAAAGCTCCTCGAGCTCGGAAATGCAGTAAGCATTTGACCTGAAGGAAATGTTGATGTCGCACAGGAGGACAGCGATGATCATGAATAAAGCTAAAATGGATAATTTCTTTTTCATGTCGTTCCTCCTTCCCGTGGATTTAAGTGATTTTATAATCAGCATCAGACAGCAAATACTATATCAAATATTTGTAAAAGTCACAACTGAAAAGTGTTCTGTGATAAAATAAGTATCATCAGGAACGTAAGGAGAAAGTCATGAATAAAGGAACAGTTCTGCTTATAGGAAACAGCGGGGTTGGAAAATCCACACTGATAAATGCGATATTCGGGACCGAGATCGCCGAGGTCGGACGCGGCATAGAGGGTACGACCAAGGAGGCGGTAGCTTATTCAAATGAAGAGGCCCCCTTTGATCTGGTGGACACTGCAGGCTTTGAGCCATCGAAGATACTGGGCCTGCGCCCGAAGGCGATCGCAGACGTGAAGAAGCTTTCGAGGGATATCGCTTCCGGCAAGGAAGAAAAAAATCCAATAGATGTTATATGGTTCTGTGTTGACGGAACCTCAAGCAAGTTGTTTCCTTCTACGATAAATGATATGCTTGACGCGGTGAAAATCTGGAAAAACGCGCCGATAATCGTCGTCATTACCAAGTCCTACTCGACCTACGAGCAGGAAGAGAATGTGAAGATGGTGTCGGATGCTTTTGCGGACCGAAAGAAAAGACACCGTTATGCGGGAAACTTAAAGGGCATCATTCCGGTCGTTGCCGAGACCTACAAGATCAATGAAAATGAAGAGTCCTGGGTCCTTCCAAAGGGGCTTAATGAGCTTGTCGACCTGACCTTTGAAGTGCTGCCTGAGGGGCAGAAGGCCGGAGTAGAGGCGATAAAGAATTTTAAGCTGAAAATGAAGAGGCAGCAGGCATATACGCTTACGGCGCTTTTTACCGCGGCCGGAGTGGCTGATGCAGTACTTTCGCTTCCGATAACCGACACCGCAGTACTCAGCGCCATGGAAATCGCGGAGATAAAGGCCATAGCCTCTGTCTACGAGATCAAGGACGATGATAAGGCCAAGGATTTCCTTAATAAGATAATAGAATGCGGAACCGTGAGCCTGACCGCCAAGACAGCGCTCAGTACCCTAAAGGCGATACCGGGTATCAATATCGCGGCGAGCGCTCTTAACGGAGTCGTGGCCGGCACCTTTGTCGCCGCGATCGGAGCCGCGTCGGCGAAAGCATTCGAAGATGTATATCTCGGAAAGCGCAGCCTTGCCGACACCGACTGGGTCGGCAAATTCATCGAGTCGGAGCTTGGCAGGACGCTTGTCGCAAACTCGACCGACATACTCGAAAAGCTCCCCAAGGATGCGAGTGCCGCCGAAATCGCCAAGCGCATCGCAGCTTTAATCAAAAAATAGGAGAATATGTAAATGGAAAGTAAATCAAGAGGTTCCTTTGGCGGAACACTGGGATTTGTACTTGCTGCCGCGGGAAGCGCGGTGGGACTTGGAAATATATGGAGATTCCCATATCTTGCTGCCAGAGACGGCGGCGGATTGTTTGTTTTGTGCTATGTCATCCTGGCGCTGACATTCGGATTTACTCTGCTTACGACGGAGATAGCCATAGGAAGAAAAACAAGGCAGAGCCAGCTTACGGCATATTCGCGCATTGATAAGCGTTTCGGCTTCATTGGCATCTTCGCAAGCGTGGTGCCGGCGATCATTCTGCCGTATTACTGTGCCATAGGCGGATGGGTGCTGAAGTACACCGTTGATTTTCTTACAGGAGGCGGCACGGCGGCTGCGGCTGACGGGTACTTTACCGGTTTTATTACTTCAAATGTCTCGCCGATCGTATATATGCTTATTTTCATAGCTGTCTGCGCCTTCATCATTTACAGCGGCGTTGAAAAAGGCATCGAGAAATATAGCAAGGTACTCATGCCGGTGCTCTTCGTATTTGTTGTGGTGATAGCACTGTTCTCGCTCACGCTTTCGTCCGATGACGGCTCGGGCAATGTAAGAAGCGGACTGGATGGCCTTGCTTTCTATCTGATCCCGAATCTCGAGGGGCTCACGGTTCACAAGCTGCTTTCGACCCTGATGGATGCTCTCGGACAGCTCTTTTACTCTATAAGCGTCGCAATGGGCATTATGGTCACCTACGGCTCCTATGCCAAGAAGGAGACTAACCTAATGAAATCCATCAATGGTATCGAGATTTTTGATACTATAGTCGCAATTATTGCGGGAATCATGATTGTTCCTGCTGTATTCGTATTTATGGGGCCTGAAGGCATGTCTGCAGGACCGGGACTGATGTTTGTTTCACTTCCCAAGGTATTCCAGGCTATGGGCGCTATGGGAACGATAGTCGGAGCGATATTTTTCGTTATGGTCCTTTTCGCAGCCATCACCTCGGCGGTATCGATTTATGAGGCCATCGCGTCAGCCCTCATCGACAAGTTCCACATTGAACGTGCCGGTGCCACTGCGCTTACCGGCGCATGGGCGGTCATAGTCGGACTCATCGTGTGCTTCGGATACAATATTTTCTATTTCGAGTATACACTCCCGAACGGCGCTGTCGCACAGATCCTCGATATCATGGACTATCTCAGCAACAACGTGATGATGCCTGTGGTCGCACTTCTTACCTGCATCCTTATCGGATGGGCGACGGGCCCCAGCGTCGTTATTGACGAGATCGAAGAGGGCGATGTTGAGTTCGGCAGCAGAAAAGGTCTCTACATTGTGATGGTAAGATTCATAGCGCCAGTGCTGCTTGCCATCCTCCTGCTCCAAGGTATCGGCATACTTTAAATAAAAAAAAGCGTCAGGGGAAAAAATTTGATTAAAGAGTTTAAATCAAAAAAAGGCGTCAGGGGAGATTTTTCTGTTAATGCTGTTATAGCATTAGTTTTTGTACTTACGGTTTGCTGCGTGGGCGGCGGCCTGGGCTCCATCACGGCGTACGCGGCGCCAAGAGTATTTTCGCACCGCGGAGACCAGCGCGAGTGGCGGGAAAATACGATGCCGGCATTCAGCTCAGCAATAGTGAATTCAGACGGCATTGAGTTGGATGTGACAGAGACTGCGGACGGGCAGCTCGTGGTGCTGCATGACAATGATCTTAGCCGTATCGCGGGAGTAAATAAGAATGTCTGGGACATGACATATGATGAGCTCTGCCGGGTGGGCGTGAGACAGCCGGACGGGAGCATTTCCAGCATACCGAGGCTCCAGGAGGTCTTCGACCTCGTGAGGGCGAATGAGGGCGCGGCGGGCGCGTTTCTGGACATCGAGATCAAGTATAACGGGCACGAGCGGGGTGATTTTATCGACCGCATCGCGGGGATCATTCACGCGAACGGGCTCGAGGGGCGGTGCGTCGTGACGTCGTTCAGCTACGACTGCATCATGCGGCTGAAAGGCCTGCTGCCGGGCGTGCTCGTGGGCAAGATCTGCTCACAGCCGGAGGACTTTCTGGCGCTGTATGGCGGCGCGGACATTTTCAGCCTCGACTATCTTACGGCGTCCGCGGGGACCGTTGAGCAGCTGCACGCGGCCGGCAAGGAGGTCTATGTCTGGGGCGTCGATGACGCGTCGCGCGCGTATGGGGCCGGGCGGCTTGGCGCAGACGTGCTGATTTCCAACAACCCTGTCACGATCAAGTCGCTTGTCAGTGCGATGTGACGCCATTATGTTTAAACGATACTTTCAATCAGGAGGAGAGAAATGAAATTAAAGAAATTCGCGGCAGCGGTAATTACAATTGCATGCACACTTGCTATCAGCATGTCAGCATTTGCAGGTTGGAGAGAGGGCCCGGGCGGCACTAAGTACTATCAGAATGACGACGGCACCACGGTGATCAGCGCATGGTTCCAGGACACAGACGGCAAGTGGTATTATTTTGATGAGTACGGCATCATGATGACTAATGCCACGACTCCCGACGGCTATCAGGTGGGTGCTGACGGCGCATGGATCGACGGCAGTGCGGCAGCGGCCAAGGCAGTCGGGCTCATCAAAACGGATAAGACAGCAAGCGATCAGAAGCAGTCAATGTCATATTCAGATGCAAAGTCACTTGCGAGGGATCTGAAGGACGGCTTCAGCGGAGTTTATGATCTGGCATATTATCAGGCGAGCGTGCTTAACGGCTACCAGGAGGTAGTTGTTGTCTACAACATGGAGTCCAATTCCATAGATGCTACCTACAGCAAGAGCAATTATACCGCAAGGCTTCCGTATGATGGCACGGTAAGGGCAAATACAGTTACCGGAGATCCTGCTTCAAATACTGAGACGCTTACAGTATTCTCCGATGTGGTCAACACACTTTATTTCTACAGTGCAAACTGCATTTACGATCCTGACCTGGATGAGTACTGCTGGGCACATTAAAATTGCATAAGCTTATATTGAAGAGTCCGTACGGTCGTCCTGATCGTACGGATTTTTAGTTGAAAATGGCGTCAGGGGAAATTTTTTGATTAAAGAGTTTAAGACGAAAAATGGCGTCAGGGGAATTTTTTTGATTAAAGAGTTTAAATCAAAAAAAGGCGCCTGAGGAGATTTTTGATTAAACCTACGTTAAATCAAAAATCTCCCCTGACGCCATTTTATTGTCGCAATCTTTATTGAAAAATGTTATAGTTACTCCATAAGCAGTATTTTCACATCACAATCTATTATCATTCAATTCAAATCTATATCACTTCAGAAAATCCCGCTTATAAAATCAATCAATTTAATTTATAGGCAGGAACTAAAGTGTTATTGATACCTTAAATTGACCGAAAACTGCTGTACTTGATTGTCCAAGG
>JAUNNP010000077.1 GCA_030531385.1 Eubacteriales bacterium
CGACTTTATGACACGCCCCACATGACACACGGAGTGGTACGCCAGTACCACGGGATAGATGATTCACTTGGCGAAGCTTGCTGAGCTTAGTGAATCACTATACACAGTAGTGCGGAATGTGGGTAGGGGCGTGGGAGCACGAAGTGCGGAGCGACCCGTAATCATACTTTTAACACCTACGTCATTATATATATATATATAAATTAAGAAGGTCAAGATTTATTAAAAGATCAGAAGCCCAGGAGCTGTTTTTTCTTTTTGTTATATTCTGCCTCCGTGATAGCGCCCATGTCGAGGAGCTCTTTGTACTTCTTCAGCTCGTCTGCCGGGCTGCCGATCCTCGATGCCATGGGGGCAGCGTCCTCTTCTTCCTCATCTTCGTCCTCATCGAAGCTGATACCTGTATAGCGTTCGAGGATATCGAAAATTTCAATGGCAGCCGCATAACCGGCTTCGATGTCGGCATCCGTCACAAACAGCGCATTCATAACATCAATATCCTTGTAATCAAGATAAGGATGATCCTCGAATGTTATGCGGACATACATGCGGGTAATTTTCTCGTCAGGCTCGCACATCGGCAGATCGTCACGAGGCGGCTCGACCGGGTCCTCGCCCTCCTTAAGCTCCTCCTCGCTCTTTTCCTCCGTATCGATTATCATCTCCCACTCGGAGATCTGATCAAAACTATACAGATCAGGCTCAAACTGGTGCGCATCGATCCACCAGCCGTTGTTTCCATCAGCAGAGAACACCTTCTCACTGCCTAACACATTCAGCTCAACAGCATCGGTCTCCCTGAAACGTGTCTCATAAAGCTTACGATTATCCGCCGTATACTTCATAAGCTCCTGAACGTCATGCATATTCATCTCGCCGAAGGTAATGCCATCCTGACCCATACCACACTTTGACACACAATCATCACAGATATAATTCCCATCCGCAAGCTTCATCCTGGTCAGCATACCCACTTTTGCGCCGCAGATACAGCAATTCACCTTATCAAATAATCCCATGAATAAAACCTCCTCTCACAATATACACCATAGACTATATTTATATTATACACATGGAAATTTTCATTGTCATCCATTATTCCAGCCATCTGAGTGCCATTATGCGTTAAGCACCGATGCTGCCATCGCAGTCATTTTTTCTATATCGATGGGTTTTGAAAGATGCCCGTTCATTCCGGAAGCAAGTGAGTTTTCTATATCCTCCGGAAGATAGTTTGCGCTTAGGGCAATGATGGGAATCCCCGCCTTTTTCTCATCCGGAAGTTCACGAATAGCTCTGGTCGCCTCGTATCCGTTCATATTTGGCATCTGGATATCCATAAATACCAGATCATATGTACCTGCGGGATCCTGCTCGATCAATTTAAGGCAAACAGCTCCATCCTCAGCATGACTGGTCTCTGCACCGAATTCTTCCAGTACCGCCATCGTGATCTCAGCATTGAGTTCATTGTCCTCCGCGAGCAGAATATGCTTTCCCTCAAGTGAAAAAGGCTCCTGTGCTTTCGGTTTCGGCCCCGACTCCGGCTCTGCCTCTTCCTCTGCCTCCTGCATTGCAGCCACATTAAGAAGCCGGTCTACCAGTCCAAGCAGTTCTGTTCCCGCAGTTTTGACATTCTCTAAATATTCTTTAAGTTTAACAGGATCATCCAGATGCTTTTCCATCATCTGGGTAAAGCCAAGTACCGCATTAAGCGGTGTATGAAATTCATGGGATGCCTGAAACAGGAAATCTGATTTTGCCTGCGAAGCACGCTTTGCCTGTTCGAGCGCCTCCCGGATCTTACGTTCATTTTCTTCTGCCGCGGCAACAATATCATCAATATTCCGCTCTGCGGCTATCACCTTATTTGTTCCCGGTATCCTTGAAGCCTGCATCTGCATTGTATGCAGCTCACCGTCCGTCTCAAGATGGTGCACGACATGATAATTAGATTCAAGCTCTGTTTTCTCAAGCACTGTTTTTCTGTCAAGAGCCTGCCTTACCATAGATACTTCATCTTTTGGAACACGCTCCAGCAGCAATTCAAGTGACTCGTCATAGGAGGTATGAAAATAATCTTTTTCATCAAGAAAAACACCGCCGGACTTGAACATAATAGCTGTGTTTTCCTGCATATCGGAGAAAAACGCATCTGAAAAATCTGTCGTGAGCACTCCCACAATTGAAAGTCTCCTGCCGGCATCATCCAATGCCTTTTCCAGGCTTTTGCGCCTTTCGATCTCTGATATCATGTTTTGGGTTATATTGCCGGTTGCAAATAAGAGCTGTGATGCATCCTTATTTGCAGGAACGAATACATACTTACACCACTGCTCTGATTTGGTTCCGCGGAATTGCGGAATGAGCCTGAAAACCACATTCACATAGCCTTGTTCCTTTACCTTGGAGCAAATGGTTTCCAATGCAGTTTCCTTAAGATATTTTTCACGATCCTCCTCAAAAACATAATTTGAGGCAAACCAGTCTCTAGCGTCATCATATAGCCTTGATTCGAGCACCAGGTTGGTGTCCTCCGGTAATTGCGACAAGTATGAACGGAATCGTTTTGTTTTTAAATCAAGTATACTTATATAGGAATACTGGCTGCAGAGTCCCTTGATGATCTGATATTCATCGCTGCGGCGCTGACGCTCTGCCAGGCGATGTGTCCTCTCGCGATCCAGACGGTGTGAATACATGATCACGCTTACAGGCTCGCCGCATTCCATTTCAAATCTTCTGAAAACAGAACGCCTGGCCTCACCGTTTGCCATTAAATAGTCACAGGAAACAGCTTCTTCTTCCTTAAGCGCCGCCTTCAAATAGTCTATATTTCCGAATCTGCCGCGCAGCTCCTGATGTGACGGATGAACAAATGCGCGGTTGTAATTATCAGAAAACTCAGAGTAACAGCCTGTTTCCGGAATCTGTTCATCTTTGACAGCAGAGTGTCTGTATATGTAATAAATATCCTTTTGAAGATCTATAAGATAGATAAGCTTGTAATTTTTTATCAGAGTATCGACGATCTGACTCATCATATGATCATTCATAAATCCGGACCCCCTCTTACCTCAACTTTCGTCAGGCTCTGCGTCTTCAGACTTCTGCGTCCTATGCCAAAGATCTGTATTTAGTATATTACCATATGAGGTGTTATTTCACAAAACCAAAGTATCTTAAGTCTACATTTAGTAGATATTAAGCCGACATTTAGTCGATATCCGGTCAGTATTCGGTAGATATCCGGCCAATATTCAGACGATATTCTTTAACAGCCTTACAAAAGCCTCCGGATTATTGTCAAACTGATAGCTCCAGTACTCATCATTTTCACTGGATGAAGACTTCCTGAGTCTGTGCGACAGGCATGCCTCGCACCTCATAGGTCTGATCTTGGCACTGAACGTATTGAAAATATGTCCGCAGTCTCTGCATGTATATGTAAGCATGATATTTACCTCATCTCCTGTACTATGAAAAATCCTTTTAAAGCTGTTCCCAATTCTGCCGCCGTCACTCCTCGATATACTCGAAGTACTCTTCCTCACTTACAAAGAGCATGTATGTGCCTTCAACATATCCCATAAATCCGTTTTCTGTGGTGTATCCCTTCATGATCTGCCTGCCTTTCACTCTTACTTTTTTTACGATTCCCATATTGGTCTTGTCTGTTTTTGAGCTTTTTTTTAAGTTTTTTGATTTTTTGATGGCTTAATAATAAATTTTTTAAAGTCCCAAAAAACTCCCTCTCAGCATCTCCTCAGAAAAAATCCGTGAAGACCTATTTAATCCGAAACATTATTTGCATATTAGTGGTTTTAATAATTAAACTTGGCTATAATAAACTTAAATCTGATAATAATTCTGTATCACTTGGCCCTATGGATACCATAGGCAATATGTCATTGTAAGGGGGTAAGAAAGTGGATAAAAAGGAAATAATGATCGTGTCGCCTTTAAGCGGACAAACCCTTCCTTTAAAAGATGTACCGGATCCTGTCTTTTCAGAGCTGACACTTGGAGACGGTATTGCCGTGATTCCTGAAAACGGCATAATAGTAAGCCCTGTAGACGGTGTAATAAGTATGATTGCCGCAACGAAGCATGCATATGGCATCACAGCCGATAACGGCGTTGAACTGCTGATTCATTTCGGACTTGAAACCGTTGCTTTAAATGGTGAGGGTTTCACGATAAAGGTCGAAGCTGACAGCAGGGTAAAGGCCGGAGATCCGATTGCCGAGGTCGATATGGAATTCTTAAAAGCAAAGGGAATAAATCCCGTGACACCGGTCCTTGTTACAGATATGCCCGAGGATATGGAAATAAAAAAGTCGGAAGGAAAGGTAAAAGCCGGTAAGGATGTGCTGCTTACACTTTCCGATGTCAAAGCTGCAGCTTCCGAAGCCACTGATACGGCAGCTTCAGAAGCCGCAGAATCATCCACAGTCAAAGGATCTCCCGCCGGACCCGCAAAGGCAAATAAGAAGAAGCTTAATATTAACTTCGATTTTCTGCAGAAGCTTGGCAAGGTCCTTATGTCTGTTATTGCGGTCATGCCTGCCGCCGGCTTCATGATCTCACTCGGAAAGATCCTCCAGATGGCAGGCACAGACATTTCATTTGTCCTTACCGTCGGCAACGTTATGGAGAATATAGGTTGGGCAATTATCAGCAACCTGCATATTTTATTTGCCGTGGCAATAGGCGGTTCCTGGGCCAAGGAGCGTGCCGGCGGAGCATTTGCATCTGTTATTGCTTTCATCCTGATCAATAAGATAACAGGCTCCATATTCGGCGTTACATCCGATATGCTGCTCGATCCGGAAGCGGTAACACATACTCTGTTCGGACAGGAAATAGCCGTAAACGGTTATTTTACCTCGATACTCGGCGCACCTGCTCTTAATATGGGCGTGTTTGTCGGCATTATCTCCGGTTTCCTAGGCGGAATCGTATACAACAAATATTATAATTTCCGAAAGCTGCCGGATGCGCTGGCATTTTTTAACGGCAAGCGTTTCGTTCCTATGGCTGTTATCTTCTTTTCAACTATAGTTTCTGTAATTCTTGCAATCGTATGGCCGGTCGTTCAGAGCGGAATCAATGCTTTCGGTATCTGGATAGCAAATTCAAGCACGACTTCTCCTGTTCTGGCACCGTTTATCTACGGTACCCTCGAGCGTCTGCTGCTTCCGTTTGGCCTGCATCATATGTTGACTATTCCGATGAACTATACTTCCTTCGGAGGCACATATATAATGCAGACAGGCGCTCAGGCAGGTACTGCGGTATTCGGACAGGACCCGCTCTGGCTTGCGTGGGCAACTGATCTTATCAATTATAAGAATGCAGGCGACATGGAAGCTTACCGTAACCTTATGACGACCATCACACCGGCCCGCTTCAAGGTCGGACAGATGATAGGCGCAACAGGCCTCCTTCTCGGCATAGCACTCGCAATGTACAGAAGAGTTGATGATGACAAACGGCCTGCTTATAAATCTATGTTCGTTTCCACAGTTCTCGCTGTGTTCCTTACAGGTGTTACTGAACCTATTGAGTTTATGTTTATGTTCTGTGCGATCCCGTTATATATCATCTATGCGGTGCTGCAGGGAATAGCATTTGCTTTATCGGGAATTATTCATTTAAGACTGCATTCATTTGGAAATATTGAGTTCCTTACACGTATTCCCATGTCAGTTCAGGCCGGTCTTGTCGGAGATCTGATCAACTTTATTATCTGCTGCATTGTATTTTTCATTATCGGTTACATTGTTGCATATTTCATGATAGGCAAGTTCAATTTTGCCACACCCGGACGCCTTGGCAATTACGATGCCGCACAAAACGATGCATCAGGCAGTACTGAAAATGCTTCCGGTGCTGCAGCTTCACCTGCACCCGGGGCTTTGGCAGACAGCCAGCCGGCACGCATCATCAAGCTTCTCGGCGGTCCCGAAAATATAGTTCTTGTCGATGCCTGCATGACAAGACTTCGTGTTACTGTAAAGGATGCATCAAAGGTAGCTGATGCCCCGGCCTGGAAGAATGAAGGCGCTAAGGGTCTTATCGTTAAGGACACCGGGATCCAGGCTGTATATGGACCAAAGGCAGATGTACTTAAGTCCGATATCAATGATCTGTTATGAAGCTGATAACGTTAAATACACATAGTCTGGCAGAGCCGGATTATATAAATAAAAGAGCACTTCTTATCGCCGCGCTTTTGGAAGAAAAAGCCGACATAATAGCAATGCAGGAAGTAAGCCAGACCGTTGCCGCACCGCCACTTGGAGGTGCAGCTCCCGATGGCTATATTCCCGCGGACGACAAGATCATCCTTCGCGAGGATAATCACGCGGTAATAGTTGCCGGAGAGCTTGAAAAAGCCGGTCTTTCGTATTATTACACCTGGATCCCGTTGAAGATCGGTTATGACATTTACGAAGAAGGCATTGCCATATTCAGCAAAAGTCCCATAACAGAGACAGATGTGGTTTTGTTAAGCAGGGTCGATGATTTTCATAACTGGAAAACCAGAAAGGTGATAGGTATCCGCACAGAATCAAGTAATGACTGGTTTTATTCCATCCATTTAGGCTGGTGGGATGATGAGGAGGAACCTTTCAGAGATCAATGGCTTAAATTGATGCAGCACTGTGATAAAAAGCTTGCTCATGACGGTGCCTGCAAAGTCTGGCTGATGGGTGATTTCAACAGTCCTGCTGAAACGCGTGGCGAGGGATACGATATGATGAAGCAGAGTCGCTTCGTAAACTGCCATGAGCTCGCCCTGCAGCATGATGACGGATGCACCGTAATAAAAACCATTGATGGCTGGGAAGGCAGATCTTCGGCAAAAAACGGTCTTCGCATGGATCATATCCTTTGCAGTAAGCCGGTCGTTGTGGCAGCTTCAAATGTTCTGTTTAACGGCATATGCCATCCTGTTGTATCCGACCATTTTGGCATTCGCATTATCGTAAATGAAAAGCAATGAAAGGAACTATATAATGAAGCGTGAAGCAGGAATTTTACTTTCAATATCTTCTCTTCCTTCACATTACGGCATTGGCTGTTTTTCCAAAGAGGCTTATCGTTTTGTGGACTGGCTTGAGGCAGCCGGACAGTCATACTGGCAGATCCTGCCTATGGGTCCGACCGGATACGGTGATTCGCCTTATCAGTCATTTTCCACCTTTGCCGGAAATCCATATTTTATAGATTTGGAAGCATTATGCAAAAAAGGACTTTTGACAAAGGAAGAATGTGATGCAGCGGAGCTTGAAGGCGATCCGGGAGACATAAATTACGGTGATCTCTACAACCGCCGTATACCGCTTCTGCATACCGCCTTTGAAAGAAGTTCACATAAGAAAAGTGCGGAATATCTTGAATTTTTACAGGCAAATGAAGACTGGCTCCCTGACTACACTCTGTTCATGGCACTTAAAGATGCCAACGACGGAGCAGCATGGACATCATGGCCCAATGAGTTGAAGATCCGAAACCCGGAGGCGATTTCCGAGGCAAAGGAAAGGCTTGCGAGACAGATAGATTTTTATGCATTTTTACAATATGAGTTTTTGGCCGAGTGGGGAAGGCTCCATAACTATGCAGCCGCTCACGGGATCTCCATTATAGGCGATATCCCGATCTATGTTTCACTCGACAGTGCGGATGTATGGGCATCTCCCGAGCTTTTCCAGCTGGATGAAAACAATGTGCCAAAACAGATAGCCGGTTGTCCGCCCGATGGATTTTCCGCGATCGGACAGGTCTGGGGAAACCCCTTATATGACTGGCCGTATCATGAAAAGACCGGATATGAATGGTGGATCCGCCGCTTATTAAACTGTTTCCGCCTGTATGATTCGGTGAGAATAGACCACTTTCGCGGATTTGATGAATACTATGCAATACCTTTTGGTGAAGATACGGCCATTAACGGTCATTGGGAAAAGGGTCCCGGCATGAGTCTCTTCCGGACTGTGCTGGAAAAGCTTGGACCCAGAGATATTATTGCCGAGGATCTCGGATATGTCACAGATTCAGTACGTAAGCTGGTTAAGGATACAGGATTTAAAAATATGAAGGTGCTAGAGTTTGCCTTCGATTCAAGAGATACCGGTTCGGCTGCCGATTATCTTCCGCATAATTACGGAACAAATTGTGTGGCATATACAGGCACGCATGATAATGAAACTATCCGCGGATGGTTTGGCAGCATTACTGATGAGGAAAGGGCAGCTGTCCGCACTTATCTGTGTGATAAGTGCACACCCGACAGTCAGCTGTATCTTCCAATGATTGCGCTGATACTCAGAAGCACCGCATCACTTGCTGTCATTCCCATTCAGGACTGGCTGGGACTTGGAAATGAAGCAAGGATGAACCGTCCCTCCAGCATTGGAACGAACTGGCGCTGGAGGGTGCCGGGCGAAGCACTGTCCGAAGAACTTGCAGATATGATCCGTACCGAAACCGAAAGCTTTGGCAGAGCCTGAATTTCAAAATCATCATCTGCGGTCGATTGATGGAAAATGCTTTATATTCTTTACTATTTTTGATACAAGTCCGGTGCGGTTAAACGGAGTCATGATATAATACCCGTCCACATAGGGCCTGATGCGTTCCGCTATCTCACAGCTTATTTTTACTGCCAATGCTTCCGCCTCGGCTTTTTCAAGCCCCTCGTACATATCGGCGATCCGGGGATCCACATTGATGCCGTTTATCTCGCTGTCCATAAACCGCGCATTTCTTGCGCTCACTACCGGCATGATGCCGCCGAGTATATACCCGCCAAGCTCAGCCTTTGCGCGCTTAAGATTCTCAAATGCCTGATGAGTAAGAACCGGCTGGGTAAGAAAGCCCTCCATACCATTTTCGAGCTTCTGATGGGCGAGGCGAAGCTGCACATCAAAATTCCTGGCATTAAGATTGAGCGCTCCGAATATATGAAGCGGCTCCGGCAGTATCTCCCTGCTGAGCGATGAAACATAAGCTGCAAGCTTCCTCGAGTTAAACTGGAAAACAGTCTTTACCTCATCTCGGTCGGCGCTCGTTATAGGATCGCCTGTCACCAGCAGAACATTCCTTATGCCTTCAGCATAAAGCCCGAAAATCAGAGCCTTTGTCGCATTGATATTTCTGTCGCGGCAGGTCATGTGCGGCAGTGCGTCAAGTCCCATATCCTTATGTATCTTGCAGGCGAGAATACTTGAATCCATGCGGGCTCTCGCGATAGGGCAGTCCGCTATCGTGATGATGTCGGCACCTGCGTTTTTAAGCTCCCAGGCGCCCTCCATGAATCTGTCATAGCTGAAGCTGTCCGGCGGATCAAGCTCGACCGCGACAGGCTTTTTACCATTATCAAGCTTATCCCAGAACGCGTTAAAATAATGCCCCTTTTCACTTGGTCTCTCGTCCTTCGGGAGCATTTTTTTAGGTGTACCGTCTTCATCGAGCATACTCTTAAGCGCCGCGATGTGCTTAGGAGTCGTGCCGCAGCAGCCGCCTATGATATTAGCTCCGATATCCGTCATGCGCTTGACATAGCCTGCATAATAATCGGGAGAGCTGTCGTAGATCGTTCTGCTTCTTGCGACCACAGGGTAGCCGGCATTTGGCATAACTGAAATGCTTAAGCTGCAGGGCTCCGCATTCTTTAAAAGCTCAAACATATGCGGCGCGCTTGAAACACAGTTTAATCCAATTGCATCGATAGGTGCACCGGCTATAGCCGCATGAAGGCTTCTTATATAAACTCCGTCCCTTGTAAAGCCGTCAGCCTGCACCGCAAAGCTGTTTATGATATAGGCATCCGGGCACTTCTCACGAATATATGCATCCGTCTCAGCAAGTCCGTCCGGTGTTGAAAATGTCTCCAGCAGGAAGTTCTTCGCCCCGAGCTTAAGAAAGACATCAGCGACAGCCTTGTATTCCGCTGCGGCATCGACCTCCGGACCCGGTTCTCCGGGCAGCGGTCCTATATCTGCAAATACTGCCGCCTCATATCCGGCTGCTGCCTCATTGGCTATCCTCCAGCCTGCCTCTATTACCGCGGCAGCAGCCTCACGGCTTCCGCAGACGATACTGTTCGCCGAAAAAGTATTGGTCTTAATAGCGGCAGCTCCGGCTTCAAGATATTCCTTATGGATGCCGCTGATGATCTCAGGATGAGTCAGATTGCAGCCCTCACACTCAGAGCTTGGCATTTTAGCCTTCTCCGCAAAATAGGTTCCCATAGAACCGTCAAAT
>JAUNNP010000078.1 GCA_030531385.1 Eubacteriales bacterium
ATCCGCGCTTGCATTTCTGCTTGCGCTCTCCCTTCCAGTTCTCATACCGGCTCATGACATACCATGTGCCGTTTTTCTCATCTTTGAATACTGCCATTCATTTTCTCCTTCCTTAATCCGTAAAAACGTTCCCGAAAATACTGCCGGCTTACTCTGCCGGGAACGGTCAGAAAGCCTTTCTGCGCCAGTTCCTCATTCATCTGGCGGATCAGCCTGTAAGCATAGGCTTTGGAAATATCGAGTTCCCTCGCCACTTCCTCTGCTCTGATAAAAGAATTCTCCATGTGATTTTCCTTTCTGAAAATTGTTGTACTTTTCTTAAAAGCACAATCCTGGGCTGCATATCTGCTCCAAACGGAGCGATTTCATCGTCTTTTTGCACCGACTTCCGAAAAAAGTTCCTGCCCCGGACTCTCACCGCGACGTTTTGATCTCTTTGGTACGCTCGGCCCCGGCGGCAAGGGTGTCATCGCTGTACTTCCCCGGAAAACATATCCTATTCGGTACGGCTATTCACTTTTAGCACTAAGCATATATGTTTAGTGTCATCATTATACTAAGCGCATTTGTTAAAGTCAAGTGGCTTACCGGAAAATAATTAAACTTTTTTGTTTTGGTTTCTGTTGAATATATTAAGCATATATGTTATAATCAGTAACAACATCAAACACAGGAGTGATAACACATGGCTATCGGTGAAAGAATTCGATTTATCCGCAATCTGCGCGGCATGACACAAAAATATCTGGGAACCATCATAGGATTTCCCGAAAAAACCGCTGATGTCCGTATGGCACAGTATGAATCCGGGACCAGATCCCCCAAGGCAGACATCACAGAAGCCCTGGCTCAGGCGCTCGGCGTATCGACCAGTGCCCTGAATGTTCCGGATATCGACACCAATGTCGGTCTGATGCATACTCTCTTCGCCCTGGAAGACCTGCGCGGTCTGCGGATCGACTCGATCGACGGGGAACTGTGCATCCGCTTGGAAAAGCGCGGCACGGAATACATAAACATGTATGACATGCTGTCCGCCTGGCGGGCAGAAGCCGAGAAGTATCGCAGCGGCGAGATCACCAAAGAGGAATACGACCGCTGGCGCTACAACTACCCCAAGTTCGATACAAGCGGGCAGTGGGCGAAGGTTCCACCAGAAGATATCCTCGAATAAGCCGGCCTAAAATCAAGGTTCGACAAATGCCTCCTTAACGACAAAAATCCCTTGCCGAGATTTCTCTCAGCAAGGGATTTTTTATCATATGGATCCACTGCGAAACCGCCGCGAACTTATTCATTTACCCCGCAGCCGGTGGAGTGCATGAATAATTGCCGCTTTGGTTAGTGTTATCAAATTGTTATCAAAAGACGTTTCGAGTCTCGAAAAAGTCAGTGTTTATAAGGCTTTTAGGCTTTCCCGATGCTATTCAAATTCGACAATTGTTTTTATTTCTTAACTCTATTAGTTTAAGTTTCGTTTGGGAATCAGGGCGTTTTTCTCTGATTTCCATCCATTCTACCACTTTTAGCGGATTTATAGTATCAAAACAGTATCAGTGTGATACTGACTGATACACTTTTGCTAAAACACCCTTCCAACTATTTCGTCAGCGAGTTTAACGGCAAGAACTCCAGCCTAAGTCTCATACCCATACCCTCAGCCAGACGCTGCAATGTTCTGATTGACGGATTCGCGCTGCCGCGTTCTAACTTGCTGATATCGCCCTGTGCAATTCCCGTCCGCTCGGAAAGTTCTTTCTGTGTAAGACCGGAGCTGGCCCTGGCATCGATAATTGCCTGAATAATTGCACGCTCCGGCTGAAGTGCTTCATATTCCTGACGGAATTCGGGGTCTTGCAACTGTTCTTCTAAAAAGTCATTAAATTTAACGCTCATTTCTCTTCTCCCTTCTTCTGCCGTAAATAATCTGCTCGATATTTCTTTGCTTTTTCTATTTCTTTCGTCGGTGTTTTCTGTGTTTTCTTGACAAATCCGTTTGTCAGTATGATACGTCTTCCTACATAGAAGAAGTATAATACTCTTGTTATGTCAGAGCCTACTTTGGCACGCAATTCGAATATTCCCTCAGATAAATGTTTGGAATACGGTTCCCTGAGTTCATAGCCGTTATCCTGTAAAATGGAAATCATGCTGACCATTTTCGCCTGCATTTTCTTATCCAGGGACATGATAAACTCTTGTGCCGGTCTGACACCGGAGTCGTTCTCATAAAATTCAACTTCAAAATTTTCCATAGGCCACCTCTTGATAATATAATATAGGTTTTATCCTATATTGTCAAGTCTGAACAGCGGTAGGATTCAGCATGTTTTTTGCTATTGTGATGATACTCTCTGCCATATCCGCATTGATTTCTACCGCCCGATTGCCAAAACATTCCGGCACAACCGCCTCATTCAGATAGTCAATCAGATTGGTCAGGTCTGACATCTTCCTGCTGATACGGTCAAGCTTATAGCAGACGATGGCACGGATCCTTTTCCTCTCCACATCCCGGATCATCCGTTGAAAATCAGGCCGGTCCGCGTAGAAGCCGCTCTTTCCCTCGTCCTCATAAATCTGAAACTCGTAATCCTCCGGAAGCTGCAGGTGAAGCCTGGCGGATGGTCATTATGATGTTAACCCGACCGCTAAGAACCTGAACGACATGATTAACGGCAACTACATAGGTGACAAACGAACAAATCCGGATCTTCCCTATGTAATCACGCTGGATGGTGATATAATTACCGGCAGGAGAAACGGCAATGGCAAGGATGGTCTTGCCACTCCACATCCAACACTAATCGGAGGAAAAGATCCTCAGGTCGCAATGGCCGGAATGTTACACATTCAAGGCGGAAAAATTGCGGGTTATGATTCCAACAGTGGACACTTCAAACCCCACCAAAAGTCCATGCATGTTGCCGATGAAGCATTCGGCAAACTCAACCCGATATTATTCAAGAAAACCGAGGTAACTGATTATGACAGATAAGATAAAAGAAACTCCGGCCAGCTCGGCTCTGTCATCCTGAAAGGCCCGCAGCGATTTCTTCCACTGCGGGCCGCGATGAATGACACACTCCATGGTTGCCTGAATTTTTCTTAAAAGCAAAAAAGAGTATAAAAATAGCCCTCTGAAAACATTTGTCGTTTTCAGAGGGCATATTTCATACTCTCTTAAGAATAATTTTCTGCTTTAAAATAGTATCAAAACAGTATCAGTGTGATACTGACCGCCGTACGGCTGTGCCATCGATGATTCACTTTTTAAAGATATCCGAATGAGAACCCGTATCTACAAGCGTTAATGTGAGAATATCGTTCTCAATCAGATATACCAGCAGCCAATCCGGCTTAATATGGCACTCCCTGAAACCAGCAAAGTAACCTGAGAGACCATGATCTTAAGTATTTCTCATCGAGCTGCCTGCCCTGACGCAGCTGATCAACAACTTCATCAAGAAGTGTAATATCCAATCCTCGCTTCTTCATCAGCTTATAACTTTTCTTATAAACCGTAGTAAATTTTACCTCATACGTCATTCGTCCAAAGCCGCCTTCAGATCTTCCATGCTGTTATATCCCTTGACGTCAGGATCACGGGATATTCTTCTTGCCTCCTCCATGGCGGCAAGAGTCTGCGACGAATACTGCGGCATTTCAACTGCAAAAGGCAAACCACCGCGAAGAACACACTGATGCAGAAACATATTAACTGCTCCTGACATATCAAGTCCCAGACTGGCAAACAGAGCTGTTGCTTCTTTTTTGATATCTGCATCTATACGAATCTGTGTTGGTGCTGTAGCCATATCATCATCTCCTTTCGTTATGCTTATATTGTAGCTCGTTCGGTATACAATGTCAATCAGATCGTTGTCGCAGATTTCCGGTTAAATAGTGTACTATTTCATAAACGCCAGATCCTTGATAACCTCACCGGCCAGTATCAATCCCGCAACAGACGGTACAAAGGCGATGCTTCCGGGAATATCTCTTCTCATGTATGCCAAAGTCAAATCCGGTGAGATCACGAAGGAGCAGTACGATGAGTGGCGCTACAAATATCCCGGACTTGATACTTCTCATAAATGGGCGGATGTTATGCCCGAAGAACTTAGCGATGCCCTGATCCGCTCTAAAAAGAGAGAATGATACCGGGAATGGCTTAAAATAAGGCTTTCTGGAGATAGCTCTATCATTCAAATTCTACGCTGGCCGCCCGCCATCAATCGAATTGACAAAGGTCACCCAATCTTAAACATCATGCCTGAAAACGGCGGCAGATCGCATACCAGTAGATTGTCTTTTACCGCAACCGCCTCTGTTCCCTCCTTGGTCTGTCCGCCGTATTTGTCCCAGTCGCTGTGGATCAGGATGTGCATAGAGTGGGCTGCGCCGATGTTCAGGGCAAAGCCCTCCTGCGTTTTTTCTCCGAAATGAAACAGGGCTATGATCTTCTCGTCCGCAGCGCTTCGCTGTATGGCATAGATGCAGCGCTGCTCCTGATGACAGTCAAGCCACTCAAAACCGTCCTCCCGATAATCCCGCTCGTAGAGTGCGGGATGCTTCAGATACACGTCATTGAGCTCGCAGATGTAGCGGTAGAATGCATCGTGTATGCCATACTTCAGCTGAAAGGTCTCCACGAAGAGCTTCAGGAGCAGATTCGGATCATGCTGCTGCATACTTGCCGGAAGGGCAATAATCAGTTCCCTCGCTTCTGTGCATTTCCCTTCGGGTTGATTGCTGCGCCGGAAATCAAATTGTGACTGTTCGGACAAGCGCTGCCAGAATACCGGCTCTACCGTAGAATACACGGCATATAAATGCTCCTGCCGTTTTTGATTGCTGATATAGTCCACACGACCGCAGACATCAGGAAGCTTATTAACTCTGATAAATGAATGCTTTGGCAAATATAATCTCCTTTCCTGTCAGGGTGACCTCTTCCAGTTGCATATGCATCTCGGCTGGGAATCCCCTCACGCAGTGAGCCCCCGGAGGGCCTCCGGAGGACGAAATCCTTTTGTCATAAACTGCAGGTTTGTGCAAAGGGTGTATTTCGCTCTGCGAGGCATACAGAATGCTACGTGCTTTCGCACTAAAAAATACTGCCGCATTTTTAAGCATTCTAGTATCAAGCGCCGAGGGCTTGATTAAATTGTTGCTTATAGAAATATCTTCCATGATTTTTCATTTCCTTTCCGCGACTTCTGTCGCAAACTGCCCGTATCCGGGCTCTACCACCAACCATCTACCACCAAGGTACAAAAACTTTTTCAGGATCAAAATCCTACACTTACGTCAAATCAGTTTTCTTGCAAAAACTCGGTGGTAACGGTGGTAACCGCCGCAAAGCCTGATAATTCAAGGGCTTTCACTGCCACCGGATATTTTCCTCCGGTGGCAGCTTTACCACTGGTTACGTGAACGGAATCTCCATCTGTTCATTTACCACCAGAAATCCTTCTTGGTCGGTGGTAAGATCATCCGGTTTCTCCCACGCCTTCTGACTGCCGTAGGTTTTAAATTTACGGCTTCCTATTTCTTTCCAGCCGAGCAGTCTTAAGGCTTCCGTGATTTTCTTTGATATCCAGACCGGCATTTCATCCTTTGCATAGGACTTATTGATCGATAAGATTCCTTTCTCGAAGTCAAAGTCTGCAGGAGTCAGTGCCAGGAGTTCACCCTCGCGGATTCCGCACCAGTAGAGGAGCTCAAATGCGTAATAGGATGCGGGCTTATCCATCATCTCTTCCGCAAATTTCAGATATTCCTCTTTCGTCCAGAAAAGCATTTCCTTATGCTGCTCGGATCCCATTCCGCCGGCCTTCTGCGCGGCATTGGACTGCAGACCATAGTAGCGGACCGCATGATTTAAGATCGCGCTCAACTGATTGTGCACCGTCTTCAGATAAGTCTGCGAATAGGGTTTGTCATTTTCGTCCCTGTAGCTGAGCATTTCGTTCTGCCATTCAATCACATCCCGGGGTTTGATGTCGCAGACCCGCTTCTTTCCGAAATACGGCACGATCTTTGTGCGGACAATGTGTTCCTTGGTCAGCCATGTGTTTTCTTTCAGCCGTTTTTTCTTGTCGTCCATATAAATGTCGACAAAACGCTCAAAGTTCATGGTCATGTCAGCCGCTTTCTGGAGCAGGAACTGCCTCTCCCACTCCTGGGCTTCCTTTTTGGTCTTGAATCCCCGTTTCATTTTCTTGGTGCGCTCGCCCTTCCAGTTCTCGTAATAGAAGGAAGCATACCAGGTGCCTTTACTTTCATCCTTATAAGCCGGCATAGTTTCAACTCTCCTTTCTTTTTCGGTCAGCCAGACCGTAGATTTGCTCTTCGTAATATTTCCTGGTCACGCGACCCTGAACCGTCGTGTATCCTTTCGATTTCAGGTCCTCGTTCCAGTCGTGGATCATCCGATACGCAAGTGCCTTGGAAATCTCCAGTTCTCTTGCTATCTCATCTGCTCTCACCATGAACGTCTCCGCCATACGCATCACCTCCCCTTATTTTCTTAACTTGTTTTGTTTAGTTTCGATGTCATGATACTATACATTTTAAGTTAAGTCAATGGCTTTTGAGAGTAATTTCTAAATTTTTTTGTTTAGGTTTTTATTGATATCCCATTTTCCATGTGTTATACTATCTGTAGCAAATTTGTTTAGGAGGCATCATCATGGCAATCGGAAAACGCATCAAATTTTTCAGGAATCGTAAGGGGCTTACCCAGAAGCAGTTCGGTGAGGCATTGGGCTTCATGGGCAAAACCTCCGATGTCCGTCTGGCTCAGTATGAGGCTGAAGCACGCATCCCCAAAAACGATCTGGTCGAATCCATGGCGGATATTCTTGATGTCAGTCCGCAGGCCATGCAGGTACCGGACATCGACTCTTACATAGGCCTGATGCATACCCTCTTTACCCTGGAAGACACCTACGGTGTTCAGGTAACCAAACTTGACGGTGAGATCTGCATGCGCATCAACGTCCGTCAGAGCAAAGACGCTGCAAGGCTCCACGAGATGATCTGCGACTGGCACGCCATGTATGCCAGAGTTGAATCAGGTGAGATCACAAAGGAGCAGTACGACGAGTGGCGCTACAAATATCCCAGGCTTGATACTTCTCATAAATGGGCGGATGTTATGCCGGAGGAACTCAGCGATGCCCTGATCCGCTCTATGAAGAGAGAATGATGCCGGGAATACGCTGAACCTGCCTGTCTCTCAAAAATACAAGAGAGTATAAAAATAGCCCTCTGAAAACATTTGTCGTTTTCAGAGGGCATTTCCATACTCTCTTAAGAATAATTTTCTGCTTTAAAATAGTATCAAAACAGTATCAGCGAGCCTTTTCACACCTCGGAAATGGCTTAAAATAAGGCCTTCCGGAGATAGCTTTATTATTCAAATTCAATAGTCCCCGGCGGCTTGGAGGTGAGGTCGTAGATTACGCGGTTTACTCCCTTGACCTCATTGATGATTCGGTTCATGACGGTCTGGAGGACTGCAAACGGAATCTCAGAGGCCACTGCTGTCATGAAGTCGTCCGTCTCAACTGCGCGGAGTACTACTGCATAATCATAGGTCCTGAAGTCGCCCATAACGCCTACAGAGCGCATGTTTGAAAGGCCTGCGAAATACTGACTGATCTTGCGGTCGAGGCCTGCCTTGGCGATCTCCTCTCTGTAAATGAAGTCGGCATCCTGGACTATCTGTACCTTTTCTGGTGTGACCTCTCCGATGATGCGAATGCCGAGTCCGGGTCCCGGGAACGGCTGTCTGAATACAAGGTACTCAGGAAGCCCCAATTCCAGTCCGACCTTTCTTACCTCATCCTTAAAGAGAAGTCTTAAGGGTTCGATGATTTCCTTAAAGTCAACTGTATCCGGAAGTCCGCCCACATTGTGGTGTGACTTTATGACTGCACTCTTTCCCAGTCCTGATTCTATTACGTCAGGATAGATCGTTCCCTGGCAGAGGAAGTCTACTGCGCCGATTTTCTTTGCCTCACGCTCGAATACACGGATGAACTGCTCACCGATTATCTTGCGTTTTTTCTCCGGCTCTTCAATGCCCTTTAGCTTCTCGAAATACTCAGGTCCCGCATTTACTCTGATGAAGTTAAGGTCGAACTGTCCGTTCTTTCCAAAGATAGACTCGACTTCATCGCCCTCATTTTTACGCATGAGACCATGATCTACAAATACACAGGTAAGCTGCTTTCCGATGGCTCTCGACATAAGGCCTGCAGCGACCGATGAGTCAACACCGCCCGAAAGTGCAAGCAGCACCTTGCCGTTTCCTACCTTTGCACGGATCTTCTCGATCTGTTCCGCAATGAAGGTGTCCATCTTCCAATCGCCCGCACACTTGCAGGCTCCGTATACGAAGTTGTAAAGTACCTTGTTTCCTTCAACACTATGCTGGACCTCAGGGTGGAACTGCACAGCATAAACTCCGCGCTCAGCATTTTCCATAGCAGCAATCGGGCAGTTGGCAGTGTGTGCCGTGATGGCAAAGCCCTCCGGAACCTCTGAAATATAATCAGTATGCGACATCCACATGATGGTGGATGAAGAGAGATCCTTAAGGCCGGCAGCATTTGCATCGACTATGATCTCAGTGCGGCCGTACTCTGAAACAGGGGCCGTTGCCACTTTTCCGCCAAGCTCATACGCAATGAGCTGAGCTCCGTAGCAGATACCGAGTATCGGATAGCCCATGTTGAATATCTCAGGGTCTATGTGCTGGCTTTCCTCCTTGTAGACCGACTGCGGTCCGCCTGTGAAGATGATGCCCTTGGGATCGAGCTCCTTTATCTTCTCAAGGCCTATCGATGACGGATAAACTTCAGCGTATACGCCAAGGTCTCTGACACGGCGCGCTATAAGCTGGTTATACTGTCCGCCGAAGTCAAGTACGATGATAAGTTCTTTGGCCATGTTTCCTCCATGTATGATGGGTTTGATTCCCGAGCGCGCCGGCGCCGGACTTATGCAAACTATAGGGTCACATAAAGTCCCGATCTGCGTAGTGTCTCAGGCTTTGTTTTAATTTTAATCAGGTCATTTTATTATATTCGTATTTCAGAGAAAATTCCACAACATTTCAGATAATGTGCTATACTTAAATCTATCTTTTCGGAATGCAATGTCTGCGCATGCTGTGCGGGGTGCAGGATGTGTGGGGTGCAGGATGTACCCGGTCCGGTCTATATCTATTAATTTCCCGGCATTGTATATTTGGGCAAAATCAAGGGGTGAATTTCATGGAATATAAATTTAATGTTGAGGAACAGGCGGCCCGCTGTATCGAGTGGACCCGTGATCATGTAAATGCTATAAGCCCGAATGCTGTGGCGGTTATCGGCATTTCCGGCGGAAAGGACAGCACCTGCTGCGCCGCAATTTTGTCGGAGGCGCTCGGAAAGGACCGTGTGCTTGGACTTCTTCTTCCGAATGGTAAGCAGGTCGATATTGCCGATTCCAGGCAGCTTGTGGAGCATCTTGGCATTCCCCACATGGAGATAAATATTGCCGATTCCGTAGACGGTCTGACCGCCGAGATTGCACGTCAGTTCCCGGGTCAGGAGCTTAATCAGGGGTATCTTACCAACACACCGGCCAGGATTCGTATGACCACATTGTTTGGCGTTGCCGCACAGATCGGTAACGGTCTCGTGGTCAATACCTGTAACCGAAGCGAGGATGTTGTTGGTTACGCCACTATTTTCGGTGACGCTGCCGGAACATTTTCGCCGATATGCAGAATGACTACTGAGGAGGTGATCGCTGTCGGCGACTATCTCGGTCTGCCGGGTTCTCTCACTCACAAGCTTCCAACTGACGGAATGAGTCTTAATGCGGACGGAACTCTCATGGGCGATGAGGTCAAGCTCGGTGTAAGCTATCACGAGATCAACACTATTATCCGTACCGGCGAGAAGACTGAAAACTACGACAAGATAGTCTCCATGTATAAGCGCAGCCGCTTCAAGCTCGACATCGTGCACATGCCCTGCTACGAGCCCGGACTCTATGACTATTTCCTGGAGAACTTCGGGATCTGAGATCGGCAGCGCATTAGACCGGTATTTCATTAAATCTGTATTTCCCGAAGAACATTCTTTGTTTATATGATATGCGGCCGTCACATTTGCTTGCGACGGCCGCGCATCCACACTGTATTCCATATCGGTTAATTCTATCTGTTCTGACTATTCCGGCTATTT
>JAUNNP010000079.1 GCA_030531385.1 Eubacteriales bacterium
TCCTCCGGGTCCTGTGCTTCCGCCGGGGCCTATAACTCCCGGTCCCGTGCTTCCTCCCGGTCCTGCCGGCTGAAGCTGCGATGGATCGTCGGTAATGCCCGGAACAGTTTCGGATTCACTCTGGCTCTCGGTTACAGGCGCAGCGGTCTCATCTGTGTAATACTCAATGTGACCTGAATAATATGCATTGTGGTCAACATTGTTGGAAACGACCTCTCCGTCCTTCTTGATAATAAGACGTGTCTCCCAGACTGAGCCTTCAGAGCCCTTTTCAGGTGTCTTGCCGCTTCCCGGGGTAATAAGCTGCCTTACCATCTCGATGGTCTGGGTCTGCTTTGAATCAAGTGAGAAGCTGTAGCCATCCTTTAATACAGGACGACCGTATATCGATACTGTTACTGTCTGATTATAATAGCTTGCCCGGATGCCGATGGCATATGAGCTGTTGTATGAATAATCAGATTTTGAAGGAAGGTTCGCGAATCTGAAGTCAGGGCCGCCCCAGCTTACTGTCGCATCCTGTCCCGGAGTAACATAGGTAGGCTTAAAGGTATGTGACTGTCTTGCAGTTACCTTAAGTCCCGCCTTAACTACCGCGTTATAAAGAGTGGTCGAAACCTGGCATACGCCGCCGCCTACTTCCTGAACGACTTCACCGTTGTTGTAGGCCGCAGCCTCACCAAAGCCTGCTTCCTTTGTTCTCTGTCCGACGGTATTGTTGAATGAGAATTCCTCGCCCGGTCTTACTATGGTACCGTTAAGCTTATTGCAGGCCAGCTGGATATTCTTATTTCTTACCGAATTGGAGGTCGTATTGGTCGTAAAGGTCGCAATAGTAGTATAAGCGCCCGAAACATTGCTTGAATCCTCTGCGGAAAGCACTGTTCCCGTCGCCTTTATCTGTTCATCAAAGCCCTTTGAACCTATCGCTGACTGAATTCCTGATTTAAGGGTATCCTTGTCGATCTTAAATCCGCTTCTGGAATTTTCCATAACGAATTTATCATTTGCGCTGTCATAAGAACCGATGCTTCCGCCAAGAGGCTCAACATACCACATATTTGCGGCATAAGAAACGATCTCATCGATCTCGGCATCGAGATCATCAAGCGTGAAGGTGTATACCACCTCAGGCTCCGGATCGGTCGTCTCCTCTGCTGAGGTCTCGGATTCTGTTTCGGCTGATTTCCTGGATTTCTTTGCCTTTTCAGTCTCTGCGGCAGTCGTTGTCTCAGGCTGGTTCGCGATATAATCGGCGTCAGCATTTACAATTAGATCTATAAATGCCGGAATACGTTCAGCTATGTAATCCGGGACAGATATCTTATCGCTTACGCTGATCTCGGAATATGTATCCTCGCCGCTGCCTGAATCCGGGTTTTCCGCATCGCCGAGCGTAGCTGCCTCAGTGGTCTGGTTAATATCGGCCTGGGGCTTTACCACATCGCCGACATTCGCATCAGAGTTCACTATAGCCATGGACCAGCTGTACTTTTCCGATATGGCCTCGCTGATCTCAGCAGGTGTCATGCCCCTGACATTTATCTTATTGTCATCGGCGATCCCCGACTTGCTTCCGATGATGGCTGAAAGGTCGATCACGGCATTGTGCCTGATCTCATCCGTGGCATTTAAGGCCTCTGTTGTTTCTTCGATAGCTGTATCATCTGAGCTGCCTTGTGTGTCTGTGCTTTTGCCCTTCCCCTTAAATGTAATGATCCCGAGGATCACAAGGAGAACGACGATCACACCAAGACCTATATAGATCATGGTGTAATCATGCTGCTTTCTGCGTTTTCTTGATTTTTTACGGCTGACTGACTTTCTTGAATAGCCGTTGTAATTATTAGCTGCCATTAAAAAACTCCCGACAGTATAACGATCCGGTCCACCGATCAGGACCGCTTACCGATCCGTCGTTCAGGACCTTGTATATCCAAATGCTTACTTAACTACGATATTAAGGATCTTGCCCGGAACATAGATCTCCTTAACTATGTTTCCGCTGATCTTATCCTTAATAAGCTCCTTTGCGGCGCTGATGATCGTATCCTTATCCGCATCCTTCGCGATCTCAAGCACAGCCTTTACCTTGCCGTTTACCTGAACCGGAATGCTGATGGTCTGATCGATGGTCTTAGCCTCATCGTACTCAGGCCATGCTGATACAGTAAGGAAATCCTCATGTCCGAGCTCGTGGTACATTTCCTCAGTAATATGAGGAGCAAACGGTGAAAGGAGCTTGATAAAGGTAACAAGCTGGTCCTTGCCGATCTTGCCCTCTTTGTAAATGTCATTGATAAGTGACATAAGGCAGGCAATAGCCGTGTTGAACTTCATTGCCTCGATATCTGAGGAGACCTTCTTGATTGCCTTATGAAGTCCGCTCTCAAGAGCGTCAACATTTGCATCAACAGCAATGTCTGTAAGTCCGGCAACTCTCTCGAGGAATCTGCGGCAGCCTCTGACGGATGCATCATTCCAAGGAGCGGCGCTGCCGTAGTCGCCCATGAAGAGTACATAAACGCGGAGTGTGTCTGCGCCGTAGAGCTCAACGATATCAAGCGGATCTACTACATTGCCCTTGGACTTACTCATCTTCTCGCCATCGGCACCGAGGATCATACCCTGCGCGCTTCTCTTTGAGTATGGCTCCGGGCACGGTACCTCCTTGATGTCATAGAGGAACTGATGCCAGAATCTTGAGTAAAGAAGGTGTCTGGTAACGTGCTCCATGCCTCCGTTGTACCAGTCAACAGGCATCCAGTAATTAAGCTTTTCCGGATCTGCAAATGCCTTATCATTGTGCGGATCGCAGTAACGCATGAAATACCATGAAGAACCTGCCCACTGAGGCATGGTATCTGTCTCTCTCTTTGCTGCGCCGCCGCACTTAGGGCAGGTGCAGTTTACAAAGCTGTCAATGCGGGCGAGCGGTGACTTTCCGTCCGTACCCGGCTCAAAGTCCTCGACCTCGGGAAGCCGAAGCGGAAGCTCCTCGTAAGGAACAGCGACAACTCCGCACTTATCGCAGTGGATAAGCGGGATCGGCTCACCCCAGTATCTCTGTCTGTTGAATGCCCAGTCCTTCATCTTGAACTGAACGCCGGCGGTGCCGAGGCCTGTCTTTGCAAGCTCCTCGAGCATGGCCTTGATAGCATCCTTCTTCTTTGTGATGCCGTTAAGGAAGCCTGAATTTATCATCTTGCCGTCTCCGGTATATGCTTCCTTTGAAATGTCTCCGCCCTCGATGACCTGAATGATCTCGATGCCAAAGGCCTTGGCGAAGTCCCAGTCTCTCTGGTCATGGGCAGGTACAGCCATGATGGCTCCGGTACCATAGCCCATCATTACATAGTCAGCCACGAAGATCGGAACCTGCTTGCCTGTGATAGGATTGATGGCCTCGAGACCCTCGATCTTAAGACCTGTCTTATCCTTAACGAGCTGTGTACGCTCAAACTCTGTCTTCTTTGCGCACTCATCACGATATGCCTTTATCGCATCCATGTTTGTGATGCGCTCAGCATACTTGTCGATGAGCGGATGCTCCGGAGCCATAACCATAAAGGTTACTCCGAAAAGTGTATCCGGTCTTGTTGTATAGATCTCGATCTTCTCGTCAGCGTCTGCTATAGGGAACTTTACAAAAGCACCTGTGGACTTGCCGATCCAGTTGATCTGCTGCTGCTTGATAGCCTCGGGATACTCAACTGTCTCAAGTCCGGTAAGGAGCCTGTCAGCATACTCGGTGATCTTGAGATACCATACGTCCTTAGGAAGCTGAACTACATCGTTGTGGCAGATGTCGCACTTTCCGCCCTGTGAGTCTTCATTTGAAAGAACTACCTTGCAGTGCGGGCAGTAGTTAACGAGCGCCTTATTTCTGAACACAAGTCCGTTCTCAAACATCTTGAGGAAGATCCACTGTGTCCAGTGATAATAATTTTCATCTGTTGTGTCGATAACTCTGCTCCAGTCAAATGAGAAACCGACGCTCTTTAACTGGTTTGAGAACTTCTCGATGTTTGTATCTGTGATGATACGCGGATGAGTATTTGTCTTTACGGCATAGTTCTCTGTAGGAAGTCCGAATGCGTCAAAGCCGATAGGGAAAAGTACGTTGTAGCCCTGCATCCTTCTCTTTCTGCTAAGTACCTCAACGCTTGAATATGCCTTGATATGTCCGACATGCATACCTGCGCCGCTTGGATACGGGAACTCTACAAGTCCGTAGAACTTTGGTTTTTCGCTCTTATCCTGAGCTTCAAAAAGCTTGGCATCAGCCCAGGCCTTCTGCCACTTTGGCTCGATTCTCTTAAAATTGTAATTCATCAGGCGCTCCTTATATAAAAATTCAATCGATTATTTTAGCCAATTTCACTAACTTTGCTATTTTAATACTCAGTGCAAGTATTGTCAATGGGAGTATAGGGTGTCAGGTTTCTTTATGGAAAAACTCATACACGCTCTCAGCGGCGGCGGCATTCATGCCGTCGGCCTCGGCAAGCTCCTCTACCGATGCGCCCTTGATAGCCTCAATACTCTTAAAATAGCGCATGAGCGCCTTGCGCCTCACATCACCGATGCCCTTGATGTCATCCAGCACCGAATGAACCTGGGCTTTGCTGCGAAGACTCTTGTGATACTCTATCGCGAAGCGGTGAGTCTCATCCTGGATGCGGGTAATAAGCTTAAAAGCCTCCGAATGCAGGTCTATCGGCATTTCCCGCCCGCGGTAATAAAGTCCGCGCGTCCTGTGCCCGTCGTCCTTTACCATGCCGCTTACCGGAATATCGAGTCCAAGCTCACCGAGGACCTCCTCCGCTATATGGACCTGGCCCTTTCCGCCATCCATCATGATAAGATCGGGCAGGCTCGAAAACGACTCTCCATCCTGATTCAGTCCGCGGATAAAGCGGCGCGTAAGCACCTCGCGCATTGAAGCATAATCATCGGGTCCGCTCACAGTCTTTATCCTAAACTTCCGGTAGTCGGAAGTTTTCGGCTTTCCATCGGTAAATACCACCATGGAGCCCACCGAGTTAAAACCGCTGATATTGGAAATGTCGTAGGACTCGATGCGGTGAAGCGACTCTAAGCCTATAAGCGCCCTTATCTCTTCCTGCGCGCCCTTGGTCCTTACGTCCTCGCGCTTTAGCTTTTCAAAATCACGAAGCAGCTGGTTGTCAGCATTCTTAACAGCCATCTCGACCAGCTTTTCCTTGTCCCCCTTCTTTGGGACAACTATCCTCACGCTCTTGCCGCGAGCCGCTGTCAGCCAGTTCTCGAGGAGTTCCCTGTCGTCAGGCTCATCCTGGATCCAGAGCTCCTTCGGGATATACGGAGTTCCCGAATAGAACTGGGATATAAAGGCGCTTAAAATGCTGCCCATGGAATCCTTCGCGTCCACCTCGAGGTGCAGCGACTCCCTTCCGATCATGCGGCCGTCACGAATAAAGAAGCACTGCGCGACGGCATCATTTCCCAAAATGCCTATGCCGATAATATCCCTGTCATCCATGCTCACCTGAGTAACCTTCTGGCTTGCGGAAAGCGACTCTATCTCAGAAAGAAGCTCGCGGTATTCGATCGCCTTTTCGAACTCGAGAGAATCCGATGCCGTCTGCATTTTCTCCTTAAGATAGTTCTTTACATAGTCATATTTTCCTGAGAGGAACTCGAGCACATGCTCTACATGCCGGTGATAGACCTCTTCGTCGACATACGCATTGCAGGGGCCGAGACATTGCCCGAGATGATGATAAAGGCAGGGGCGCTCCTTGTAGGTGTCCTCCGGCAGGCGGCGCGAGCACGACCTTATCCTGAAAAGCTTGTGCAGAAGGTCTATCGTGTCCTTTACCGCAGTCCCGGAGGTGTAAGGCCCAAAATATCTCGCCTTATCCTTCAGGACCTTCCTTGTCATAAATACGCGCGGAAAATGCTCATCCACAGTAACCTTTATGTAAGGGTAGGTCTTGTCGTCCTTAAGGAGCGTGTTGTATTTGGGGCTGTTTTCCTTGATCAGGTTGTTTTCAAGCACCAGCGCTTCCATCTCCGAGTCAACGACGATGTACTCAAAGCGGCTTATGAGCGAGATCATCTTTTTGATCTTGTCGGTCTTGTTTTTGTCCGACTGGAAATACTGGCGCACCCTGTTTTTTAGGTTTACGGCCTTGCCTACATAGATGATTTCGTCCTTGGGTCCGTGCATAATGTAAACTCCCGGCTTAGTCGGGAGTTTTTTAAGTTCTGCCTTGATGTCAAAGATGTCATCAGGGGCGTATTCCGTTGTAGGTTCAGTTATATCTATCATGTTGTCAGTTTACTGGTAGGTCACGAGCGGCCCGTCCTGCTCGAGGACTGCCTGGTCCTCGGGGCGGAGCTCATCTCCGTCAAGGGCCTCCTGGAGCTCGACAGGGAAGGTCTCCTCCTCGTTTGCGGGGTCTTCTTCCGGAGGAAGCGCGGCACGGGACTCGGCTATGCGGACCTCCTCTGCCTCGCCCTCGGCCTCACTTAAGAGTCCGTCATAGAAGTAGTTTACGGATGCGGACCACAGTATCCACTCATCGTAGCCGGAATCGTATACGCCCTGGATCTGCTGTCTTACAGCATCGGCATCATATTTCATGTAATTGCCGGATCCCAGCCAGCTGGCAGTAAAGGACTGAAGCCACGGCCTTACGACAGCCTGACGGACATCTGCTTCTTCTCTTGCTTTCTTTAGCTCATTCCTGGACCTTCTTAAGGCACCAAGTATAGCCTCATAAGGCTGCTTATCCGGTGAATCAAGTCCAAAGTTCCCGCTTGCGTAATGTGAAGGATAGATCATCGGGCAGATATAGTCGATAATGCTTGCCATAGTCGAATAGCTCTGTCCTACAGAACGAGAATCGAGCTGGCTCTGAATGATAGTTCCGAATACATCGCAGGAAACAAACACGCCTTCCGGCCTTAAGTTGTCATAGAGGTACTGGACAAGCTCTGTGATAACGCTTATCTTGTCACGGCCCCTGACCTCTTCCTCGTCATAAACGCAGTCTCCCGCTCCTCTTTCCGTGCAGAAACGGATATAGTCAAACTGCACCTCATCAAAGCCGTCCCTTGCGCAGGCCTTTCCGATATCGACAAGATAATCCCAGTATTCTGTCTTATAAGGATTCATCCACGCATAGTCGCTGCCATCCCTGTAAACCGTTCCATCGGGCTTTGTCAGGCACCACTCAGGCTTTACATATCCCAGATGCGGGTCTCTCATGGAAACGATACGCGCGATCGTATAAATGCCGTGCTCCTTGAATTTGGCCATGAGCCCCGGCATATCCTCTATGCTTACCTCGATGGAATTAAGCTCATTCAGTGCCGGCACGCCCTGCATATCATAGGTCACCTTGCCATAATCGTCCTTTATGTCAATGACGACAGCGTTAAGCTCTGTCTGGTCCATTATGTCCCAGAACTTTGACATGAATTCCTCATTTTTAAGAGGCTTTGAAGCGACATATATGCCCTTGACCTTCGTGGGCACGCGCGTGTCTATCTCCTCCGGCGCCGCCTCCGTCTCCTCCGGGACTGTCTCCTCAGGTACAGTCTCGGTCTCATCGATATTGATGGAGATCGCCGAGGTCTCGGGAATAGATTCAGCGTCATAGGTCGGATCAAGTGCAACAGGCTCATATCTGCTGCACGCCGTCAGCATTAGCAGCAATAATAATAGCACTGCGAATGCCGACGCCGGGCCGTGCTTCGCTTTACGCTCTGCGGTGCGGCAGAACTGCGCAGCAGAGCTCGTTGATTCAGTTACATGATTGGGTTTAATACTTATATTTTTCATAATGCAACAGTATAACACAAAAGAGGGACCGGTGACAAACCGATCCCTCCATTATTATTTATTTGATCAATCCTCGTCTGCAGCTGCAGCAGCGATAACCGCGTTCTGAACATCTGTAGGAGCCTGCTCATATCTGATAAGCTCATACTCATATGCTCCGATACCGCCTGTCATTGAACGAAGGTCTGTGCCGTAGCCATAAAGCTCTGACATCGGGATCTCAGCCTCAATGGTCTGCTTTCCGTGATGATTTGAGTTCATGCCAAGAACACGGCCTCTTCTTCTGTTAAGATCGCCCATAACATCTCCTGTGAACGAATCAGGAACTGTGACCTTAAGGCCGGCGATAGGCTCTAAGATGACCGGATTTGCCTTCATGAAGCCTTCCTTGAATGCAAGTGTGGAAGCCATCTTGAATGCCATTTCCGAAGAGTCTACCGGATGGTAAGAACCATCTGTAAGTGTAGCCTTAACGCCAACTACAGGATAGCCTGCCATAGGTCCCTTGAGAACGCACTCCTGAATACCCTTCTCAACTGCCGGGAAGTAGTTCTTCGGAACTGAACCGCCGAATACTCTCTCCTCGAAGATGTATGGAACTGTAAGATCGCCTGATGGCTCGAACTCCATGAGAACGTCACCATACTGACCGTGTCCGCCTGACTGCTTCTTATGCTTTCCTCTTACCTCTACCTTCTTGCGAAGTGTCTCTCTGTATGCGAACTTCGGCTTTGAAAGCTCGATCTTTACCTTGTATCTCTCCTCAAGCTTTGACTTAACAACGTCAAGCTGCTGCTCGCCGATACCGTAAACAAGTGACTGACGGTTCTCTGAATCGTTAACGATCTTAAGTGTCTTGTCCTCTTCGAGAAGCTTTGCGAAGCCGGCTGCCACCTTGTCGTCATCGCCCTTTGTTACTGTATTGTAAGCCATGTAGGTGTAAGGCTTGTCGATGTCGGCCATGTTGTATGCTACAGGAGCATTTCTCTGAGCAACAAGTGTGTCGCCTGTCTGTGTAACATCAAGCTTTGAGAGTGCTCCGATGTCGCCTGCTGAAAGCTTGGATGTCTCCTTGGCATCCTTACCTGTCATGATGTAGATCTTACCGATCTTCTCGTCCTGCTCCTTTATAGTGTTGTAAAGAGTCGTATCAGGTGTGATCTCACCGGTGATGACCTTGAAGAGACTGTACTTACCAATGAACGGATCAACGATAGTCTTGAATACAAGCAGTGAGGTTGACGCATCAGCCTTGCACTTAGCTGTGAATCTCTCGCCTGTCGCAAGATCCTTACCAACATGCTCTGTGAAATCAGGAGCCGGGCAGTATCTGTTGATGCACTGAAGCAGGTAGTTCATACCCTGGGCTGCAAGTCCGGATCCCATGCATACAGGAACGATGCTGCAGGTCGAAACGTTTGCTCTGAGGGCATCATAGATCTCATCAGGTGTGAACTCCTCACCCTCAAAGTATCTCTCCATAAGCTCCTCAGATGTCTCTGCAACAGCCTCCATAAGTGATGCTCTTGCTGTCTCAAGCTGCTTCTCAAGATAATCAGGTACCGGAACCTCTACCTTATTTGATGCAGTTGTGAACTTACGTCCCTTCTGCTTGATAACATTAACATATCCTACGAACTTGCCGTCCTCACGAAGCGGGATCTGAAGCGGGCTTATGCTTCTTCCGAACTCAGTTGTAAGCTTGATGGTAAGCTCTCTGAAGGATGCATCGTCATCATCCATGTTTGTTACGAAGAAAATACGGGGAAGTCTGTACTTCTCGCACATCTCCCAGGCCTTTCTTGTGCCCGGCTCAATACCTGACTTACAGTTAACAACGATAACCGCAGCATCAGCTACACTTACAGCTTCTTCAACCTCGCCAACGAAATCAAAATAGCCCGGAGTATCAAGAAGGTTGATCTTGACAGTCTCCTTCTCATCCTTGAACTCTATCGGAACTATTGATGTTGAAATTGAAAACTTACGCTTCTGCTCTTCCTTGTCATAGTCACTGATGGTATTTCCGTCAGCTACCTTGCCCGGACGAGTTGTAATACCTGAAATATAAGCCAATGCTTCGACTACTGTTGTCTTGCCGGCCCCTCCGTGTCCAAGAAATACGACGTTTCTGATGTCTTTGGTATCATACGCTTTCATTATAATAGCTCCCTTCAATTATTGTTCATGTGTGAATATGTCGTCCGGCTGCTGCGCATCCATCGCGGATGCGGTGGCTTTCGCGACACATTTGAGTAAATTATAACATAGATTCCGTGTTTTATATAGCTTTTTTGTTAATTTTTTCCTGACAGGAAAAGTCATATAAATTGTAAAATTAAATTCCACCCCAGAATAAGCCGACATGGAATTTATT
>JAUNNP010000004.1 GCA_030531385.1 Eubacteriales bacterium
GAGCTGCTGTTTCTCAGGATGAAGGATGAAAACTGATAAAGGAAATAATATATGGTAAAGGTAGTAGGGGTCAGGTTCAGACAGGCCGGAAAAATATATCATTTTGACAGTGGGGAGCTTAATTTAAAAAGGGGCGATGATGTAATAGTTGAGACCTCAAGAGGAATTGAGTTCGGTCAGGTCGTGACTGAAGGCGCTTGTATTGATGAGGAAAAGGCTGCACAGCCGTTAAAAAGTGTTATAAGAGCCGCGACAGAAGAAGATAAAGAAAAATTAAAGGAAAACAGATTAAAGGAAAAGGAAGCAATTGTAATCTGCAGACAGAAGATCAGAAATCATGGGCTCGAAATGAAGCTGATAGACTGCGAATATACCTTCGATAATTCCAAGATGCTGTTTTACTTTACAGCGGAGGGAAGAGTGGATTTCCGTGAACTTGTAAAGGATCTGGCATCAGTATTTCATACAAGGATAGAGTTAAGACAGGTAGGAGTCCGCGACGAAGCGGCGATCCTGGGAGGTATAGGCTCATGCGGAAGGCCGCTTTGCTGCAATACCTATCTTTCGGAATTTGTACCTGTTTCGATCAAGATGGCAAAGGAGCAGAATCTGTCGCTTAATACATCTAAGATATCAGGTGTTTGCGGAAGGCTGATGTGCTGTCTTAAAAATGAGGAAGCCGTATATGAGGAGCTTAATAAAAATCTTCCATCGAACGGAGACCATGTCATAACACCGGACGAGCTTAGAGGAACAGTATCCTCGGTAAATATACTCAGGCAGCTTGTTAAGGTCGTGGTCGAGCTTCCGAATGAGGAAAAGGAAATCAGGGAATATCCTGCTTCAGAGCTTAAATTTAAGTCAAGAAGAAAGAATAAGACAGCTGAAAACGATAAGGAGCTGAAGGCGCTCGCCGAGCTCGAGCAAAAAGATAAAAGGGAAAAATCCACTCTTGATGACTAAATACAAAAACCGGGTCGATTTAAAGCCCGGAGAACGAATAGATGACCTGGAACGCAACGGGTACGGCATTATCCAGAATGACGGAGCTTTCTGTTTTGGAATGGATGCCGTACTTTTGAGTGGATTTGCAAAGGTAAAAAAGGGCGAGACCGCTGTGGACCTTGGCACAGGTACCGGGATCATCCCGATCCTTCTTGAGGCAAAGACAAAAGGGAAGCATTTCTATGGAATAGAACTGCAGGAGGACATTGCGGAAATGGCCGCAAGGTCGGTTATGCTTAACGGACTGCAGGAAAAGATAGAAATTCTTACCGGAGATATCAGGGTGCTGGCAGGCACAGGGGATACTGAAGACGGCATTAAGACCGACGAAGAAATGCTGCGCGGGTTTTACAAAAACTATTCCGGAAGAATAGATGTCGTAACAAGCAATCCGCCGTATATGAAGGTGAGCCACGGACTGAAAAATCCGGATGACAAAAAGGCAATAGCCAGGCATGAAGTAAAATGCAGTCTGACCGATGTCTGCAGAGCTGCTTCAAGACTTTTAAAGAGCGGAGGAAGATTCTATATGGTCCACAGACCATTAAGACTTCCGGAGATCATTTCTGAAATGAAGGCGGTGAAGCTTGAGCCAAAGCGCATCAAGCCGGTCTATCCGTTTATAGATAAAGAAGCAAATATGATACTTATTGAGGCTGTCAAGGCGGGCGGACCTGAATGCAGGTTTGAAAAGCCGGTGATAGTTTATAAATCAGAAGGTGTTTATACAGACGAGATCTATGGTATTTACGGATACTGACCGTGAAAAAAGGATAACGGGATCCATTTTTTGATATGAATAATGGCAAGGCCGGAAAATTGTATATTGTCGCCACACCGATAGGCAATCTGGGGGATATGACTATAAGAGCCGTAGAGGTGCTTAAAGGTGTGGATCTTATAGCAGCTGAGGATACCAGAAATTCCATCAAACTGCTTAATCATTTTGAGATAAAAACACCGATGACCAGCTATCATGAGTTTAATCGCTTCGATAAAGCAGATGAGCTGGTAAAAAAAATGCTTGAAGGCTGTAATGTGGCAATCATAACAGATGCCGGGACTCCGTGTATTTCGGATCCGGGAGAGGTACTTGTGCAAAAGTGTTATGAAGCCGGTATAGAGGTCACTTCACTTCCGGGGCCATCGGCTGTTATTACCGCGCTTACACTAAGCGGATTTTCTGTGAGAAGGTTTGTTTTTGAGGGTTTTCTGCCTCCAAAAGCAAAGCACAGGGAAAGGCAGGAAGCCCTTCTGCGAATCAAGGACGAGACAGGGACCATAGTGCTTTATGAAGCCCCGCATCATCTGAAAAGTTGCTTAAAGGACCTGAAAAATACGCTTGGAGCGGACAGGCAAATAGCTCTTTGCCGTGAACTTACCAATAAATATGAGGAGATCACTAGGACCACTATCGGTGAGGCCGAAGACATGGAAACCCGGGGTGAATATGTGCTGGTGATAGAGGGCAAAGACAAAAATAGGCTCAGGGAAGAAAAACAGTCAGCATTTGAAGAAATGACTCTTAATGAGCATATGCAGATATATCTTGACAAGGGGATGGACCGTAAAGAGGCGATGAAGGCTGTGGCAGCGGACCGCGGACTGTCAAAAAGAGATGTATACAATATGCTCGTATCAGAGGAATGATCATTTTTTGCCCCTTGTATCATTAAATTTTAATCATTATTTAATGTTTTACTTAAGAAGATTTGATATAATACAACAACGTGTAAAATAATATATTGTCATATTAATGACTTAAGAAATAATACAGTTCAGGAGGAACTAAAGCTTTGAAGAAATTACTGATCAATATTTTGCTGCTGGGAACAGCTGTAGTTATGCTTACAGGATGTAAGCCATCTAATCTTAAGAATGACGAGACCATGTTCATACCGGAGGGAGCCATGATAGCCTCAGAGCCTGAGACGACCTGGAAGATCCCGGAGACCAGCAAGTATGTTATTCCGGAAAATGCTGAGACAGGTGAGTTCGGAGGCCCGGGTGCAATGGAGACAACGGCGGTAGATTATTCCATGTATCCGGAAGGAAAGAGACCGGTAGCCGCTACGCCTGAGGATGAAAACACAACACTTGTTATCCTTTACCGTCAGAATGACCTTGGACTTATGCAGGACTTTGATGCCGTAGAGGTATGTGATGCGGAAAGTCTTATCGGCGCGCTTCAGAGAAACGGCGCGTTCAAGGAGGGCACAGAGGTAGTTGACTTTACCGTCGGCGAGGATATGGTCGGAGACCTTACTTTAAGCGCGCTCAACATTTACAGCACACGTGATAGGAATGTTGTTGTTGCAGGTATAGCAAATACTTTTATTGACAATCTTCAGCTTAAGAGCATCAACATTACTATCGGTGACGAGGACCTTGGCAATTTTGAATTTACCACAGAGTATTAATTAATTCCGGAGAATACTTAAATGAGAAAGACTGCTGAAAATAAACCATACTATATCACTACCGCTATTGCTTATACATCGGGAAAGCCGCATATCGGAAATACCTATGAGATCGTTCTTGCGGATGCCATCGCACGTTATAAAAGAGAGCAGGGCTATGATGTAAGATTCATGACCGGAACCGATGAGCACGGTCAGAAGATCGAAGAGAAGGCCGGGGCTGCAGGCGTAACGCCCAAGGAATTTGTTGACGGTGTTTCGACCCAGATCAGAACTATCTGGGATCTTATGAATACCTCTTATGACAAGTTCATCCGCACTACCGATACCTACCATGAAAAGCAGGTTCAGGCGATGTTTAAAAAGATGTACGAGCAGGGTGATATCTATAAGGGATATTATGAGGGCTGGTACTGCACTCCGTGCGAGTCTTTCTGGACAGATTCACAGCTTAAGGACGGAAATTGTCCTGACTGCGGAAGACCTGTGGCAAAGGCTAAGGAAGAAGCATATTTCTTTAAGATGAGCAAATATGCAAACAGACTTATAGATCATATAAATACACATCCTGAGTTTATTCAGCCTGTCTCAAGAAAAAATGAGATGATGAATAACTTCCTGCTTCCGGGACTTCAGGATCTCTGCGTTTCAAGAACCTCATTTAAGTGGGGCATCCCGGTAGATTTCGATCCAAACCATGTAACATATGTATGGCTTGACGCGCTTTCAAACTATATTACCGGACTTGGCTATGACCTTGCGGGACTTGGAGCCGATGCGGCTTCCGGCTTTGCAAATGGCAGATGTGGTGACGGAGAGCCTACAGAAGAAGGAAAGCAGACCTTTAATAAGTACTGGCCGGCAGACCTTCATCTTATCGGTAAGGACATCATCCGCTTCCATACGATCTACTGGCCGATCTTCCTTATGGCTCTTGATCTCCCGCTTCCAAAGCAGGTATTCGGACATCCGTGGCTCCTGATGGCAGACGGCAAGATGAGTAAGTCAAAGGGAAATGTTCTCTATGCCGACACTCTGGTAGATGTGTTCGGTGTTGATGCCGTAAGATATTTCGTGCTTCATGAGATGCCTTTTGAGAATGACGGAAGCATCAGCTGGGAGCTTATGCTTGAGCGCTTTAACTCAGACCTTGCGAACATTCTCGGAAACCTTGTTTCAAGAACGATCTCCATGACCAATAAGTATTTCGGCGGTATCGTTGAGAATAATGACGCGTTTGAGGAGATCGATGATGATCTTATCGATACCATCCTTGACTCAGTACAGGCTGTTGACGACAAGATGAACGAGCACCGCGTTGCCGATGCTATCACTGCGATCTTCAACATTTTCAGAAGATGCAACAAATATATCGATGAGACCATGCCATGGGCACTTGCAAAGGACGAGAGCAGACAGGACAGACTTAAGACAGTTCTTTACAACCTGACCGAGGGCATTACAATTGGCGCTTCACTTCTCATGAGCTTTATGCCTGAAACCGCAGAGGCTGTTTTAAAGGAGCTCGGCACAGAAAAGAGAGCCTATGAGGATATGGATACCTTCGGGCTTTATCCGAACGGCAATAAGGTCATCGAAAAGCCTGTCATTCTCTTTGCGAGAATGGATCAGGACACCCTTTATGAGAAGGCTGGCCTTAATAAGACTGAAGAGGAGCCTGAGGCAAATGCTGATGCCGGCAAGGCTGAGGCAGACGGCGGGGCAGCAGACGGTGCTTCGGAAGCTCCTGCCCCGCACAAGCCGAATATCACTTATGATGATTTCGCAAAGCTTGAGCTCAGGGTCGGCGAGATCATTGCCTGCGAGGAGGTTCCGAAGTCAAAGAAGCTCCTCAAGGAGACTATTAAGTTCGGCAGCGAGGTCCGCACCATCCTTTCGGGTATCAAGAAGTGGTATAAGCCTGAGGAGATGGTCGGCAAGAAGGTCATGGTCGTATGCAATCTTGAGCCGAGAAAAATTGCAGGCGAGATGTCACAGGGCATGATAGTGGCTGCAGAAAGCCCGGACGGCGAAATGATCGCTCTTATGACACCGGATCCTTCAAAGGGTGATATGCCTTCAGGCAGTGAGATCTGCTGATAATTTTTTTTAGGTTCATCTATGGCAGCAGCAAAAGCAATAAAGCTGAAATTTAATAAGCGGCGTTTAGCCGGGTTTACAGGCAATCAGTTAAAAATGATTGCCTTTATACTTATGCTCTGTGATCACATAGGCTTTATGCTGATCGAAAACGGAGTTCTTTACGGGCAGAATCCTATTTACTGGAATCAGGCTCTGGCTACACCGGCAGGACAAAGATGGTATCTCGCCGCCAGGATACTCAGATTCCTTGGCAGAATGTCATATCCGTTATTTGCATTTTTGGCGGTAGAGGGCTTTTCGCATACCAGAAATGCAAGAAAATATATATTAAGGCTGGCTTTTTTTGCTGCGATAAGTGAGGTACCGTTTGATCTGGCTATAAAGGGCGTCGTATGGTTCCCGGACTATCAGAACACAATGGTAACGATCCTGCTTGGAGTGCTGTCCATGTACTTTATGGATAAGATAAAAAAGAAACACGTCTTTTTCCAGATGATAATTGCCGCAGTATTTTGCGGCGCCGCATATATATGCAAATGTGACTATGGCGCGGTCGGAGTGGCAATGATCGCCGTAATGTATATTTTCAGATATGACCGCAACCTGCAGATGATCTCGGGAGCAGTTATCGCGGCGGCAGAGAGCTATACCTACTGCGGCGTGGCGGCACTTTCATTTGCGTTTGTCAGATTTTATAACGGAAGACGCGGTGATTTCCCAATGAAATATTTCTTTTATGTCGCATACCCGGTGCATTTGGCACTTTTCTTTGCGATGGTTTATTTTGGAAACCGGTAGGGAGAAAACTATTGATTTTTGACACACATACACATTATGACGATGAGGCTTATGACAATGACCGTGAGGAGCTCATAGCTTCACTTCCGGAAAACGGAGTCGGACTTATCTGCAATATCGGAGCAAGCATGCAGGGCTCACGGGATTCCATTTCCCTAAGCGGGCGTTTTCCGTATGTATATGCCGCTGTCGGCGTTCACCCGGATGAGGTCGCTGAGCTTGATGAGTCAGCATTTGCCGAGCTTAAGGCACTTGCCGGGCACGAAAAGGCCGTGGCTATAGGCGAGATCGGTCTTGATTATCACGGATATGATATTTATGATGACAAGCCGGACAAGGAGACTCAGCAGTACTGGTTTAAAAGGCAGCTTGAGCTTGCGATAGAGCTTGATATGCCTGTGGTCATTCATTCCAGAAATGCTGCAGCCGATACGCTTGAGATGATGGTCTGGGCACATGAAAACGGACTGAAATGCGCGGATATTCACTGCTACTCTTATAGTAAGGAGCAGGCGATGCAGTATCTTGATATGGGATTTTATCTGGGAATAGGCGGAGTGCTGACCTATGAGGGGCAGAAAAAGCTGACAAAAACCGTAGAGACCATGCCTGTAGAACGCATCCTCCTTGAGACAGACTGCCCATATCTTACACCGGCTCCCGTCAGAAAGACTATAGAAAAGTCTGCGCGCAATTCCTCGGTTTACCTTACCTATGTAAGAGACCGTATTGCAGAGCTGAAGGGCGTTGCGCCGGATGTGGTCGAGCGCGTCACATATGAAAATGCCTGCAGATTTTATGGCATTGACAAAACTGCGGCCGTTTAATATACTAATGCACAGCATCGGGGTCTCATGCGATGGGAATCTGTGAACCGTGTCAGGGTAGGAATACAGCAGCACTAAGCAGACACTCTCATGTGCCATGAACCGCCCCGATGCTTTTTGTTTTTAGGAGAAATATGCACGATCTTATTGAAGCTCAAAACACTATACAGTTTTTAAAGGAGCATGGCATAAGCGCAAAAAAACGCTATGGCCAGAATTTCCTTATAGACCGCCGTGTACTCGAGCGGATCATTGAAGGCGCTGATATTTCTGAGAATGATGTGGTGCTGGAGATAGGCCCCGGAATAGGTACGCTTACCCAGGCACTCTGCAAATCGGCGGGAAGAGTAATAGCGGTCGAGATAGACAGGGATATGATACCTCTTTTAGAGGAGAATCTTGCGGACTTCGACAACTACGAGATCATAAATGATGATGTTCTGAGGGTCGATCTTGAGGCAGTGCTTAAGGAACGCGGTCTTGAGGGGAGACCCATAAAGGTCGCAGCAAACCTTCCGTACTATATTACGACGCCTATCATCATGCAGCTTCTTGAAAGCGGCATACCGGCTAAGTCTATTACTGTAATGGTTCAAAAGGAGGTCGCCGACAGAATGCAGGCACTTCCGGGTACCTCTGATTATGGCGCGCTTTCGCTTGCGGTGCAGTTTTATGCGGAGGCCAAAATAACAGCCAAGGTGCCGCCAAACTCATTTATTCCGCGTCCCGGCGTTGACTCTGCGGTAATAACATTAAACTGCTACAGCGAGCCGCCGGTAAGCGTAAAGGATGAAAAGCACATGTTCCGCCTTATAAAGGCAGCATTTGCGCAGCGCCGTAAGACTCTTGCAAATGCGCTTAAAAATGACAGCTCCCTTGGCCTTACCAGAGAGAAGGTCGAGGCAGCACTTGATAGTCTCGGTCTTGCCGCGGATATCCGCGGCGAGCGACTTTCCCTGGCTCAATTTGCGCAGTTAAGTGATATTTTATGAAAATATATAAGATAACCGAAACAGCTGAATATCCGGGACACAGAGCCTGCAGGGTAACTACTGCCGGCTGCAATTTTCGCTGCCCGCTCTGTACCCATCACGAGCTTTTGGAAGAGCCTGATAGACAATATTTCACAGCAGTGGACTTCTACAGCTTTATCGAAGCTGTCCCCGGAAAGTACAACGGCGTAGTTATAGATGGCGGAGAGCCGATGCTGCAGCAGGAGCTTCCTGATTTTCTAAGACACCTTAAGGGATATTACGGACTGGATATAATGGTTTATACAAACGGCAGCAATTATAAGATGCTGGATGAGCTTTTGTGTGAAGGCCTTGTGGACAGGATCGTCATAAGTATCAAGACCGGAAGATCGGGATATGAAAGGCACACAGGCACCAAATTTGATGAGGAGATCCTGGAAAACCTGAAAAAAACAGCGGTATTTCTTACCAATAGCTATATAAATCTGCCGTATGAGTTCACTGTCACCGCCGCAGGGGGCCTTTATACAAATGAAGATATGGCTGAGATAGGTGAAATGATCAAGGGAGCAAAGTGCTTTAAAATAAAAAATTTCAACAAAAAGAACAATATTTTGTTGAAAAATAGCGAATTTTACAAACTTTCAGAAATAGAATTGTCAAAATTTAAAGAAATTGTGGAAAATTTGTTGATAAAGTGGAAATCTCTTGACATTTCCGGAAATTCAATAAACCTCGCACTTGTTGTATTTAATTTAGTATCTGACATAAAAACAATATCAGATATCAAAACAGCATCAGACATCAGATGATATGTCTGGCCCGCCGGGACGATATTTGACCTTTTTAGGATGTGCGGCGCGAAGCTCCTTAAAAAACTGCTTCATTATTCCGCTGCACTCATCACCGAGAATGCCTATATCGGTTTCTACCTGATGATTGAGATGCTCCTGATGAAAAAGATCGAGAACAGATCCGGCACAGCCGGCCTTGGGGTTCATGCAGCCAACATAAACCTTGGGGATCCTGGCCTGGACTATTGCCCCGGCGCACATGGGACAGGGCTCAAGGGTCACATACATCTCACATTCCTCAAGCCTCCAGTCACTAGTCTTACGGCAGGCTTTTTTTATGGCAATAATCTCGGCATGTGAAAGAACATTGCCATCGGTCACGCGACGGTTATAGCCGCGCGCAATGATGGCGCCATCCTTAACGATGACACATCCTATCGGAACCTCATTTAAGGCATAGGCTTTTTTGGCTTCCCTAAGTGCGGCACGCATGAATTTTTCTTCCGGTGATAATTTTTTCAAGGCAATGACCTCGTTTTTCTTCATTTTTCGAGAATGTGATTAATGCTTTTATTATAGCAATAGTAAGTGTAAAAATGCTATACTAATAAAATTAGGAGCAGGCATGGCATTTATTTATGAGAAAATAAAAATAAGAGACCGAGAGGGACTTGAGATACTCGGGTACGAAGGAAATGCTAAAAAGCTGACGGTACCGGAAACTATCGACGGGATCCCGGTCATTTCCATTGGAAAAAATGCCTTTACAGACAAAAATAAGGGCCTTGAGGAGGTCAGACTTCCGAAGAATCTTTACAGCATAAAGGCTTTTTCCTTTTATTTTTGCAGTGATATCAGGAAGATCTGCCTGTGGGACGGTGTGGACGATTACTATGACGGAGCTATCCGGACAAGTACAGGTATATGTGATATTGAGGTGGAGATGACTGAAGGGCGGTATGAGCTCCTTCACCGGATATTAGAGGACAGTGACAGAAAGCTGCGCATTCTTTTCAGCTTCCCCGATCACAAGCTCCAGCTGGTTTTTCCCGACTACAATTCCCATTCTATCTCAGACCCCAGGGCGCAGACCTTTCATATACGTATAGAGGGCTCGGGCTTCAGCTACCGCGAGTGCCTGAGAAAGAGCGGGATCAAGATAAAAGAGTATGACGGCCTTTTCAACAGGGCGCTTTCAGGCAACATTCCCGAAGAGGCTATAGAGATAGCGGTCGGAAGACTTAAATATCCATACGAGCTTTCAGAAGAGGCCGCGGGAATTTACCGGGAACATCTTAAGAAGGAATTTGACCGCGCGCTCGAGCTTTCGATGAAGCCGAAAAATGAAGGCTGGATGGGCCTTTTTATAAAAGAGGAAATGCTGGATGAGCAAAGCCTTGACAAGGCGCTTAAGCTTGTGAGTGAAAGAAAGCTTACAGAACTTACGGGAGAGCTCATGGAATACCGGTGTCAGCATTTTCAGAATGAAAACAGGGGAAGGCAGAAGCTTTCACTTTCGGGACTGGATGATTTTGACTTTTAAGGGTGCCATGGGACATAAACAGGATCTGCAGGATCTCGGAAACAGAATACTGAATGCTTCGAGGACGGAGCTGTTTTTGTCCATGCGCTTTATGGGCAGCGCGCTGGACTCTCTTTCCTATGTCATTGATCTTACGACGAGGACAGTGGGAACGGATGCGGTCAGCATACGCTTTAACCCGGAGTATCTGATGGCGCTTTACCTTAAGCACCCGAGGCACTTAAACCGTACCTATGTGCACATGCTGCTTCACTGCATTTTCAGGCATATGTTTGCGGCTAAGGAGCATGAGGATGCGGAGCTTTTCGACCTTTGTGCCGATATTACGGCGGAGGCTGTGCTGGACAGCATGGATTATAAGCCGGTAAATGAGACACATTCCGATTTCAGGGACAGCTGGTATGAAAAGCTTAATACTGAGGTGAAGGTGCTCACGGCAGAGCGGCTGTATCAGTATTTTACGGAACATCCGCCGGGCTATGACGAGTACTGCAAGCTGGTCGACGAGTTTAAAAAGGATGACCACAGCTTCTGGGCCAGGATGCAGGATGAGGAATCGGATGACAGCGGTGATAATGACAATGAGCAGGAACCGCCGGAGGATCCGAACGGACCGGAGCAGCCACCTTCACCGGGGGATGAGCAGAACCCGGATGAGGCGTCGCCCGATCCTAAGGATATTGATTCCTTAAGAGTCCGTAAGCTCCCAAAAGAGCTTGAAGAGGAGTGGAAAAAGCATGCGGACAGGGTGAAGGTAGAGCTTGAGGCGCTGGGATCTGAGGCCTCAGACGAATACGGAAGCTTCCTTCGTACGCTCCGCTTCGTACAAAAGAGAAGAAAGGGCTATCAGCATTTCCTGAAACGCTTTGCTTCTTTCCATGAAGAAACGAAAATAGATCCGGATTCGTTTGATTATGCCTTTTATCAGTATGGCATGGACCTCTACGGCAATATTCCGCTGATAGAGGAGAATGAATACCGTGAAACCAGGAAGATCAGGACACTGGTCATCGCCATAGATACGAGTGCTTCGTGTCAGGACACTCTGGTCCAGCGCTTTTTAAATGAGACCGCAGATATTCTTTTGCGGCAGGAGAGTTTTTTCAGGCATGCCGAGATCCTGGTCATCGAATGTGACGACCGCGTGCAGGAAGAGATATGGCTTAAATCCCCTGAGGAGCTGAAGCGTTATGCTAAAGGCTTTAATGTAAGGGGAGGCTACGGCACGGATTTCAGACCTGTATTTAAGAGGATCGATGAGCTTCAAAAGGCAGGAAGGCTCAATAATCTTAAGGGTCTTATGTATTTTACCGACGGCTACGGCACTTATCCGGAAAAAAAAGTGCCATGGGAAACAGCATTTGTATTATTTAAGGATGACGACTGCGACGAAGAGCATGTGCCGGACTGGGCATATACGCTTTATCTTAACGGAGACTGAATATGAATATAAAGGAAGCAAAGGAAGAGCTTAAAAACATCGTACTCGCTTATCTTGCAAAGGATGAGACGGGAATGCCGAGGATATCAGAGGAACACAGAAGACCGGTGCTGCTCATGGGCCCTCCCGGAATCGGAAAGACAGCTATCATGGAGCAGATCGCCAAGGAGCTTAAGATAAATCTGGTCTCCTATACTATTACACACCATACGAGACAGTCCGCCATAGGTCTTCCGGGCATAGTGCACCGAAGCTTTGACGGCGTTGATTATGCCGTGACGGAATATACCATGAGTGAGATCATAGCCTCTGTTTATGAGCAGATCGAGCGCTCCGGCGTAAAAGAGGGCATACTCTTTCTTGATGAGATCAACTGCGTATCAGAGACGCTTGCGCCTACCATGCTTCAGTTCCTGCAGTATAAGACCTTTGGTACACATAAGGTGCCTGATGGCTTTATTATCGTGACTGCGGGCAATCCTCCTGAGTATAACCAGTCGGTGCGCGAGTTTGATATAGTAACGCTCGACCGTCTCCGCAGAATAGACATAGATGCGGATTACAATGCGTTCCGCGAGTATGCGTTCCGCGCAAAGGTGCATGGCTCGATCATGGCCTACCTTGAGATAAGAAAGGACCGCTTCTATAAGGTCGAGGCAGATACTGACCGCAAGCGCTTTGTTACGGCAAGAGGCTGGGAAGACCTTTCCGAGGCGATAAAGACCTACGAGGCGTTAAAGCTTCCTGTTTCAAAGGAACTGATGAGCCAGTACCTGCAGGATGAGGAGATAGCCTCTGATTTTGCCGTGTACTATGAGCTTTACAGAAAATATGAGAGCTTCTACCGCATTCCCGAGATACTTTCGGGCGAGGCGTGGATCGACGACAGCTTAAGGCATGCGCCTTTCGACGAGAAGCTTTCGCTTATCGGACTTCTGATCGATGCTTTAAATGCTGAGTTTCGTGATTACCGCGACAGACAGGCACTTGGTGAAGGTCTTCTGGAGGTGCTTAAGGAGTACGCCGCGGAGCTTAAGAAGCTGCGAAGCGCAGGCAAAGATGCTGCGGCAGCGGATGTGCTTCACGATATTATTGCCGCAAAGGCAGCAGAGCGTGAGAGACTTAAAAATGCCGGCATGCTCACAAGGGAAGCCGAAGCCGATCTTTTAAGGATGGAAAAGTCACTTTCAAAGCTTCATACGGAGCTGCTTGAAAAGGGACTCGGAGGCTCTGCCGGAGAGGCCTTCGCGTACGCAAAGGAATGGTTTAATGCGATAGAAGAAGCACGTCAGGAAGCCATAAAGACAACAGATGAGCATCTTACAAATGCCTTTAAGGCGCTTAACCAGACCTTCCCGCAGGGCCAGGAAATGGTTATTTTCCTGTCAGAGCTTAATGCCGGCTATTACAGCCTTAAGTTTGTCAATGAGTGCGGAAATGAGACGTATTTCCATTACAACAAGCTCCTTCTGCTCAAGGATAGGAGCGATTCCTTAAGGCAGGATATTTTAAGACTTACAGAGGGTATCTGATAAGGCACAAAAATGTAAACAATGCCAATAAGTTTTCCTTTTTTAGCATTTCCAGCCTTACTCATGTTATAATAAATTATCTATGCACCGGATATTTGATCCGGAGCATATAAGGTCAGAGGACGTGAAATATGTCTTATCAGGCGCTTTACCGCAAATGGCGTCCGTCGGCATTTGACGAGGTTGTCGGACAGGATGCGGTCATAACTACGCTAAAAAATCAAATAAAGTCGGACAGGATAGGTCATGCCTATCTCTTTTGTGGTACCAGGGGAACAGGTAAGACCTCGGCAGCTAAGATATTTGCCCGTGCGGTGAACTGTCCCAATGCTGCTATGCATGGCGGAAATCCGTGTAATGAGTGTGAGGTCTGCAAGGCGATCTCGTCCGGACGCGCCATGAATGTTTTTGAGATAGATGCTGCATCCAATAATGGTGTCGACAATATCAGAGACATAAGGGATCAGGTGGAATACCCGCCTGTAACAGGCAGATTCAAGGTCTATATCATAGATGAGGTGCATATGCTTTCGACGGGAGCCTTCAATGCACTGCTGAAGACCCTGGAGGAGCCGCCTTCATATGTCATCTTCATTCTGGCCACAACAGATCCTCAGAAGATACCTGCAACTGTTTTAAGCCGCTGCCAGCGCTATGATTTCAGGCGTATGGGAAAGCCGGATATCGCCGGGCACCTTAAGGAGATCATGGAAAAAGAGGGAGTCAGCGTTGAGGACCGTGCCCTTTCCTATATTGCGGAGGCGGCGGACGGCTCCATGAGAGATTCCTTAAGTCTTTTAGATCAGTGTCTCGCCTATCACTATGGTGAAGTGCTCACCTATGACAATGTGCTCGATATCCTCGGTGCGGCAGATGCTTCCGTATTTTCTGAGCTTTTAGGGAAGATAAGGGCCGGGGATGTTGAGGGAGCGCTTGGCATTATCTCCGAACTGGTAAATACCGGAAGAGAGGTCACACAGCTGATAAATGATTTTATCTGGTACTTAAGGAATGTGCTGCTTGCCAAAAGTGTCGGGAAAAAGGATGTTCTTGATATATCAGATGAAAAGTATGAGCTCGCCGCGCGTGATGCCGAAATTATTGACCGTGACAGCCTGATATATATCATTACCTCCATGGCCGGGCTCTTAAACCGCATCAGATTTTCATCACAAAGAAGGGTGCAGCTGGAGGTGGAGATAATCAGACTCTGTGTTCCTCAAAATATAGAGGCAGAGCGCAGGGCGGTCGTGCAGCCTAAGCCATCCGTAAGTCCGGTGAGGCTTCCGGATGTGAAGGACCGGATGCCTGCAGTTGAAGTTGGATCTATAGAGACGGCGGTGCCCGCAACATCGGAAACGCGAGCAGCATCTGCGGCGCCCGCAGTATCAGCAGAGGCGGCACCGGAAGACCGGGCAGGCTCCGGCAGCAATTTAGATATTATCAGAAAGAACTGGAATGTCCTTACGGGAGAGCTTTCAGCATCCAACAGACCTTTATTTACGGGAGTTGAACTGAAGGAAGAGCGTGGTGTAATAATGCTTTTGTTTAAGAACAAGATGAATTACACCCTGGCAGCTAAAAATACAGAGGAAAACGGGCTTATCAAGCTGCGCGAATTGGCAGCCGCGAGATTTGGCATAAGGGTCAGCTTTATGGCCAGGATAGCAAAGCCGGGAGAGATCAATACGGAAAAGCCAAAGGCAACAAATGAGGAACTGGCAAAAATTAATTTTCCGGTAAGTATAGAAGACTGAAGATATTTTAAGTTTAAAGCAAAGGATCAGAAAAGATGGCAAAAAGAGGCGGATACGGCGGCATGGCTATGCCGGGAAACATGAATAATATGCTTAAGCAGGCTCAGCGTATGCAAAGACAGATGGAGCAGCAGCAAAAGGAGCTTGAGGAGAAGGAATTTACGGGCACGGCAGGCGGCGGAGCTGTCAGCATTACCATGACGGGAAAGAATGTGCTTACTAAGGTGACTATTGATCCCGATGCCTGTGATCCCGAGGATGTTGAAACACTTGAGGAGCTTGTTATGCTCGCGTTTAACGATGCTTCGGCAAAGGTAAGCGAGGCAAGTGAGGCTGCTATGGGCAAGTTCGGCGGCCTTGGCGGTCTTGGAGGTTTTTAAGCTTGGATTATTATGGCTCTAGTATAGGGAGACTGATAGAGTCACTCTCATCGCTTCCCGGAATCGGAAAAAAAAGTGCGCAGAGACTGGCGTTTCACATTGCAGCCATGCCGGAAGAACAGGTAAAGGCGATAGCGGATTCGCTGGTTGAAGCACGCTCCAATGTGCATTTTTGTAAGCATTGCTGTACGCTCACAGACGGAGACATTTGCCCTATCTGTCAGAGCAGCAAGAGGAACCACAGGCAGATCATGGTGGTCGAAAATTCCAGAGATCTTGCGGCATATGAAAAGACCGGAAGATATGACGGAGTTTATCATGTGCTTCATGGCGCGATCTCACCCATGACAGGTGTCGGACCCAATGACATAAAGTTAAAGGAACTGCTGATGAGGCTTCAGGACGAAGACGGTGAGGCCTCTGCCGATGAAATTATAATTGCCACCAATTCTTCCGTGGAGGGTGAAAGCACGGCAATGTATATAGTGAAGCTTGTAAAAACGCTTGAACTGCCCATAAAGGTCACCAGGATCGCAACCGGAGTGCCGGTGGGCGGCGATATAGAAAATATAGATGAAGTAACTCTGGAACGTGCGCTTAAGGGCCGTACAGAGTTGTGATATGATCAAACCCAAGGAGTATTTATGGATAAGTATGAGTTTAACTTAAAAATTGAACAGTTGAAAAAGCTCATTGATCAGGAGGATTATGTTACCGCACTTAAGATAGTGCAGACCGTCGACTGGAATCGGGTAAGAAATACCAATCTGCTTACTATGGCGGCAACGGTATATGAGAAGAATGAAATGCTCCAGGATTCAAAGGATATGCTTATCCTGGCTTTCGAGAGAGCGCCTGTCGGAAAGCATCTTCTTTTTAAGCTTACAGAGCTTTCCTGCAAGACGGGAGATCTTGAGGAAGCAGAAGACTATTATCATGAATTCCGTTCGATCGATTCAACAGATATCGGCAACTATCTGCTTCAATATATGATACTCAAGGCACGCCATGCTCCTTATGAAAGGCAGCTGCTTCCTCTTGAGAGATACTGCAATCTTGATCCGGATGAAAAGTGGCTCTTTGAGCTTGCATCGGCATATGCATATGCAAACCGTCTGGAGGAGTGTGTAAAGACCTGCGACAAGGTTGCTCTTTTGTATGGCGGAAGCCAGTACGGAGTCAAAGCATTAAGACTTAAGGCAAGATATACAGGCCTTACAGATGTGCAGAAAAATCTTATCACGCCCAGAACTGTTCCTGAGGATAAGATCAACTATGAAGAGCCGGTTTATGATGAAACCAGCTTTAAAAACAGTGAGGATACTGCCGAGGAGGAATCAAAGGAGGACGTTGTAGATATTCGTGAGCGTATGGCCCAGCGTGAGGAAAAAAAGTCCAGCGCCGGTATCTATGATGATCGTGAGTACAGATATTCTGTAGCGGATGAGCCTGTAACTGAGGAGCATTACAAAGAAACTCCGGAGGAAATTGCCGAGCGTGATGCCAATCTTTCGCGCATCAGCGATGAGCTTGCCGCAGAAAGATATATGGATGAAGACGCGGCCTTCGATGCGTATGTACGTGCTTATACAAGCGGCAGGGATGAAGAGCCAAGATCATCTGTGCCTGCAGCGGCGGATAGTGAAAATCCAGCATTGTCCGCAGATGGTGCCAATAATGAGACACCTGACGGCGACGGCGTTCAGATGGCATTTGATTTTGGCGGAGATGAGCCGGCCGTTGTAAATGAGCCTGCTTCAGTGGCTGAAGCTGAAATGTCTGCAGAAGCTGAGGCAAATGCTGACAGTATAGAGACTTTAGCAGCTGCAGCTGCAGCTGTTACAGAGCAGCTCCCTGAAGCAAAGGCAGAGCCGGAGCAGGAAGCACGGGCTGAAGCACCGGTAATTCCTATAAAGCAGGCTGAGCCTGAGGAAGAGCAGCAGGAGTTATTTGTAAAGCCTGCGCCACAGCCGGTTCAGACGACAATGACCGATCCGGTACTTTCGGCAGCAGATATAGCAAGAGCTGTATCGGCAAGCGGAGCTTCTATTCCGGAGGCGGCAGCAAAAGTACCTGCAGCTATAGGCCTTCACATGATCGTCGAGGCTGAGTCGATCGCCGAAGGCTTAAGCATTGCAATAGATGAGCTGAAGAACATTCATGAAGAAAACAGGATCGAGCATGCTTCTATCAAGACTTCAGCTGAAAAGCTTAACCAGAATGGTATTACGCCCGGCATTCTTGAGAAGGTAAAGGGCAAGGATTTTGTCATTGAAAATGCCGGAGCTTTAAGCGCATTTAATATTGAGACTATCTATGATTTTATAAAGACAGACAGAACCGGAACGATAGTTGTGCTTATCGATACTCCGGAAGGCCTTGATAATATAGAGGATCTCAGACCTGAATTATTTGATATCTGCGATTATGTATCAGATATTGATGAGGACGAGGAAGATTCTTTTGATGAGGGTGCTTCCAAATCGTACAATTATGACGATGATGACGACGAAACGGATGTTGATGAGCCTTATGATGAAGCCTTCGGCGATGATGATGACGAGGATGAAGACGAAGAAGATGACGAGGACGATGAGGACGAAGACGAGCCTTACGAGGAGGAGCCTGAGGAAAGGAAGCCTGTAAAGCGCTCAAACGGCAATGTCACCGCGGAACGCTTCTACAATGTAAAGGAGATCACTCCGTCAAGACCTGATCATCAGATGGAAATCGATGAATTTGCGCAGTACTGCGCCCAGTATGCATCCGAGATCGACTGCAGCATTACCGGCACAAGTATGCTTGCGCTCTATGAGAGGATCGAGCTTATGGAGGAGGACGGAATTCCGCTTACCAAGACCAATGCCGAGCAGCTTATCGAGGAGGCTGCGGACAGGGCAGAAAAGCCGCCAATCGGAAAGCGTATTACAGGCATGTTCAAGTCAAAATATGACAAGAACGGTCTGCTCATTCTCAAGGAGGATGACTTTATTTTCTGAGGAATGTGCACGGTCACACTCCAACTACTTTATATAAGGTTTTAATGGACAGAGGATGCGCATAAGCTGCATTCTCTGTCCATGGGTTTTTAGAAGCGAATGGACAGATTTAACGAAATTTCAGCCCAAATAAATACAGAAATCCTTCCGAAGCTTGCGGAGCTTACTTCAGGCAATACGGTACTCATATGCGTCGTCGGCTTCATTTTTATAATGATGGTCATTGGCTACACACGCGGACTTATGCGGCGGATACTCTCTGTAGGCTCGCTGATACTGACACTTGCCGCAGAAGCCTTTGTATTTCCGTATGTGATGGAGTACCTGAAAACCAATACGGTAATGCAGGAAATGATCGCAGGACTTATCAGGGGGTGGATGCAGGATAATTCAGCTCTTGCCGCATCGCCGCTCTACGATATCCTGGGCTTCGATGTCCTTGCGGAAAATGCTGCCGAGCTTGCCAATATTATGGCGGTCCGGGTACTGGTCTTCATACTTATCTTCATAGCAGTGCGCATACTTTTATTTTTTGTATCGGGACTTATTACGGGAGCCAAAAGTATAAAGCTCATAGATGGGCTCGATAAGTGGCTGGGGCTTGCCTTCGGCTTCGCCGAGGGCCTGATGATCGTATGGATATTCATGATCGCTGTGTCGGCATTCCCGGGCCTTTCCTTCTGCAACTATGTACTCACCCAGATCACCGAGAGTGACATACTGCTTGGGATATACAATAATAATGTGATACTGATGGTCATGGCGGGGATGCTCGGGTGAGAACCGTTCGGTGGATAACAGTTCAGCCGGTTCCGGGGGCGTGATTTTTGAAATTTTGGTCTTGTATAAATAAATCAGCATTGTTATACTGAAAAGCACGCGATTTCTCAATCGGAATTTGCTTATTCATAAAGCTAAAACATGTTAAATTATGAGATTTAACAAAGATTTTCAAGGAGGAAAAAAATGAAAAGAATTTTGGCAGCAGCAATTAGTGCAGGTATGGTACTGTCACTTGCAGCCTGCGGCGGTTCATCTACTGCTTCAACTACAGCAGCAGCAACCACAGCTGCAGCAGAGACAAAGGCGGCCGAGGCAGCAGCGGAAACTGAGGCGGCAACAGAAGCAGCAGCAGAAGCAGCATCGGGAGACGTTATTACTCTCCGCGCATCACATTCATGTGCAGACACACATCCGTATCATCTCGGACTTCAGAAGTTCGCGGAGCTCGTTGATCAGAAGACAAACGGAGCAGTTAAGGTAGATATCTTCAGCTCAGCACAGCTTGGAGATGAGAGAGCAAATATCGAGGATCTTCAGATGGGTACACTTGATATCGCAGTTTCATCAACAGGTCCGCTTGGAAACTTCGCTGAGGATTTCCTTATACTCGACCTTCCGTTCCTCTTCTCAAACTATGATCACGCGCATGCTGTTCTTGACGGAGAGATCGGACAGAACCTTATCGCAAAGCTTGATGATATCGGTATCGTAGGCGGTGCATTCTGGGAGAACGGCTTCCGTGAGATGACAAACTCACAACGCCCTATAAATGGAGCAGCAGACTGTGCAGGTCTTAAGCTTCGCTGCATGGAGAACCAGGTACATATGGATGCATTCTCAGCACTTGGCATGGATCCTACACCTATGGCATGGTCAGAGGTATTTACAGCTCTTCAGCAGGGCGTAATCGATGGTCAGGAGAACCCGATCGCAGTTATCTACTCAAATAAGGTTTATGAGGCAGGTCAGACAAACCTTGCTATCACAAACCATGTATACTCACCGTCACTTATCCTTTTCTCAAAGGCAGTTTACGAGAAGCTTGATCCAGCTTACCAGACAGCTCTTATGGAGGCTGCGAAGGAGGCTGCCGATTATGAGCGTTCATGCTGCGAGGATAATGAGTCAGCTCAGATCGAGGAGATGAAGGGCTTCGGTGTAGAGGTCACATATCCTGATACAGCAGAGTTCCAGGCAGCTATGGCTCCTGTATATGAGAAGTATGCAGCTCAGTTCGGTCAGGAGAATATTGACGCTATCACAGGCTTCGCTTATTGATCTGTGAGACCGGGGGGAACTTAGAATGCGTGTAATTGATAAAATAAGTGATATCGTCAATCTTATCGCTGAAAATGTTGTCGCCATTCTGATGGGACTCATGACTGTTGTCGTATTTATGCAGGTAGTATTCCGTGCGATATCGGGTTCACTTCCGTGGTCGGAGGAGCTTGCAAGATATATGATGATATTTATGGTATATATCGGAGCAAGTGTCGGAGTTAAGAGACAGAATCATATTGCGGTGGAATTTGTAATGAGTCTGCTTCCGGGAAAGGGAAGGACAATAGCTGATATTATTGCCGATCTACTGACACTGATCTGCTTTGCAGTCATCATTTTCTTTGGAATGAAGGTAGTAAAGGTGACAATGATGCAGAAATCACCTGTGCTCCGCGTTAAGATGGGATATATTTATTTCTCACTTGTACTTGGCGGCATTCTTATGTCTCTGCAGACGATAATCAATCTCCTGCATTCCATCATAAACCTTATAAGCGGAAAAGATGATGCTAAGGAATCACCGGCCATAGTCGGAGGAACAACGGTACAGGGTGCAGTTAACGAGAAGGGAGGAGAGGAATAATGTCACAGGCACAGATAGCTCTTATCCTTTTCGGAACATTGATAGTACTGTTTATAATTAAGGTACCGGTAGCATTTTCACTTATCCTGTCATCGGTACTGGTGCTTTATCTTACAGGCACGGGACTCGAGATGGTGCCGAAGAGACTTTTTACTTCGTGTGATTCGTTTTCATTTATGGCCGTGCCGTTCTTTCTGCTGGCGGGCACTCTGATGAGTCAGGGAGGAATATCCGAACGATTATGCACGTTTATCAACAGTATATTCGGACGCCTTCCGGGCGGACTTGGCATAGTTGCAATAGTTGCATGTGCGTTCTTTGCGGCCATTTCAGGTTCAGGTGCCGCAACCACGGCAGCGATCGGCGGCATGATGATCCCGGAAATGGTAAAGCATGGTTATGACAGGGATTTCTCTGCAGCAACCAGCGCATCCGGCGGATGTATAGGAACTATCATTCCTCCGAGTATCCCGTTTGTAACCTATGGCGTGCTTACGGGCTGTTCTGTAAGTACATTGTTTATGGCGGGTTTCCTTCCCGGAATACTTATGGCGATTTGTCTCTGCGCGGCAGTAGTCGTTGTTTCCATGAAAAATGGATACAGGGACAGCTACAAGGCCTCGGGTGCCGAGATATGGAGCAGCTTTAAGAGAGCACTCCTTGCTCTTTTAATGCCGGTCATCGTACTTGGCGGAATCTATGCGGGAATCTTTACTCCTACAGAGGCTGCCGTGGTAGCGGTCGTTTACGGCTTTGTCGTGGGCGTTTTCATTTACAGAAATATAGATCTTAAGCTTCTGCTTCGCATACTCAGGGATGCGGCTGTAAGCACAGCCCAGATCATGATACTTATCTGTGCGGCTTCACTTTTCGGATATGTGCTTACCACAAACCGTATTCCGGATATGATCGCATCGGCAGTCCTTGGCTTAAGCAGCAATAAGATAGTCATTCTGCTGCTTATAAATGTGATGCTTCTGATCGTGGGAACCTTTATGGACACAACAGCGGCACTTATTATCATGGTGCCGATATTCTATCCTATCGTTACTGAGCTGGGAGTAAATCCGGTGCATTTTGCGATGATCATCTGTACCAACCTCGCTGTCGGTCAGGTGACACCGCCCTTCGGCTGCAACCTGTTTGTTGCCTGCGGCGTTGCGGGAGTCGGACTTGAGGGAATCGCAAAGAAGATCATTCCGTTTATTGTGGCTCTGGTAGTATGCGTATTGCTTGTTACCTATATCGAGCCTATAAGCCTGTTCCTTCCGACACTTCTCGGAGCGGCACTTTGATGGGGTTTAGTTTACGGACCTTGGGAAATTTTTCATCAAAAAAAACTAATACTTTGGACATGACAGAGGGCTCGATCGCGAGCCTTCTTGTCATGTTTGCGTTGCCGCTGCTGCTTGGCAACTTTTTCCAGATGCTCTACAACACCGTGGATTTTCTTGTGGTCGGCAATTTTGTCGGCAAGGAGGCGCTTGCCGCCGTCGGCTCCACGGGTCCTATAACAAACATCCAAATATTTTTCTTTAACGGCGTGGCTACAGGCGCGGGTGTCGTGATAAGCCGATATTTCGGTGCTAAAAATGATGCCGAGCTCCACACTGCGATTTCAACGGCAATTGTCATAACCTTCGCGGTTTCCGCAGCATTCACCTTTTTGGGAATAGTATCCGTTCCGTTCATGCTGCGCATGATGTCTACTCCGGATGACGTCATTAAGGAAGCATCAGTCTACTTAAGGATATACTTTGCCGGTATATCGGGCCTCCTGATATACAATATGGGAAGCGGCATACTGCGCGCGGTCGGAGATACGACCCGTCCGCTCATATTTCTGATCATTACCAGCATTTTAAATATAATACTCGATCTGATATTTGTGATCATCTTTGGATGGGGCATCGCAGGTGTTGCCTTTGCGACTATAATTTCTCAGTTTATCTCAGCGGCCCTGGTGCTCCTGCTTTTAAGCTATTCCACAGAGGTATACCGTGTGAACTGGAAGTCGCTTAAGTTCAGTGCCACGCATATGAAGGAAATGCTTATAGTCGGAATTCCCATGGGCATCCAGTCGATACTGACGGCCTTTTCAAATGTATTCGTGCAGGGCTATATCAATTTCTTCGGTTCCGACTGCATGGCGGCCTGGGGCTGCTTTCTGAAGCTTGAGCAGGCGATATTTCTTCCAATGCAAAGCCTTGCGTCCGCATCGACCACCTTTGTAAGTCAGAATATAGGCGCAAAACGTAATGACAGAGTAGGCGAGGGAACAAAACAGGCGATCAGCATGATCGTTGTTCTGTCCATCATACTGACCGCCTTTATGTACATTTTTTCGTCTCAGCTCATCGGGCTTTTTTCACATGATGCCGGCGTTATCGATTTTGGCGTCTATTTTATGAAACGTGTTCCGTTTTTTATGGTTACAAATGCTGTAAACCATGTGCTTGCTGGCTCATTGCGAGGCCGGGGGGATTCTGCCGGACCGATGGTGATAATGCTGCTCTGCTTTGTTTTATTCAGGCAGCTTTACCTTTATATCGGGACCCATATATCAAATACGATAGCGGTAGTCAGCCTGGCTTATCCGGTCGGATGGGTAAGCTGCTGCATCATTGAGCTGGGTTACTTTTATTTCCGCTGGGTAAAAAAAGCCAGACTTAATTAATTTATCCAACTTCCCCCTGCATCGGCAAATAGGCTGCGGTCGCAAGGCTCTCAAGCTTATCAGCATCAGCACCTTCTGTCATGCCGAGATTGTAGAGTATCCCGGGGACTACGTCGAGCCAGGCAATAAAGCCTGTATTTTCCTTGTCATACAGATAAAGAAAAGCATCATTATAATCCACAGTCGTTACTTTGGCTCCGGTCCAATCATAATATAAACCGGAAATATCAAACTCCGGCTTCTCCTTTGCTGCGGCTATCAGATCCTGTGCCGATGCAGTTATATCCGGAAGGTCATCGGGAAGGAGCCCCGTGGACTTTGCTCTTATGTATGCGCTGTTTCCGTCAAGTGTAAAATTCATTTCTGCGATCGGAGACTCAGACTCATAGGCAATCACATTATAGGATACGTTTTCTGCCCCCTGGGGCATATTAAAACTGAGCCCAGTATACTCTAAAAGCGTCTCCTCTGTCACTCCGTAAAGATTCGGATTTGCCATTCCGGCTGCCGCCGCGGTCGTTTCCTCTGCCGCTTTTTTCTGACCGCATGCACATAAAGATATTACTGATACTGCCATAAGGCATATTAAAATTGCTTTTTTCATTAGTTCTCCCCGCTTGTCAATGGAAATTTTTTGAATAGTTATTATTATAAACTCACTAATTGGCAAATTATAAATGTTCACAAATAATTATGATATTTTTCAGAATTATACATAGGAATACATAGGATTTTATGAAGAATAAGAGGAATTATGCTTTAAATGATAGGACCTTTATGCTAAAATATTTCCTTAAATAATAAAATCACACTGCATTTCGTGAGCGAAAGATGTAAAGCTATGACACTGGTCAAACGATGCCTGCGGTTTCTGCTGTATGCGGATATTGAACCGGAGGATTACAATAAAATATATGATGATTGCATGGATAATAATCGTACCATGCTTCGTGTCTATGCGATTATAAGCTTTATCTTTTTTACGATTTGTCTGACAATCGGCTATGCGGTACCGGGCATGCGGCATAAACTTATGGCATACTTTGTGGGATCCGTCTGTTCAGGTGCTGTTATAATAGTGTCCTTCATTTTCAGGGATAAAAAAATCATTCATGCAGTGATGCATGTGTTCAGTGTTATTTTACTTGCATCAGGGCTTTTGATCACCCTGGTGCAGGCTCCGGAGCAGATGACGATCACGCTTGTGGCTCTTTTGATGGTGGTCCCGCTTTTATTTGATGATAAGCCATACAAGTCGCTGGCCCTTATTATTGCTGCGGATATTATATACCTGAGCATAGCGCCGCAGGTAAAGCCGGGAGAGATACTGGCACTGGATATGGTCGATATCCTTGTTTTCGGCACGATCGGTGTACTGGTGGGTACAAACGTCACAAAGGTGAAAATGCAGCGCTATATTTATGCGCGGGAGATCAAGCTGTCAGCAATCATGGATGGACTTACAGGCCTGTATAACCGCAGACGTTATGAGCATGATCTTAAGAAGCTGTCGGAAGAGGAAATGCCTTCGGACCTCGCTGTGGCCGTCATTGATATCAACGGTCTTAAGAATGTCAATGATACGCTCGGACATGATGCGGGCGACGAAATGATCATACTTGCAGCCAATACGATGACCGAGGTGTTTAACGAAGTCGGAACCTGCTATCGCATAGGCGGAGACGAATTTGCGGTCATAATGAATTGCCCGAAGGAAGCGGCAGAAGCACGGCGCCGGCTGATGGATGAGCTGCTTCATAAGGTATCGGGTATTCATATTAAAAATATGTATGTGTCTACGGGCATTGCAGTACATTCGGACATGCCGGATCTCGATATTATTGAGCTTATAAAGGCAGCAGACGGTCTTATGTATGCGGATAAGAATGCTTATTATGAGCGTACGGGGCTAAACAGAAGGGCAAGATAAAGGTGTCAAAAGAACCGTCCCCACTGACACTCACAAAATTTTTACTTGCAAAAAAAATATTTTGTGTTATCATAGCACATAACTTCATAAAACAAAGGCGATGACGGAGAGTTTCATTTACAAAGGTCAGGTAGAGAGAGTCAGCGGCAGGTGAAAGCTGATACCACCGGTAAATGGATGTAGCTCCTAAGCTGTTGGGAAGAAAGCCTGAATAAAGGCAAGTAGAACCCTTCCGCGCAAGCTGCGTTAGTGCTTAGGGTTTGATGGAACCTGAAAAGTGGCAGAGTATCGTGAGATACATGCAAATTGAGTGGTACCGCGGGTGATTTTACAGCTCGTCTCAAAGTTTACTTTGGGGCGAGCTTCGTTGCGTTTATAGGCATTTTTAGCCCGCACCGGGACAGGGAATATTTATAAAGCAGGATACAAGGAGGAAAAATGCAGCTTTCACAGAACAGATTACAGACCAAGATCAATGAGATCGCGGATAGGATCCACACTTTAAGAAGCATTGCCGGCTATTCGGAAGAATATATGGCAAAGCGAAACGACATCACGGTTGATGATTACATTTCGTACGAGACAGGTGAGAAGGACCTTGATTTCGCCTTCCTTTATACCTGCGCCCAGATCTTCAACATCGATGTAACGGAGCTTATCGAGGGAGCAGCGCCTACGCTCAGCAAATATACAGTTACCAGAAAGGGAGACGGACAGAGAGTTGAAGAGGCTCACGGCATGGTTTACTACAACCTTGCACATCGTTTCCGCAACAGGATCGCAGAGCCGCTGTTCGTTCAGATGCTTTATGACAAGGATGCCGAGACACGTCCTATCGAGTGCACCACCCATTATGGCCAGGAGTGCGATATCGTTATCAAGGGCTATATGAAGGTTCAGGTCGGCGATCACACAGAGATCCTCGGACCAAATGATACTATTTACTATGACTCATCAACACCGCATGGAATGATCGCAACCAATGGAGGCGACTGTGAGTTCTATGCTATCGTTCTCAATCCCGAGGACTTTGAGGCCAATAAGCCTGAGGCTGTTCCGGCATTTACAGCTACAAGAGAGACCGGAGAGCACCGTATCTGGGAGAAGTTTATTGAGCCGACGGAAGCAGGCAACGGTGTGCTTAAGAGTATTAAGTACAAGAATGAAGACAGCTTCAACTTTGCATATGATGTAGTAGATGCCATTGCGGAGAAGAATCCTGACAAGCTTGCTCTCATGCATGTGGGCGTTGATAAGACTGAGCACCGCTTTACCTTTGGCGATATGAAGAAGATGAGCGGCCGTGTTGCAAACTACTTCCGTTCACTCGGAGTAAAGAAGGGCGACAAGGTACTCCTCATCCTCCGCAGAAACTGGCAGTACTGGCCGATAGTTGTGGGACTTGAGAAGCTTGGTGCTATTCCGATCCCTGCAGTTGACCAGCTCCTTGAGAAGGACATCACCTACCGCCTTGATATTGCAGAGGTCACCACGATCGTATGTACATCCTTCGGCCACGTTTCGGATGAGGTCGAGAAGTCAGCTGCCATCTACGGCAAGATTCAGAACCTTATCATGACAAACGGTGCCAAGGAAGGTTGGCGCGATTTTGATAAGGAGTTTGAGATGTTCTCAAGTCACTTCCCGCGCACGAAGGACACTATCTGCGGAAATGACCGTATGATGATGATCTTCACCTCAGGCTCAACAGGCTATCCGAAGCTTGCCGCTCACAACTGCAAGTATCCGCTCGGCCACTTTGTAACAGCACGTTACTGGCAGTGCGTAAATCCTGACGGACTTCACCTTACCATCTCCGATACAGGCTGGGCTAAGTCGATGTGGGGCAAGATCTTCGGACAGTGGCTCTGCGAGGCAGCAGTATTTGTATATGACTTTGACCGCTTCCATGCGGATGATATTATGCCAATGCTGGCAAAATATAATGTAACGACCTTCTGTGCACCGCCTACAATGTACAGGATGTTCATTAAGGAAGACCTTTCAAAGTATGATCTTTCAACCATCCAGCATGCAAGTACAGCCGGTGAGGCTATGAACCCGGAGGTATTCAACCGCTTCAGAGAGGCAACGGGCTTAAGCATCATGGAGGGCTTCGGCCAGTCAGAGGGTCCGGTACTTATCGGAAACTTCGTAGGTATGACACCAAAGATCGGTTCGCTTGGAAAGCCGAATCCGGCATTTGACATTCGTCTTATTGACGCAGATAACAACAATGTTCCTGTCGGCGAGACCGGTGAGATCTGTGTCAGAACAGTAAACGGCGCTCCATGCGGACTGCTTATGGATTACTACAGAAATGAAGAGGAGACCAAGGCAACCTGGCATGACGGATACTATCATACAGGCGACCTCGCATGGCAGGATGAGGATGGATATCTCTGGTATGTGGGCCGTGCCGATGACCTTATCAAGTCTTCGGGCTACCGTATCGGACCGTTCGAGATCGAGTCGGTCATCATGGAGCTTCCGTATGTACTTGAGTGCGGCGTATCCGCAGAGCCGGATGAGCTCAGAGGCCAGATAGTAAAGGCAAGCATCGTGCTTGTAAAGGGAACAGAGCCTACAGAGGAACTCAAGAAAGAAGTTCAGGAGTATGTAAAGCAGCGTACCGCGCCTTACAAGTATCCGAGAATAGTTGTCTTCAGGGACGAGCTTCCGAAGACGACCAGCGGAAAGATCATAAGACATAAGCTCTAATAGCAGTATCACGGGTGTCAGGGGGACGGTTCTTCTGACACCCCTTTTTACCGGGTGTCAAAAGAACCGTCCCCCTGACACCCCCGGATTTTCGCCGCGTTTTATCCAAGATCCTCCCTCGGGAAACCGGCACGTACGTGAGTAAAGTAGATGACGAGCACGATAATGGAGAGTATCCATGAGACGGGCCAGGCGAGAAGGACGAACTCAAAGAAGTTGAAGAAGGGCAGCAGCACGATGATCCATATCATGCGGAAGCCGCAGACAAATATAAGTGTGATCAGTGTAGGCTGAATGGACTTTCCGTAGCCGCGGAGCGTATTTGAAAAGATGCTCATAATGGCGTCAAGAAAATCCGTCATAACCATAATGACAAGGCGTCGGGAGCCTATGGCAATGACCTCCGGATCTTTGTTGTAGAGACTAAGCAGCGGAGCCCTGAAGATCGAAAAGGTTATGCCCATAGAGAGACTTATTATGACAGCGCAGATAAGGATAGTGCGCATGACCTTATCCGCGCGCTTAAACTTTCGAGCGCTTACATGCTGTGCTGTAAATGTTGCAGCAGCTATACCATTTGAGGTGAGAAATGCTATCTGAAAGCCCTCAATACTCTGGGAGGCAGCATTGCCCGCAACGACAATTGAGCCGAAGGTGTTGATCGAGGACTGGATCATGATGTTCGGGATGGAATAAAGGCTGTTCTGCACCGCGATAGGCACGCCGAGCGTCATGATGTCCTTTGTGATACGGCGGTCGAGGCTGAGCTTCCTTAAGTTCAGCTTAAGGGCGGAGTCCTCCCTTATAAGCGCCTGCAGTACGAGGATAGCTGAGATGAAGTTTGATACAGTGGTGGCAATGGCGACACCGGCCACCCCCATGCCGAGGCAGACAACGCTGATGATGTTAAGGACGAGGTTGACTATGCCGGCTGCGATAAGGTAATACATCGGGCGCTTCGTATCGCCGATGCTGCGCAGGATGGCAGAGCCAAAGTTGTACACCACGGAGGCCGGAAGGCCGATGCAGTAGATGTACATATAAAGGCAGGTCATATCAAGGATGTCATCCGGAGTGGAGGTCAGGATAAGGAGCGGCCTGACTGTGATGAGGGCGAAAATAAGTGTGGCAATGCCGCACATGAGCGAAAGGCCCATAGAGGCGTGAACTATGCGGGATACCTTATCGTGATTTCCGGTCGCATAGGCGCCGGCGGTCTGTATGTTTACTCCAGTGGAAAGTCCGATAAATATCTGGATATAGAGATTGACGAGCGCGGTGGTGGAGCCTACGGCTGCCAGGGCACCCGCCCCCGCGAAGCGGCCAACGACAATAACATCGGCAGCATTAAACAAAAGCTGAAGGATATTGCCGAGAGCAAGCGGTATGATGAAGAGAAAATATTTCTTTAATATGGGTCCGTTTAAAATGTCTATCTCATGCGAGCTTCTGCCTGCCATGATGAATCGCCTCCTGAAATGCTGTCAGCCAACATATTTTATAACTGCATGAGCGAAAATTCAAGACTGTGGTGTTCAGCGGAAAAAACGTGGAAGTAATTTCAGAATAAAATTAAAAACATTATTTAAATGGAGCAGATAAATATGACAATAAGAAAATACACAGAAGCAGATTTAGGTGAAATGATACGCATCTGGAATGATGTGGTGGAGCAGGGCATCGCCTTTCCGCAGGAGGATTTTCTGGACGAGGTAAGCGGAAGGGAGTTTTTTGCGGCCCAGACCTTCTCGGCTGTGGCTGAAGATGAGGAGACTGGCCGGATCTGCGGCCTCTACATCCTGCATCCGAATAATGTGGGAAGGTGCGGACATATCTGTAATGCGAGCTATGCGGTGGACACCTCGCTCAGGGGTAAACATATAGGCGAGCAGCTCGTGCGGCACTGCATTAAGCAGGCCGGGCTCGAGGGCTACAGAGTGCTGCAGTTTAACGCGGTCGTAAGGACCAATATTCATGCAAGGCATCTCTACGAGCGCTGCGGCTTTAAGCAGCTGGGTACTATTCCGGGGGGATTCCGCATGAAGGACGGGCACTATGAGGACATATGCCCGTATTATATAGAGGTTTGACTTAATTTTCAGGTTTCTCCGATGAACTGGTCTGCGATAACGGAGAAGAGTATGATCGCGGCACCGATGATGCCGGTGACGGAGGTCCGCTCGCCGAGCAGGATAAAGGAGAATATGGCAGTGATGACCGGGGTCAGGGTCTGCAGCAGGGCTGCGGCGCGCGAGCTGATGGATTCAAGCGCGGCATTTTGCAGAATGTAGCCTCCGAGGGTGCAGGTGATCGCGAGGTACAGGACTATCAGCCAGCAGCTGCCGTTCATGAGCTCAAGATGAAGCGATGGGTCCGTGAGCGGCAGGGCGCCGGCAGCCATGATAAGTGACATTATGGTCTGGGCCGCGGAAAGCGAGATGCCATCCATTTTTGTCACGGCCTGCTCTCCGAAGACAAGCGAGCCTGCGAGCATGACCGCGGCCATCAGCGCAAAGAGCTCGCCGGGGCCAATGCTGCCGATCCCGTTCTCGCAGCAGAGCATATAGAGGCCGACAAGCACGAGAAGCTGTATCGGCAGATGCGCGAGCTTGTATTTTTTGCGGTATACGATAAGTGCCAGCAGGGGAGCGATGAGCGTGGGCATGGACCTTATGAAGGCAACATTTGTAGCTGCTGTCATGGAGAGCGCCAGATTATTTACAATATAAGCCGCTCCGGTGCAGAAGGCGGGAAGGAACCAGACCTTTACAGGGGTCTCCTTTAAGCCGCGGAATATTCTTTTATGCCAGATGAGAAGCATAGCAAGGAGTGCAATGCAGTATCTTATGACGAGCACCGCATAGACCGGCATTATATCAAAAAGCATCTTTGAGATAGGGTCTCCGAAGCCGTAAAGAAGATCCTGAAGCAATAAAAAAATGTAAGGCAGGGTGAGGACCTGCCTGCCTGTTTTACCGGGTTCGATAAGCTTGATGACCATGGTTCCTCCGTAAAAAAGCCGCAGAAACACCTTGAAAGCGGTGTGTCTGCGACCTCAATGTCGATTGACATGATTTATAGCATTATGAAAAATGAATGTCAAGATTCGGCCGGGATCCAGTCTTTTTTATAGTAATGCTCCTTTAAGCGGCTGTGCACCAGAGCCGGGTCATCCTTTTCGATGGCCTCGAGTATCAGCTCATGCTGATGAAAAAATACCGGAATGGTCGACTCATCATGAATGGCATACTCTGCATTGAGCAGCGTAAGCAGATCGTAGTTCTGATTGTAGCTACGGATAAGGTAGTCGTTTTCAGTATAATCTATGATGCAGCGGTCAAAGCTGTTAGAGCAGAGGGCATAGTTATAAAAGTCCTTTTGCTGCACATAGCCGCGCTGTTTTTCAAGCTCCGCACGCATAAGCACGATAAGAGGCTCCATGGAGCGGCTGTCACGGCAAAAGTCATATGCCGCGCCAACCAGTAGCATCATGAACTGCGCCAGCGCGAAAACCTCCTCGCGGGTCGGGTTCACAACAAATACACCTGCATTTCTTTTATATTCCACCAGCCCCTCGCCTTCGAGTATGCTGACCGCCTCCCTTACAGGTGTGTTGCTGACTCCGAGGCTTCTTTTTATTTCATCAAGATTTATGCGGCTTCCGAGCGGATATGTGTGATCGAGTATCGCGTGCTTCATTTTCTCGTGAACCAGCTCGCGGGTATTATTTTCTGCGGACATCTTAAGCTACCGCCGGATAAAGCTCCGGCTCTCCTTCATAAAAAACTCTTGACACTAAAGATAACACACCGTATTATTTTTGTAAATTTAAAAATCGTGCACGATTTGCGGCACAAGGGGATCGGGTCCATGTATCGGGCGCTGGCGCACGGATACATGGACATGAGACCCGTCAGAACATGAGGAAGAAGCCATTTTTCGCAGAAAAATGAGCGGAATCCGAATGTTCGCAGGATTTCGGGAGCACGAAGTGCGGAGAAATCCGTGTGCCGCAAACCATTAGGAAGGAGCAGCATATGCTTACAGAAAGAATAGAAAAGATTCGTCAGAGCTACGTAAACAATAAACCCAGCATCTCCACAGACCGCGCCCGCATATGGACCGAGTCCCACAAGCGCACCGAGGGGCAGCCCGTATGCATACGCAGGGCAAAGGCTTTTTATGACACTTGCGCCGAGCTCCCTGTCCACATTTTCGAGGGCGAGCTTATAGTCGGAGCTATCGGAGAGTTTCGCCGCTGCGGCATACTCACGCCCGAGTTTTCCTGGAAATGGGTGGATAAGGAGATGGATACCTTCTCCGACAGAGCGCAGGACCCCTATGTAATTACACCTGAGCAGCGCGAGTTCGTCCGCAGGGAAATATTCCCATACTGGAAGGATAAGTCCCTCGAGGAGGCCTTTCTTGCGAGACTTCCCGAGGAGACCGCGAAGATAGGAGTCGATACCGGCATACTTGATAATGACTCAAAGTGGCGCCAGTCCGTGGGAGAGATCACACCTGACTACCAGGATGTGCTTTTTCCGCTTGGCTTTGGCGGCATAATCAAAAAGTGCGAGTCTAAGAAGGCTCTTCTTTCCCCTGCAAATGCTGCCGACCAGGAGAAAATTGAGTTTTATGATTCAGTCATTATCACTTCAAGGGGAATAATTCTCTACGCAAACCGCTATGCAAATGCAGCGGAGGAGCTTGCAAAGGCGGAAACCGATGAAACGAGAAGGTCTGAGCTTCTTGCCATTGCCGAAAACTGCCGCAGAGTTCCCGAAAATCCGCCGGAGACATTCTACGAGGCCATACAGTTCGTGTGGTTTACACAGATCGGCGGCATACTTACGGAAAATCCACTTTCTCTTAATCCCGGACGCTTCGACCAGTACATGGATCCCTTCTATGAGAGAGACCTTGCCCTGGGAATCATCAGCGAGGCAAAGGCTGAGGAGCTTATCGACGCCCTCTGGCTTAAGTACTCGGAGTGGGTATGGACGATCTCGGCCAATACTGCAGACTACTTTGCAGGCTACAATCAGTTCCAGAACCTTACGGTAGGCGGGAAAACAAGGGAAGGCTTAGACGGCACTAACCCAGTAACCTTCATGGCGCTTAAAGCAACAGAGGAGGTAAAGACTCATCAGCCGGGTCTCAGCGTGAGAATTCATCAAGACTGCCCGGAGGAATTTCTGGCAGCAGTGACCGAGCTTGTGAGCCGCGGCACGGGCTTTCCGGCTATCCACTCTGACAGCGCGGGCTACCAGATGCTCTTAAATGCCGGCTATGAGCCTGATGACGCCAGAGACTGGAATAACTGCGGCTGCGTGGTTCCGCATTACCGCAAGACAGGAGAGTGGACCGCGGCAGTTAATATGAATTTTGGCTCAGCCATAGAATATGCGCTTAATGAGGGAAAGAGCCTGATGACGGGAAAAGAGATGGGACTTAAGGAAAAACCGGCATCAGCATTTGCATCCTATGAAGAGGTCGAGGAAGCCTTCTTTAAGCAGTTTAAAAATCTCTGCTATCACTCGATAGTCCTTACAACTACGGCGCAGAGGGTGCATGTGGATATGGTGCCGCGTCCGTTCCTGTCCTCCTGCATGGAGGCCTGTCTTGAGGACGGCGTGGATCTCTCAAGGGGCGGCGCAAAGTACAATGTGGGTCCCGTTATTACGGGTATTGGCCTTGGAGTCTGCGCGAACTCGCTGGCAGCAGTCAAAAAGCTTGTTTTTGATGATAAGGTCTGCACTATGGGAGAGCTTGCCGCTGCGCTTAAGGCCAACTGGGAGGGTTATGAGGAGCTGAGGGCAAAGGCCCAGGCAGCACCGAAGTACGGCAACGATATCGATTATGTTGACCGCATCGCTATAAAGATAGCCAATACCTTCTACCATGAGATCCACGGCTATAAGGACATCTTCGGCTCCCCGTTCTCGACGGCCTTCATGGGTATCAGCAATTATATCCCCATGGGTCGCGTGCTGGGTGCGACCCCGTGCGGCAGAAAGAACGGCGAGCCTTCGACCGAGGGAGTATCACCGTATGTCGGAACTGACACCTCTACGCCGCTTGCAGCCATGCGCTCCGCGGCCAAGCTTAATCAGGAGATACATTCGGGCGGAACGCTGCTCAATCTCCGCTTAAATCACGACCTTGTCGCAACGAAGCGCGGACAGGCCAATCTCGGAAGCCTTATCCAGAGCTACTTTGCGCTCGGAGCATTTCATGTGCAGTTCAACACGCTCTCAAGCAAGGTGCTGCGCGCGGCTCAGGAGCGGCCCGATGACTACCGAGATCTGTTGGTGAGAGTTGCCGGCTACAGCACGCAGTTTGTAAACCTTTCAAAATCGCTGCAGGATGCGATCATCGCGCGCACCGAGCACGCTGAGTTCTGACCATGGCTTTAGAAAGAGAGTATAAAAAAGAGGGCAGTGTCATGCAGATACAGCATTTTTCCGTCAATGACGGGGACGGCATCCGGACAACGGTATTTCTTGCCGGATGTCCGCTTCACTGCATCTGGTGCTGCAACCCGGAAAATGCAGGCTGCCTTGACGCTGAGCATCGTATGACTGTCGATGAAGTGGTGGGAATAGTCGCGAAGGAGTCGATATTCTTCAGGAACGGGCACGGCGGCGTGACCTTTTCCGGCGGGGAGGCGACATGGCAGCAGGGTTATTTGCGCGCGCTTACGGAGCAGCTTTATGACCGTGGCTACAGCCTTTCCATAGAGACCTGCGGAAGTTTTGACTTTGCCGGGGTGTCGGACATACTTGAGAAAATGGATCTTATCTTTTTTGATCTGAAGCATATGGATCCCCGGTTTCACAGGCTGTTTACCGGAGCGGATAACGCGGCCATACTTGATAATCTTAAAAAGGTGTCGGGGCTTGGCGTCAGGCTCGTCGTGCGCATCCCGGTGATAGTAGGAGTAAACGCGTATGAAGAAAATATTCTGAAGACCTGTGAGTTTATTGCTGCCAATGCTCCCGCCGCGAGCCTCGAGCTTCTCCCGTATCACCGTTTCGGTGCTGACAAATATGTCAAGCTCGGGCTGCCGGGACCTGATGAAAGGTATGAGGAGCTTAGGGTAGAGCTTGCGCCCGGCATCGCCGCGGAAAGGATGGATATCCCGTCGGATGAGATGCTGGAGCATTTTTATGATATTGCCGCCGCACATGGCATCGGGCGGATTTCCTTTAAGTGAGTTTTAGGCTTTCAGGGCGTGTCAAAAGAACCGTCCCCTTGACACGCCCCATGCGGAGGATCTCTTTTAGATGAACGTCAGAAAGTCTGGCTGCGAGTAGGCAATCTGTCACAACAAAGACCTGCTGTGCAGAGAATAACTTGTGCATAATTTATAAAAATAAAAAAAATTATTGACAAAAATAACAAATGTGTCTATCATAAGCCGCATAAAACAAGGGCAATGATGCACGATTTATACTGTTTCAGGTAAAAGTCGTGCATCATTGCCTTTTTTATTTTCTAACAAGGGGCGGAGCACATGGAAAATTTTGTAATTGCAATAACAAGGACCTGCGGAGGAGGAGCTACCTCCATAAGCAAGATACTTGCAAAAAAGTATCACATCGATCTTTATGACAGAAAGCTTTTGCAGCTTGCGAGTGAGGACAGCGGAATCAATGAGGCACTTTTCGCAAGGGCTGACGAGACGACCAGACAGAGCCTTCTTTTTAAGACAAGCCGGAAGGTCTATAACGGAGAGATAATCCCTCCTGAAAGCAGTGATTTCACCTCGAACGACAATCTCTTCGCTTTTCAGGCCAAGGTGCTGAAGGAGCTTGCGAAGAAGGAGTCCTATGTATGCATAGGACGCGGAGCCGATTTCATTTTAAGAGATAATCCCAATATGGTCGCTGTTTTCCTGTATGCCGATCCGGAGTTCTGTATTCACAAGGAGATGGACAGGCTGGGATACTCTTACGAGGAGGCAAGGAGATACGTCTTTAAGACGGACACCTATCGTGAGGGCTATTACAAATACCACACCGGAAGAGAGTGGAAGAATCCGTACAACTATGATCTTTGCCTTAATACCGGCAAGATGTCAAAGGAAAAGGCTGCGGATATCATAATGGATTACATGAATGTCCGATTCGGCATCCCGATCCCGGATTGATATAGCCTCCGGAATAAAATAATTTCCGGACTGATAGAAAAACATAATTAAAACTAAATACATTAACAATAAAGACAAAGAGGTCCAAGTGTGTTCACCGGGACTTCTTTATTTTATAAACAAAAACAACAAGGGAGGAAACAAAATATGAAAAAGAGAATTGCATCAGCCTTAATGGCAGGCGCACTTGCAGTATCAGCACTTACAGCCTGCGGAGGATCATCATCCTCAGCACCGGCCGCAACAACAGCAGCTTCGGGTTCAGCTGACACAACAGCCGCAGCCGCAGCTGACGCAGCAGCAGCTGCAGACGGAGATACCATCCAGTTTGGTATGATCGCTCCTATGACAGGACCTCATGCTCTTTACGGTGAGGCAGCTTCCAATGCTACCGATCTTGCCTTAAAGGAAATTAATGAGGCCGGCGGAATCAAGATAGGTGATAAGTCTTACACCTTTGAGTGCGCTGTTAAGTGCGATGATAAGTCAGATTCAACAGAAGCGATCAGCGCTTACAACAACTGTGCATCTTATCCGATCGTTGCAGTTATCGGTTCATATGCAAGCTCATGTACAAAGTCATATTCAGAGACAGCGCAGAATGACGGAATAATCGTAATCACACCGCAGTCAACAAATGCTTCTATCTGCGTTATCGGTGATTATATCTTCCGTACCTGCTTCTCAGACGCGGCACAGGGACCGGCTATGGCACAGTTTCTTGACGAAAAGATCGGAGCTAAGAAGACAGCAATCATCTATGCAAAAGATCAGGATTATTGCTCAGGTCTTTACGAGGCTATTGCTGAATACTTCGATGAGAAGGGTGCAGAGTATGTAGTATATGAGTGTACATCAACAGATACAGACTACAGTGCACAGGTTTCGAAGGCAGTTGCAGAGGGCTGCGACGCAATTGCATATCCGAACTATCTTGATACAGTTCCGATGCTTGTTCAGCAGGCAAGAGCAGCCGGATTTGAAGGCGCTATAATCGGCGGAGACGGCTGGGACGGAGCCGACACAACAGGACTTGAGAAGGAGTTTGAGAACACATATTACCTCAATCACCTTGATTTTGCCGATACAGATGAGAAGGTACAGAACTTTGTAACAACATATTCGGATGCTTACGGCACAGATTCACTTGTTGCAACAGCCAGCCTTTATTATGACACTATCTACATGCTTAAGCAGGCTATCGAGGAGGCAGGTTCAACAGATCCGGCAGTTATCAAGGATGCGCTTGCAAAGATCGGCTTTGATGGTGTAACAGGCCACGTTGAGTTCGATGAGAATGGAGACCCGATCAAGGCCTTCACTATCGAGACATACAAGGATGGCGCAGTTACTTACTTTGACAAGGTAGGCGGAGCAAACTGATTGCGGAGAAACTTCTGTTATAAGGCAATTTAGAAAAGAATTCATGGGATTGCCCACATGGGCAGTCCCATAATTGATAGAAAACGGGATATATGAGGATACTCATATGTCCATTCACAAGGGGGAAACAAAATGCTGCTTTTTCTTCAGAGTCTGGCTAACGGACTCAACCTTGGTTCGATATATGCACTGACAGCCCTGGGATATACCATGGTTTACGGCATTATACGAATGTTAAATTTCGCGCATGGTGATTTCATCATGGTCGGCGGCTTTACACTTTTCTATACTGTACCGCTTATGGACAGTCTCGGCATTCCCAAGCCGTTCGCCATTATCATTGCGGTTATAGTATGTGTCACGGTTGGAGTTGCGACTGAACAGATCGCATATAAGCCGGTCCGCGGACATGGTTCCATGACAGCACTTATCACAGCGCTTGGTATGAGCCTTATTCTGGAGAACCTTGCCCTCGTTCTTTTCGGAACCACACCGAGAAACGTTGCGGCAATGTTTGATCTGCCAAATATTACATTCGGAAGCATTTCTCTTCCGGGAAAGACACTTCTCACTCTCGGCATAGGCATTGTGACCATGGTGCTTTTAATGATTTTTGTCCAGAAGACCTCCATAGGAAAATCCATGAGAGCGGTCCCTGAGGACAGAACAGCGTCAACCCTCGTGGGCATTAATGTCGACAGAGTTATTACTATTACCTTTGCAATCGGATCAGGGCTCGCAGCCATAGCTTCAATGATGTATGTGACCTCGTATGTCAGCATTAAAAACGAGCTTGGTATCGCTCTTGGACTTAAGGCCTTTGTTGCAGCCATTCTCGGCGGCATCGGTTCCATACCGGGCGCCATGATAGGCGGACTTCTTCTCGGACTTATCGAGATATTTGTAAAGGTATATCTTTTCCCGGCATGGTACGAGGCAATAACCTACGGCCTGCTTATCGTAGTTCTGCTTGTAAGGCCGGCAGGTCTTCTCGGCAGAAAAGACAATGAGAAAGTGTGAGGTGAGAACATATGCCAAAGAAAAACAAACGCGGATATATTATCAATATCATCGGAATTCTCATCGTATTCGCACTTCTGTGTCTTCTTTTTGACACAGGTATACTTGGACGAAGAACAGAATATATGAAGGGACTTGCGACCATAGGCATGTTCAGCATAATCATGGTCTGCTCGCTCAACCTTCTTACAGGATATATGGGTGAATTTTCACTCGGACACGCAGGCTTCATGTCGGTTGGAGCCTATACAGCAGGTATTTTTACCATGCTGCTTAAGTCAAAGGGAATCACGGTTCCGGATCTTCCGCTTTTTATAGTTTCACTTATTCTCGGCGGATTTGTTGCAGGCGTCGTGGGAATAATAGTTGGAATCCCGGCACTGCGATTGAGAGGAGATTATCTCTGCATAGTAACAGTAGCGGTAGCTGAAATCATAAGAGTTGTACTTTGCAACCTTTCAATTCCCGCAATAACCGGATCATCTACTTTTTCAAAGTCATTTGCAGGAATACCGAAAATCGCTGATTACCACTATGTTTTCTTTGCCATGGTGACTTCAGTAACAATAATGTATATGTACATCCGTTCAAGATACGGACGCGCCGTTATCGCCATCAGAGAGGACTACATCGCCGCAGCCTCCTCCGGACTCAATGTAACAAAGCACAAGGTAATGACCTTCACGATATCAGCATTTTTCGCAGGGATCGCCGGAGCTATTTACGCTCTCAGCATTACCTCACTGCTTCCGACTTACTTTAACTTTTCAAAATCATCGGAGTTCCTTGCCATGGTCATCATGGGAGGAAGCGGCTCCATGACGGGATCCATCGTAGCTGCACCTATTCTTTCCGCATTGCCGCAGATCATTTCTTATGTAAATGCTGACTTCGCAAGCTACAGAATGCTTATTTACGCTGTGCTTCTTGTACTTGTAATGATTTTCAAGCCTTCGGGTCTTTTCGGAAATTATGAGTTTTCACTTACCAGAGTAGTGGATAAGGTGCTTGGTAAGGGCAAGGGCGGCGCGACTGTGAATGAGGGAGGTAAGAAGGATGAGTGAGAGTAAGGTTATTCCTGTTCTTGAAACAAAGGGCCTCGGTATCTCCTTTGGCGGACTTAAGGCCAATAATGATGTAAATATGGTTATAAATCCGGGCGAGCTCGTAGGTCTTATCGGACCTAACGGTGCCGGAAAAACGACTTTTTTCAACCTTATCACGGGCGTGTATCAGCCTACAGAGGGCACTTATTATCTTAACGGCGAGAAGATGAACGGCAAGGTCACGCACCAGGTCGTGGCTGCCGGCATTGCACGTACTTTCCAGAACATTCGTCTTTTTAAGAAGATGACGGTGCTCGAGAATGTTAAGGTAGCTTTTAATAAAGATATGAAGGCAAATCTTTTTCAGTCGATACTTCGTACTCCGGCGTTCTGGAAGGAGGAACTGGAGGCTGAAAGGAAGGCTCTTGAGCTTTTAAGTCTTTTCGACCTCGATAAGTTTGCCGATCAGGCGGCTGAAAACCTGCCTTACGGCCAGCAGAGAAGGCTGGAGATCGTACGCGCACTGGCTACTGACATGAAGCTTCTGCTTCTGGATGAGCCTGCAGCCGGCATGAACCCGACCGAGACAGAAAGCCTGCTTGAGTCGATCAGGATGATCAGAGAGAAATTCAATATTCCGATCCTGCTTATAGAGCATGACATGAATCTTGTCATGAACGTATGCGAGAGGATATATGTGCTTAACTTTGGCGAGATCCTGGCTGAGGGTACTCCCGATGAGATTTCCCATAACCCGGAGGTCATCGAGGCTTACCTTGGCAAGGGCGCTGTTTAAGGAGGACGGAATATGTTAAAGGTCAGTAATTTAAATGTTCACTATGGAGTTATCCATGCCATAAATGACGTGACCATCGAGGTCCCGGACGGACAGATAGTCACGCTTATAGGCGCAAACGGAGCCGGAAAGACCACTATACTTCATACTATTACGGGACTTAAGAAGGCAACTGACGGTTCTGTGTTATGGAATGATACAGAGCTTACAAAGGTACCTGCCCACAAGATAGTTACACTAGGTATGGCGCATGTTCCGGAAGGCCGTCATGTGTTCGCAAACATGACGGTGCAGGAAAATCTGGAGATGGGAGCATTTGCAGGGAAAAACAAGGAAGAGAATGCGGCAATGCTGAAGGAGGTCTATGAAAGGTTCCCTCGTCTTAAGGAGCGTTACAGACAGTATGCCGGTACTCTTTCGGGAGGAGAGCAGCAGATGCTTGCAGTCGGACGCGCGCTTATGAGCAGGCCGAAGATCCTGCTGATGGACGAGCCGTCCATGGGCCTTTCACCTATCCTGGTGCAGGAGATCTTTGATATTATCAAGGAGCTGCACAAGCAGGGACTTACTATACTTTTGGTCGAGCAGAATGCCCGTATGGCGCTTTCGGTTGCAGATACGGGATATGTACTGGAGACAGGACATATTAAGATGAAGGATGACGCTAAGGCGCTGCTCGAAAATGATGAGGTGCGCAGAGCTTACCTTGGCGTTTAAGATCATGGCTTATTATTCTGCGGTGCATATGCCACAGCACAGCCGGAGCTGACCCCTTCCCTAGTCTTCTCCATGGCTTAATGTGTCCTTGCGGTTATTCAGAGCTGTGGCGGCACATCGCGGTCTTTCCGAATATCCGATCAACCGAATGGGATTTTCTCCCCTTGTGAAATCCTGTTCGTATATCGTCGGATATGACCTTGAGTCAGGGATCATAAACCCATAAGCTTTAAGCAAAAAGCCGGTCCGAAGAGGGCCGGCTTTCTTTTGGGATTTTTCGTGTGTTTGCTTCGATGAAATTGATTCGTCACATCCACAAAAACTCCATAAATGCCGGGACCTGCTTTTCCCAGTCGGCCTCGCAGTGGCGGCCGCCGGGCTGCATGTAATGCTTCGCGATCACATGCTTATCAGCAAGGATATCCATTATCTTTCCGGTATATTTCGAGGTCTTGGTATCGAAAATATCTTTTACATCCGAGCTTCGCCCAAAGGCCTCGTCCTCGCCGTAGGAAAGCCATATGCGGGTGTCCTCATTGAGCCTTGCTGCCCGGATGTCCGAGGTGAGCTTGCGATAGCAGGGAATGACTGTGCTCGACAGGCAGGCCGCCTTGGAAAAGGTATCATTAAAACGGGTGACCCCGTAGAGTGACATTAGCCCGCCCATGCTTGAGCCGCCGATGCCGGTCGCCTCGCGGTGGGGCCAGGTGCGGTACTCGCTGTCTATCATAGGCTTAAGTTCATGCGCCATCCAATCTAAAATAGTCTCGCCTATCCCCTCGACCTTTCCTATATAATTAGAGTTCCAGTAATAGGGGCTGTACTCATTTAAACGCTCACGGCCCTCATGTCCGCACTCTATTCCGACAATGATCATGTCCTTCCACCACCCGTCGAGGAAAGACTTGAGGCCCCAGCATTTGCCGTAAGTTGCATCCTCGTCAAGGAAGAGGTTGTGTCCGTCAAAGAAGTACATGACGGGGTATCTCTCATCGGAATCATAATAGTTGTCGGGCAAATAAATGTGCAGCGTGCGGTTCTTTCCGACCGGGGTGCACGTATTATCTCTCTTTATTATCATTATTTAATACCTTTAAATTTTTTTGAATATTGTGCCGTCAATTGAGACGTGTTATAGATCTGTCGCCGAGCTGCTTTCGGTGATGCTCCTTATATATCGAAGAAACTCAGCTGCAGCAGTGGGCAGCGTGCGGTTTTTGTTCCATATTACTATATAGGAAGGTTTTTCCTTTGTGTCAATGTCACGGATCACCACATCCTGCAGATTGGCGATATCTCTGGCTGAGGCCGGATAGATGGAAATGCCGACGCCGCGCCGTGAAAGCTCATAGGCGCTCAGCATATGTGCGATGCGGGCTCTGACATGCGGCTTCGCGCCTACAGCGTTGAACCATCCGTTGATGGTGTCCTGGCGGGATGCTCTCGACGGAATGATAAGGTCATAATCTGCCAGCATTGCAATATTGAATTCCTCGTCGGAGACATGGGCAACAGGGTAGGATGAGGGGATCATGGCGATCCAGTTTTCCTTGTATACGGGGAAGAATTCTACGCCCTGCTCATTGTGCGGCTCCATGATGACCGCGATGTCGCAAAGTCCGTTCATTACTCTGGAGGCAACATCATCTGAATTGCCGTTCCAGAGGTCGTACTGGACATGTGGATTTTCTTTGCTGAAACCACTGATCCAGTCGGCGAGCATGCTTGGCGCATGGCCCTCTACGGAAGCTAAGGTGATGCTGCCCTGCAGGCCGTGCTTCATGGCACGTACCTCTGAGGTCGACTTGTCTACAAGATTCATTACCTGTATCGCGTACTGCTTAAAGAGCATGCCCTCCTCGGTGAGAGTCAGCGCGTGTCGTTTTCTTATGAAGAGCTTTACGCCGATCTCGTTTTCAAGGTCCTGTATCTGCCTCGAAAGAGGAGGCTGCGCAATGCTGAGGCGCTCTGCTGCTCTGGTGAAATTGAGCTCCTGCGCGACCGCCAGGAAATATCTTAAATGTCTCAGCTCCATACTATACCTCCGAAGTATCATTTGTGATTATTATACTCTTTTTGGTATAAATGTAAAATCCCCCAATTTGCTTGACATAAGGGTGTTTTTCAAATATAATCTTTACGCTGTCTAAACAGCACGTGCCTCAATAGCTCAGTTGGTTAGAGCATCTGACTGTTAATCAGGGGGTCCCAGGTTCAAGTCCTGGTTGGGGCGTATGGCGCCATGGTCAAGCGGTTAAGACACCACCCTTTCACGGTGGTAACACGAGTTCGATTCTCGTTGGCGTCACTAAAAAAAGCATCCGTACGGATGCTTTTTTTGTGCGCCACGAGAACCGAACTCGTGTCCTACAACATCTAGTAATTATTCGGCGTGTCAACCACAAGTCTATATACAATGCACTAAAATTTATGGAAAATTTGTCCATACATTGGAAAAAAATATCTATATTTCTTTTCTGAAATCGTGTATACTGTTACTAAATTATCGGCATAGGGTTTTTTGTGCCCTTTTATCGATAATAGCAGTAACTGATTCATTACCATATATAGTATATAAACTTAAGTAATGAACATCATAAAACGGAGGTAGATGTATGAACAGTAACTTTAAAAAAGTCACGGTTGATGGTAATACCGCCGCTGCAATGGCTTCATATGCATTTACAGAGGTGGCAACTATCTATCCTATTACTCCTTCATCAGGTATGGCCGAGGCCGTTGATGAGTGGAGCGCAAACGGAAAGAAAAACATCTTCGGTGAGACAGTAGAAGTAAGAGAGATGCAGCACGAGGGCGGCGCAGCAGGCGCTATCCACGGTGTACTTCAGGGCGGTGCTCTTGGCTCAACCTATACAGCCAGCCAGGGTCTTATGCTCATGCTTCCTAACATGTTTAAGATCGCCGGCGAGCAGCTCCCGGGCGTATTCCATGTTTCAGCACGTGCACTTGCATCAAACGCACTTTCAATTTATGGCGACCATCAGGACGTTATGACATGTCGCGGAACAGGCTATACTCTTCTTGCAGGCAGCTCAGTTCAGCAGGCATATCATATGGGTACTATTGCTCACCTTGTAGCGATCAAGTCACATATTCCTGTTCTTCATTTCTTTGACGGATTCCGTACCTCACACGAGTACCAGAAGATCGAGGTATTCGATGATGAGACAATGAAGTCACTTCCGGATTATGATGCAATCAAGAGATTCAGAGACAACGCTCTTAACTCAGATCATCCGAAGTCACGCGGATCGGCTGAAGGTCCTGAAGTATTCTTCCAGAACCGTGAGTCTGTAAACAGATTCTATGATGAGATCCCGGGCATCGTTGAGGAGTACATGGCTAAGATCAACGAGCTTGCAGGTACAGACTATAAGCTTTTCAACTATTATGGCGCTGAGGACGCTGAGCAGGTAATCATTACAATGGGATCATCTGCAGGCGTTATCAGAGAGACAATTGACTTCTGGAATGCCAAGGGCAAGAAGTATGGTGTTGTAGAGTGCCACCTTTACAGACCTTTCGTAAACGAGAAGCTTCTTGAGGCTATTCCGAAGACAGCCAAGAAGATCGCAGTACTCGACAGAACAAAGGAGCCGGGCGCACCGGGTGAGCCTCTTTACCTTGATGTTCGCAATGCGATCCTTCCTATCGACAATACTATCACCATCGTTGGCGGACGTTATGGCCTTGGCTCTAAGGACTTCACACCTAACGATGCTATGGCAGTATTTATCAACCTCGAGTCCGATGCTCCGAAGAACAACTTCACAGTATCTATCGTTGATGATGTTACCAACCTTTCACTTCCTGCAGCACCTGAGTTCGACTCAACACCTGACGGAAACTACTCATGTAAGTTCTGGGGTCTTGGATCAGACGGTACAGTTGGTGCCAACAAGCAGGCTGTTAAGATCATCGGTGACAACACTGATTACAATGTACAGGCATACTTCGCATATGATGCAAAGAAGTCAGGCGGCGTAACGATCTCTCACCTCAGATTTGGTCCTAAGACCATCAAGGGATCATATCAGATCAAGGCTGCTAACTACATTGCATGCCACAACCAGTCATACGTTTACAAGTATCCTCTTATCGATGACCTTAAGGACGGCGGAAACTTCCTCCTTAATACCATCTGGAGCGATGAGGAGCTTGATAAGTATCTTCCGGCTGACCTTAAGAGAAAGATCGCTCAGAAGCATGCTAAGTTCTATACACTTAATGCATTTGCCATCGGTAAGGAGCTCGGACTTGGCTCACGTATCAACATGGTAATGCAGGCCGGCTTCTTCAAGATCACAAATATCATTCCTCTTGAGACCGCAGTTAAGGCCCTCAGATATCAGATCGAGAAGGCATACGGCGCTAAGGGACAGGATGTCCTTGATATGAACTACGCAGCTGTTGACGCAGGTATCGAGAAGGTTCATGAAGTTAACTATCCGGCTTCATGGGCAGATACACCTGATGATCCGGTCGTTGAGAGCGATGCACCTGAGTTCTTCAAGAAGGTCCTCTTCAAGATGGCTCGTCAGGAAGGCAACGACGTTCCTGTCAGCGGATTCCTTGGACACGAGGATGGTTCATGGGAGCAGAACTACACCAAGTATGAGAAGCGCGGCGTAGCTATCGAGGTTCCGGCATGGGATGTTGATAAGTGTGTACAGTGTAACCGCTGCTCAGCAGTATGCTCACATGCTGTTATCAGACCTACACTCCTTACAGATGCTGAAGTAGCTGCAGCTCCTGCAGGATATGCAGTTAAGCCGGCTAACGGACATGCAGGCTATCAGTATCACCTTGCTATTTCAGGCGCAGACTGCACAGGCTGCGGTGTCTGCCTGAAGGCTTGCCCGACAAAGGCTCTTAACTTCACACTGTTCCAGGACATCAAGGAAGTTAACGATGCAGAGTGGGCTTACACTATCGATAAGGTTTCAGCAAAGGAGCTTCCGGTTCCGAACAACGTAAAGGAAAGCCAGTTCCTGAAGCCATACTTCGAGTTCTCAGGCGCATGCGCAGGCTGCGGCGAGACTCCATACCTCAAGATGATCACACAGCTCTATGGTGACCACATGAGAATTGCCAACTCAGCAGGTTGTACACACATCTGGGGCGGCTCTCCTGAGATCCCATTCTGCACAAACTCTAAGGGACAGGGTGTTGCATGGGCATCAGGTCTGTTCGAGGATACGGCAGAGTACGGCTATGGTATGTATCTTGGTACATTCGCAGTTCGTAAGTGGCTTAAGACCTCTCTTATCGACCTTGCAGCCAAGACCTCTGATGCAGAGCTCAAGGCAGCTATCGACGAGGCAGTAGCTAACTGGACCATCGGTGACGGAACACGTCAGCGTACAAATGCTCTTATCGCAGCTCTTGAGAAGCAGCCTAAGGATGCTCAGATCGCAGCACTCTTAGAGCGTAAGGATTACCTCTACAAGACCTCACAGTGGATCGTCGGCGGTGACGGATGGGCTTACGATATCGGTTACTCAGGACTTGATCACGTTGTAGCTGCAGGCGAGAACGTAAACATCCTCTGCGTAGATACCGAGGTTTACTCCAACACAGGCGGACAGTCTTCAAAGGCTACCCAGACTGCAGCAGTTGCTCAGTTCGCGGCAGCAGGTAAGAAGACAAAGAAGAAGGATCTTGGACGTATGTGCATGTCTTATGGCTATGTATACGTTGCACAGGTAGCTCTCGGTGCTAACCCTGAGCAGCTCCTTAAGGCAATTAAGGAAGCTGAGGCTTATGACGGACCGTCTATCCTTATCGCATATGCTCCTTGTATCAACCATGGTATCAAGGGCGGCATGAGCAATACTCAGAACCGTATCAAGGAAGCTGTTGAGTGCGGATACTGGCATATGTACAGATACAATCCTGACCTCAAGAAGGAAGGAAAGAATCCGTTCATCCTTGATTCCAAGGAGCCTGATCTTACCAAGTTCAGAGACTTCATCCTTAAGGAGGTTCGTTACACCTCACTTAAGAGAAAGTTCCCTGAGACAGCTGAGGAGCTCTATGCTAAGGCAGAGGCTGATGCTAAGGATCGTACAGAGATCTACATGGCACTTGCCAAGGGCGCACAGGTTTAATATCGGAAAACCTCCGTTGACCGGTAATGTGCATACAGACTCAGGTCAAAGTAAAGCTTAATATTTAAGTAAAAAACCGCCGCGGCCGTAATGGCTGCGGCGGTTTCGTGAATTTTGATAAATGTCTGTGTATACTTATGCATAAAATACACAAATAAAACTGGACAAGCGGAAATACCGGAGTATAATTGTATACACTAATGCAAAAAGACAACACAAAAGTGCTTTATGAGGTGATACATATATGCTGGAATTATCACAGAAAACGAATCTGCTCGAAGAGAATGCATACAGATATGCACTGCAGGACATTGCGGAGCCCAATCTGCACAGGGAGATATATAATTACGACGAGGTGCCGAAGGTCGGTTTCAACCACACCAGGGTCCCCGCTGCCATGCCGGAAAATATCTGGATAACGGATACGACCTTCAGGGACGGCCAGCAGTCTATTAATCCGTATACAGTAGATCAGATAGTTGACCTGTTCAAGCTCATGTCCAGACTGGGCGGCCCGTATGGACTTATCAGGATGTCGGAGTTTTTCGTATACAGCGAAAGAGACAGGGAGGCAGTGGCCAGATGTCAGGAGCTTGGTTTAAGATTCCCCGAGATCACTACCTGGATCAGAGCGACCAGAGAAGACTTCAGGCTTGTTAAGGATCTCGGCATCAGAGAGACCGGCATACTTGTATCGTGCAGCGATTACCATATATTCAAAAAACTCAAAATGACAAGAAAGCAGGCTATGGAAACATATCTTGCAACAGTACGGGATGCCTTTGATGCAGGCGTTATGCCGCGCTGCCACCTTGAGGATATAACCAGGGCTGATTTCTATGGCTTTGTTGTTCCTTTTGTAAACGAGCTCATGAAGCTCTCTGAGGATGCCGGCATACCGGTAAGGATCAGGGCCTGCGATACTATGGGTTATGGAGTTCCGTACAGCGAGGTATCACTGCCGCGATCGGTACCGGGCATCATTTACGGACTTCAGCATTATTCCGGAGTAAGCAGTGACATGCTCGAGTGGCATGGCCACAACGACTTTTATAAGGCTGTTGCCAATGCTGCCACCGCCTGGCTCTTTGGCGCAAGCGGCGTAAACTGTTCGCTCCTCGGCATAGGAGAGCGTACAGGAAATGTTCCGCTTGAGGCCATGGTATTTGAATATGCTTCCTTACGCGGATCGTTAGACGGCATGGATCCTACAGTTATCACAGAGATAGCTGATTATTATAGGAATGAGATCGGCTACAATATTCCGCCGATGACGCCTTTTGTCGGAAGAAATTTCAATGTCACGAGAGCAGGGATACATGCCGATGGCCTTCTTAAGGATGAGGAGATCTACAATATCTTCAACACCGAGAAGCTGCTCAACAGACCTGCCATGGTTGCTGTAAATAAGAATTCAGGCCTTGCCGGCATCGCCTACTGGATGAACCAGAACTACATTTTAAGAGGCGACAAGATGGTCGACAAGCGCGATCCGGTAGTTGTGAAGGTCAAGGAGTGGGTAGATGCCGAGTATGAATCAGGCAGAACGGCCATGATCTCAACAGACGAGCTTGAAGGCAAGATCGAGGAGTTTTCAAACGGATACTATAAGAGGAGAAATTCATGAGAGACCACAGAACAATATCGATAGCCGATCAGATATTTGACCAGCTTCAGGATGAGATATTATCCGGAAAATATAAAAAGGGTGAGATATTAAGCGAAGTGAAGCTCTCTGAAGAGCTTGGCGTAAGCCGTACGCCTGTAAGAGAGGCTGTAAGGCGCCTTGAGCAGGATCACATCCTGCACGAGACAAGCAAGGGCATAGTAGTCGTTGGAATAAGCAACGAAGATATGCTTGATATGTATGATATCCGTATTCAGCTTGAGGGTCAGGCTGCGGCAAGAGCTGCTGAAAATATCACAGACGAGCAGCTGGCTGAGCTGCATGAGATAGTTGATCTCCAGAAGTTTTATATCGACAAGCCCGACGATTACAATGGCAAGAGCAACAGTATAAAGGACCTTGACTCAAGATTCCATGAGATCTTCTACCTTGCTACAGGAAGCGTTGTTTATTTTGATACGCTTTTTGGTATTCATAAGAAAATCACTAAATTCAGAAAGGCTTCTCTCAGCGAAACGGGAAGAGCACAGAAATCCTATGAGGAGCATGTGGCAATAATCGCAGCGCTTGAGGCTCACGAGCCTGAACTGGCAAGAGCAAGGACTATTCGCCATATAATCAATGCGAGAGACAGCATTAAGAAAAAAATCTTTATGGAGACAAACCAGGCTGAAAAGTAAAACAGCAGACTAAGTGACCGCCCGCTTAAAACAAGCACCGGGCGGTCAATTATATTTTGATCAATTCTTTTCGCAAAACTGCATGCAGATATGATATAATATTACGATACTATGGGCATAAATCACAGTATCAAAAAATTAGTTGACCTACAGCATACAAAATATCTGCTGCGAAAAGAGATAGTGTCAAATGACCTATGAAAAAGCGGCGAATAAAAAAAGTGCCGCAACAGC
>JAUNNP010000080.1 GCA_030531385.1 Eubacteriales bacterium
GCTTTTGACTGCCTCATTTCCTGCCGCAGCCTTTTGCTTTTGACTGCCTCATTTCCTGCCGCAGCCACTTATTATTCTGAAAATGCTAAAAGGTCGCAGTGATGAATTCATCTGCGACCTCTTTGTCATGCCATGATTTATAACATCATCAGATTTCTTTGTCAAGAAAAATTTTATAAAAATCGTATGCGCTTTTTGAATATATTTCACATTTTTTCTTATTAAGTAAAAATAAACAACAGTATTTGCCCTTTTCCATAATAACTTTTACAATTTGTATAAAATCAATTTTGCCGGTCCAATGACAATTGACAGAGGAAAAGGCTCAATGTAAAATGAACGGATAAACAAGGATGTTTATGTGGCTGGAGGGCATTTCCCTCTTCTGCTTTGACATCCTTTTTTATTTTTTCCAGCCGGATATCCACTTTTCAGGCAGATGCCTGAGGTTACATCATTGTAAATTTTAAAAAGACATATTTGAGAGGAGAATAGCCGCACCATGAGTTATTCCTATGAAGAAATAATTGATTTTGTCGAGCAGGAAGATGTCATATTTATTCACCTTGCGTTTACCGATGCATTTGGAAGACAGAAAAAGATCGCGATCCCACCGGATGAGTTAAGAAGAGCCTTCACCGACGGCATTTCCTTTGATGCCTCGGCCATAGCAGGTTTTACCGGTGTAATCAAGTCAGATCTGTTCCTTTTTCCTATCCCGGACACACTCACCATACTCCCCTGGCGTTCCTTCCAGGGAAAGGTAGTCCGCATGTTCTGCGACATTCGTTATCCTGACGGAACACCATATGAGAAGGACAGCCGCGCCATCCTTAAGTCTGCGGTAAAGGCTGCCAGAAACATGAACCTTTCCGTTTCCTTTGGATCGGAATTTGAGTTCTATCTCTTCAACCTTGATGAGAAGGGCCGCCCTACCAAGGATCCGATCGACCAGGCAGGATATATGGATGTGGCTCCATTTGACAGAGGAGAAAACATCCGCCGTGAGATCGTTCTTACCATGAAGGAGATCGGCATTTATCCCGAGACCTCTCATCATGAGGAGGGACCCGGACAGAATGAGGTCGATTTCAGATATTCCAATGCGATCACCGCGGCTGACAACGCCATGAACTTCCAGACTGTGGTTCATGCCATAGCAATGCAGAACGGGGTTTATGCTGATTTTTCGCCAAAGCCTCTTCCTGATAATGCCGGCAACGGACTTCATATCAATATGTCTGTAAATATCATCGACGGAGTGGATGACACAGATTATACACCTTATTTCATGGCGGGCATCATTAAGCATATCAAAGAGCTTTCAGCCTTCCTTAATCCGGTCGAGGAGTCCTACAAGAGACTTGGAGAGAAAAAGGCGCCTAAATATATTTCATGGTCGCACCAGAACCGTTCACAGCTCATCCGTATACCGGCAGCTAAGGGACAGTATAAGCGTATCGAGCTTCGTTCGGCTGACCCGATGACAAATCCTTACATTGCATATGCGCTTTTGATCTATGCAGGACTTGACGGAATCAAAAACAGATATGAGCTCCCGGACCCCGTAGACATTGATCTGTACAATGCTGACGCCGCTGAGCTTATGAACATAGATCAGCTTCCGGGCTCACTTGAGGAAGCAAGAAAAATCGCCGTTGACAGTACATTTATAAATTCCGTACTGCCTGAGAACTTCCTTGATATCCTTAAGTAATATTTGTTTTGCAAACGCCCCTGACGACCCGGACGACCCGGACCATCCGGGAGACGGACAGTTGTCCCGATCATTTTAACTTAATTAAAATTTGGACGGAAAACATATGATTTCAATGAAAGATACCCACAGGGTACTGGTAGTATCCTCAGGAGCAAAGACATTTGAATATTTTTCCGGACTGCTTCCTCAATCAGACTTTCAGCTTTCAAGCTGCGGCTCTGCTGCCGAGGCACGCAGATCGGTAATCGAAAATCCGCCTGACATCCTTATAATCGACACGCCTCTCAGCGATGAATTCGGCGTAGATCTCGCTAAGGACATTGCCGACAACAGCATTGCCATAATGATACTGGTCAAGGCTGAGCTGCTCGATAAGGTATCCTATGATGTTGAGCCAAGCGGCGTTCTCACGCTTTCAAAGCCTAACTCCAGACAGATGTTTTACAGCTCAGTAAAGCTTCTCGCCGCATTGAGAGTAAGACTTAAGAAGATGGAGACCAAGAACAGATCCCTGCAGGAGAAAATGGCTGATATCCGCGCTGTCAACCGTGCAAAGTGGCTGCTTATCGACAAAATGAACATGAATGAGCAGGATGCACATTACTTCATAGAGAAGCGCGCCATGGATGCCAGGATCTCAAGGCGTGAGGTTGCGGAAAGTATTATAAGAACATATGACACATAATAGGTGAGAACATAAAAGACAAAATAAATAGTGAATTTAGGAGTGTTAAACATGAAAACGGTAAAATATATCTTTGTCACCGGCGGTGTTGTTTCGGGTCTGGGAAAAGGTATAACTGCAGCATCTTTGGGAAGACTGCTTAAGTCGCGCGGACTTAAGGTTGCAGCCCAGAAGCTCGATCCATATATCAACGTCGATCCCGGCACAATGAGCCCCTACCAGCACGGAGAGGTTTATGTGACCAACGATGGTGCTGAGACAGATCTTGACCTCGGACACTATGAGCGCTTCATCGACGAGGATCTTAACAAATTCTCAAACCTTACTACCGGCAAGGTATATTGGAACGTCCTCAACAAGGAGCGACGCGGCGAATACCTCGGTTCTACTGTTCAGGTCATCCCTCACATCACAAATGAGATCAAGGACTTCGTATATGCAGTAGGCAAGAAGTCCGAAGCTGATGTTGTAATTACCGAGATCGGCGGCACTATCGGAGATATCGAGTCCCAGCCATTCCTTGAGGCTGCCCGTCAGGTATCGCTTGAGGTCGGACGTGAGAACAGTCTTTTCATCCATGTAACGCTCGTGCCGTTCTTAAGCGGATCGGATGAGCATAAATCCAAGCCGACCCAGCATTCCGTAAAGGAGCTGCAGGGCATGGGCATCAACCCCAACATTATCATCCTCCGCTGCGACAAGCCGCTCGAGGAATCCATTTTCAACAAAATATCACTCTTCTGCAATGTTAAAAAGGACTGCGTGATCGAGAATATTACGCTTCCTGTCCTCTATGAGGCTCCGGTCATGCTTGAAAAGAGCAACTTCTCTTCCATCGTCTGCCGCGAGCTCAACATCGATGCTCCCGATATTGATATGTCTGAGTGGAACACCATGCTTCAGACCATTCACGGGCGCACAAAAAGGGTCACCATCGGCCTTGTCGGAAAATATGTCCAGCTTCACGATGCCTATCTTTCGGTCGCGGAGGCTCTTCGCCATGCAGGCTATGCCAACGGCTCTCACGTAGATATAAAGTGGATCGATTCAGAGACCATTACTGAGGAAAATGTAGGCGAGGTCATCAAGGACTGTGCCGGCATAATCGTCCCCGGCGGCTTTGGAAACCGCGGCATCGAGGGCATGATCTGCACAGCAAACTACTGCCGTGTTCACAACATCCCATACCTCGGCATCTGTCTCGGCATGCAGGTGGCAGTAATATCATTCGCACGCTATGTAACCGGTCTTGCTGATGCCAACTCACGTGAGTTCAATCCGGACTCCGCAAACAAGGTCATCGACTTCCTTCCGGACCAGAATGATGAGGTCGCCAAGGGCGGTACGCTCCGTCTCGGCGCTTATCCGTGCGTTATCAAGGAAGGCACACAGATGTATAAATGTTATGGCTCTGCAGAGATCTCGGAGCGTCACAGGCACAGATATGAGTTCAACAACGATTTCCGCCGTCTGCTCAACGATACGGGACTTATCATCAGCGGAACCTCGCCTGACGAGTACATCGTAGAGACTATCGAGATCGCGGAAAATGATTTCTATATCGGTGTCCAGTTCCACCCCGAGTTTAAGAGCCGTCCTAACAAGGCTCACCCTCTGTTCAAGGGACTTATCGCCGCATCTATTAAGAAAATGGAGACTAACGGCTGATTTTCCGGTCCGGCAGTCAATTTAAAGATTGGGGTCAAAGTCCTTTGGCTCCATCATCATTTTTATAGGAAATTCAGGTGTAATCTTATGGAAATAACCACTGAAATTTTAAATGACGACACGCTGCATGAAGAGTGCGGCGTGTTCGGCATTTTCAGTCCGGAAACTGCGAATGTTGCCTCATCTGTATATTATGGCCTTTTCGCTCTGCAGCACAGAGGTCAGGAGGGTTGTGGAATCACTGTGAATGACGACGGTGTTTTTCATACACATAAGGACATTGGGCTTTTAAATGATGTTTTTAATGCTGATGTACTGGAAAAGCTCGGAACGGGAAATATGGCCATAGGTCATGTACGCTACGGCACGACGGGCGGCAGGAGCCGTGAGAACTGCCAGCCCATGCAGGTAAACCATGTAAAAGGCGTCATGTCACTCGTTCATAACGGCAACCTCACCAATGCAGCCGAGCTGCGCCGTGAGCTTGAGCTTTCGGGATCTATTTTCCACACGACAAGTGACACAGAAGTAATAGCCTACGAGATCACCAAGGAGCGTTTAAGATGCCCCTCTATAGAGACAGCCGTAGAGGCCGCTGTAAACGTGATCGACGGAGCATTTTCATTGATCATACTCTCTCCCAGCAAAATGATCGCTGTAAGGGACAAGCGTGGCTTCAGGCCTCTCTGCTATGGCACCCGGGAGGACGGAAGCTATATCGTAGCTTCTGAAAGCTGCGCTTTAAATGCTGTCGGAGCCCATTTTGTGCGCGATATTGAGCCCGGTGAAATACTCGTGATCGACTCAAATGGCCCAAGATCCATAAGAACACACTGCAATACCGCTGCTTATTCTATGTGTGTGTTTGAGTACATATATTTTGCAAGATCGGATTCGATAATAGACGGTGTATCTGTTCAGGATTCAAGACTGAAAGCTGGGGAATGCCTTGCCAGATCACATCCTGTCGAGGCTGATGTGGTCGTGGGTGTTCCGGATTCAGGTCTTGATGCTGCCCTTGGCTTTTCGAGAGCATCAGGTATACCCTTTGGTCTGGGATTTATAAAGAATAAATATATAGGGCGCACCTTCATTGAACCCGGTCAGTCAGTACGTGAGGATAAGGTCCGTATAAAGCTGAATCCGGTGGAAAGCACTGTTAAGAATAAGCGTGTGGTCCTTGTCGATGATTCGATCGTAAGAGGCACTACAAGCCGCCGCATCATCTCACTGCTTCGTGAGGCCGGCGCAAAGGAAGTGCATATGAGGATATCCTCACCGCCTTTTACCAATCCCTGCTACTATGGGACCGATGTGGATTCCAGGGAGCATCTCATCGCCTGCAACCATACAACAGATGAGATCGCCGAAATAATAGGTGCCGATTCATTGGGATATCTTTCGATTGAGGATGCTAAGAATATAGCTAAAAGAGAGGGCTTAAGCTTTTGTACGGCATGCTTCAGCGGAGATTATCCGACCGAAGTGCCGGATCCGGATAATCTGGCCAAAACACGCTTTGAGACTAAGATCTCAGAAAACAAAAAGCTGTTTAAGAACTGAATTTAGATGCTCTTTGCAATATCTACGATGATATCTGCTGCCTTGTCATAACCGATAAGTCCGGTGTCAATGCTCAGGTGATAGTTATCTGTAGCTCCCCACTTCTTACCGGTGAACTTATTGTAGTAATTATGTCTTGCGGCATCCTTCTTAAGCATAGTGCGCTTGATTTCCTGCATATCTGTTGAGCCTATAAGCTCAGATATACGCTTAGCTCTGTGTACAGCATCCGCATATATAAAAACATTAAAGCAGTCAATGCCGGCCTTGAGAAGGATATCATCAGCGCAGCGTCCAAGAATTACGCAGGGTCCTTTCCTTGCCAGATCAAGTACTACAGCTCTCTGGATCTCCTCTATCTTTTCATGGGTATCATTGTAATATCCGCTCGAGATGTTGCTGATAGTAGTAAGTATGGAATCAAGTCTGGAGTAATCCTCTCCCTCTTCCTTAATAAGCTCCATGTCAAAGCCTGTAGCTTTAACAGCTTCCCTGATTATATCCTTGTCATAAAACTCTATGCCAAGATCAGCGGCCACCTTTCTTCCAACGCTGTGACCACCTGCGCCATATTCTCTGCTTAATGTAATGACCTTCATAATGCTTATCACTCCCATTTGTGTTTGTTGAATTTATAAGTATTTTACTTCAGAGCATATGAAAACTCAATAAAAAAATCCTGACAAGCAAGCCTGTCAGGATTTAAATTTACATCACCGATATTATTTCAGAGTAACCTTTGCGCCCTCTGCCTCAAGCTTAGCCTTGATGTCATCAGCTGTAGCCTTATCAGCAGCTTCCTTAACCATCTTAGGAGCACCCTCAACGAGGTCCTTAGCTTCCTTAAGTCCGAGACCTGTGATCTCACGAACTACCTTGATAACCTTGATCTTGTTAGGACCTACATCTGTAAGCTCAACATCAAAGTCTGTCTTCTCCTCTGCCGGTGCAGCACCTGCTGCAGGACCAGCCATAACAACGCCTGCTGCTGCAGATACGCCAAACTCTTCCTCAACTGCCTTTACAAGGTCATTAAGCTCAAGAACTGAGAGCTCCTTGATAGCATCGATAAACTCAGCTGTAGTTAATTTTGCCATTTTAATTTCCTCCTGATTGAATTACGCCGCTCCCTGCGGCCGAAATAATTTGATTGATGTCCTGCAATTATTCTGCTGCAGGTGCTTCCTCTGCAGCCGGAGCTGCGCCCTCGCCGTTCTTCTCAGCGATCTGATTGAGAACTCTTGCGAAGTTTGCGATAGGTGACTGGAGTGATCCGAGAAGTCTTGAAAGAAGCTCTTCTCTGCCCGGGATAGCTGCGATAGCATCCATCTGTGAAGCAGGATAGTATGTTCCCTCAACAATACCACCTTTAAGCTCGAGCGGCTTAACTGTCTTAACATACTTTGCAACGATTCTTGCAGGTGCTGTAGCATCTGTCTTAGAAACTGCAATAGCAGTAGGACCTTCAAGGTCTGGCTCGAGTCCGGCAAACTCTGTTCCGGCTATAGCTCTCTTGATAAGAGTGTTCTTGTATACCTTGTATGTAACGCCTGCCTCACGAAGCTCCTTACGAAGCTTTGTGTCCTCATCAACGTTGATACCAAGATACTTAACAGCAACAACTGACTGTGCGCCGTCGATCACGCTCTTGATCTCATCAACTATAGGCTGCTTAAGTTCAACCTTAGCCATGTTTTATCTACCTCCTGTTATTTTTCACTTAAACTGCGAAAATACTGAGATATTACGAAAAAAAATCTCCATGCCCAAAGACACAGAGAGAAATCGCGAATTTTACTCTTCCTCGGCAGGCGTCTAAATGTCCTTACGCACCCAAAGGCGCACCTGCTGTCTTCGGCAGTTAAGCTTTATTATATTAGCATGCGGCATATTTTATGTCAACAGCAAATATATTATTTAATTTACCGGGATCCGAAACCGGACCCCGGATAATTTCTTTTATAGTCTTACGCTGATTATTATCAGTTTGTAAGCTTAGCAACATTAAGGCGAACGCCGGGTCCCATTGTAGACGTTACAACTGCTGACTTGATGAAAGCACCCTTAACTGCTGATGGTCTTGCCTTGTTGATAGCATCCATGATAGTCTGGAAGTTATCTGAAAGCTGCTCCTGTGTGAAAGAAGCCTTACCAAATGGAACGTGGATGATATTAGCCTTGTCAAGTCTGTACTCGATCTGACCTGCCTTAATATCATGGATAGCCTTTGTAACGTCCATGGTAACTGTACCAGCCTTAGGGTTTGGCATAAGTCCCTTAGGTCCGAGGATCTTACCGAGACGACCAACAACACCCATCATGTCCGGTGTAGCAACAACTACATCATAGTCAAACCAACCCTCATTCTGGATTCTTGGAATGAACTCTTCAGCACCTACATAATCTGCGCCTGCTGCTGCAGCCTCGTCTGCCTTTGGTCCCTTGGCAAATACGAGGATACGCACCTTCTTGCCTGTTCCGTGAGGAAGAACTACTGAACCACGGATCTGCTGATCTGCCTTACGGCCATCGCATCCTGTTCTTACATGAAGCTCTACTGTCTCATCGAACTTAGCTGTAGCATTCTCCTTAATGATCTTGATAGCCTCTTCCTTGTCATAAACCTGGGTACGGTCATACTTCTTGAGGTTTTCAAGATATTTCTTTCCTCTCTTCATCTTAAATTCCCTCCTTAGTCTTCAACAGTAACGCCCATGCTTCTGCATGTGCCGGCGATCATTGACATTGCTGCTTCGAGTGATGCTGCATTGAGGTCAGGCATCTTTGTCTCTGCGATCTTCTGAAGATCAGCCTTGGAGATCTTTGCTACCTTTGTCTTGTTAGGTGCACCTGAACCACTCTTGATCTTGCAGGCCTTCTTGATAAGGACCGGAGCAGGAGGAGTCTTTGTGATGAAGCTGAAGCTTCTGTCTGCATAAACTGTGATAACTACAGGAACGATCGTGTCTCCCATATCTGCAGTCTTTGCATTGAACTGCTTTGTGAACTCAACGATATTTACACCGTGCTGTCCAAGAGCAGGACCAACCGGTGGTGCCGGAGTTGCTTTGCCGGCAGGAATCTGTAACTTAATGTAACCTGTAACCTTTTTTGCCATATTAGCCTCCTTGTGGTAATAGCGGGGGTTTTAACACCCTCCCACCTGTTTGCTCTTCAGGCCGGACGGTTTGCTCCGGACTGAATATTTATGTTAAAAGCTCATCAAAGCTTTTTAACTTCTACATATGATAATTCAACAGGTGTTTCCCTTCCAAACATCTCAACATTAATAGTAACTGAGCGCTTGGACGGATTGATTGATTTGATAGCTCCGACGGTATCCTTCCATGCTCCCGAAACAACAACGATCGTATCTCCCTCTTCGAAGTTGAATACGACTTCCTGTTCGTCACGGCTGCCGAGCATAGCGACCTCCTCATCGGAAAGCGGTACCGGCTTTGATCCCGGTCCTACAAATCCGGTTACTCCTCTGGTATTTCTTACTACATACCAGGTCTCCTCATTCATGATCATATGAACAAGAACATAGCCGGGGAAGATCTTTTTGTCTATCTTCTTCTCAACACCATTCTTTAACTCTACTGTTGACTGTACCGGAACAGATACCTCGAAGATCTGGTCCTGAAGATTTCTGTTCTCAATAGTCTTTTCAATATCGACTTTTACTTTATTCTCATAGCCTGAATAAGTATGTGCTACATACCATTTAGCTTCCGAATTGGTATCTGCCATCTGAATAACTCCCGGATTTTAAAGAATGAATCCCAATAAATATTTAAGGATAGTATCAATGATGAGTATCAGTACACTGATGAAAACACTTGACACCAGTACTGCGATAGTCTGCTTCTTAAGGTCTTCCTGATTTGGGAATACTATCTTGGAAAACTCAAGCTTTACTCCCATGAAAAACTCTTTTATTCTGCCGAATAAAGAAGCCTTCTGAGCCTCACCATCCATTACTTTGTCTCCTTGTGTGGTGTGTGCTTCCTGCAGAATCTGCAATACTTGTTTACTTCCATTCTGTCAGGATGATTCTTTTTCTCCTTAGTAAGGAAATAGTTACGCTGTTTGCACTCGGTACAAGCCAGAGTGATTTTGGTACGCTTTGTAGCCACGGTTATTCACCTCCCAAAAGTATTAAATATCTTGCCTTTCAGCTTTGTCCTGCCTGTTAAAAAACACGCAAGAAAAAAAGGGGGCACCCCTTAATCTCTAGTATGATACCATCTCCGGTCTCTTACGTCAAGCG
>JAUNNP010000201.1 GCA_030531385.1 Eubacteriales bacterium
TCAATTTGCTTTGCAGTCCGTTCTTCGTTTTGCTTATAGCATAAGAGGACAATGCTTAAGATGAGCAGCGGCGCGCCGATAAAGTATCCGATAAACTCAATTACTTCTATTGCCGCGCCCGGAAAGGTCACATAGTTTGTCATCTTAAGGACAGCGCACAGGATGACGCCCACCGCAAGACCTGAGTATTCGTGTCTTAAATTTAGCATTCCCAGCCTTACTATAATGATCCCGAATATGTAATACATGATCTCAAATTTCAGATACATGACCATACGGAATTTAAGCGGAATAAGGTAGTAAAGCACGAGGCATACAGCCTCAAGGATAAACAGTGCCCTGGCTGAAAAGACCTTATTTCCGGTGATTTTGCGGTAGATATCCTCGATGATGAACACGATCACCTGGCACGCGAAAAGTATAAGGGCAAACCAGACATGATTGCAGTACGGACTTTCCTCAAGGAAGAGAAGGTATAAATACTTAAGCGGGGAGACCATTTCATAGCCGCCGCGGCTTAATACCTGCCTTAACGGGCCGGCCTGCCAGGCCGCAAAGAATACAAGATATATAAGTGCTGCGTATATGAGCGTGGGTACAAGGATCTTCTTTGACTTTCCGCCTGTAAAACCACCTATGCTATGCTGCTTATTTTCAGAAAAAAAGGCATAGGCAATGCCTGAAAGAACAAAAAACATGGGCATATGGAAGCTGTATATCATGTCCTTCGCGAACTCAAATAGCGGATAGACCTGAAACATCTGGTCCCTGAAGGCATGCCCAATAAGAGCCAGGATTATACCGACTCCCTTCGCATAATCTATCCAGTCAGACCTTTTCTTTGCTGCTTCCAAATCCGTTTACCGCTTTCCTGTGCGCCCGCCTTTTTTCGATGCTTTTCACTTTCCTACTCGTTAGTTCCCGAAAAATATCTTTTTATATTTCTCCCTGATGGCTTCCTCGGAATAATCCGTCTCCATAAGTCTAAGCAGCCCCTCGCCCTTTTTGCGAATGATCTCACCGTCATCCGTCCAGTCGTTATATGCACTCTTAAGAGCCTCCATCATGCGGTCGTAATGCTCAGCATTTTCCTCATAATGATACTTATAGATAAGCTCATCGGGGATCATGTTCATTGAAGAAATATCAGAGCTTATGACAGTCCTTCCGTATGAGAATGCCAGGCGGCCTGCGCCCGAGTTCGACGCGCTCACCTTGTCGTAAGGCATCAGCAAAATGTCGCAGATCTCAAGCACCGGACATATCTCCTCGTCCGGGAGGAACTCAAAGCTTGCGATGATATTTTCCCTGTCCTTTACCTGTTCTATAAGCTCTGCCTTATACTCATCCGAGGATACGGCGCCCGCGATGAAGAACACTATATCCTCATTCTCAAGCTCCTTTGCCGCCCTTATGATCAGCTCGATATTTTTATATGGAACGATCTTTCCTATAAAGCCTACTATGAATTTATCCTTGTAGGGTCTAAGCAGCTCATAGTACTTCGAAGCCCTGTTCTCCGGATATACACCGATATAGTTTACCGGAGGGATAACTGTGATCTTAGATGAGAAATCCTCCTTCGGAAAGATCTCCTTAAAATCCTTATCGGCATCATTATTAAAGGCAACTATCACATCCGAAAGCTTAAGGAGCCTTTTATAAAAGCCAAGGCTCAGCCATGGATATCTCACATTGTGCGGGACACGGTTGTGCTTTACGAAAATGATGCGTTTTCCCTTGCTCTTTGCCCGGTTTATCTGAAAGCTTCTCTTAACGAATCTCGCAAAGGGCGCATAGAATTTTTCACCGGCGAAGTTCCCGTCAATGCTCTCGAACCAGTTAAGATATACTGCATCCGCCTTATCGAGATCCTTCCAGAT
>JAUNNP010000081.1 GCA_030531385.1 Eubacteriales bacterium
TAAAATGGCAGCCAGTTGCATCATATCGAGTTGTATCTGACTGTCAGGCCTGTATCGGTCTGACAGTTTTGCTTTTCAGGAGGTGATAATCATGATCTTTACTATATCAAGCATCCAATTGATGAGGACGGATTCCCACCAGCCTGACTGCGATAAAGGGAGCTGACCCTCCGCTGTAAGCAACTTGTCAACTCATCAAAAAGGATGCTGCTATCGTTCTTCTTCATCGAACGGCAGCAGATATATGGAACCCGCAGAGCTGCCGTAGATGATCTACCGTTAGTTCTGCGGGCTTTTTCATATAACGAAGGGAGAAATGCCTTACATGACAAAGAAATCTGAAATCAAAACTACACCCATCATGCCATCTCAAATGGTCCTGCCTACTGTGGACATGGGGTACCTGTTCCGCTTTGAAGGCACGTTGGCGGGACTGGAAAAGGGCCTTCACAACGACGATGATCCTGAAGAAATCGCTATGCAGACCATCGAGGTTGCCCGTGATTTCTATGACGCTGACTGGTGCGGTCTGATCAGCGGCGACCTGGATGCCGGTGTTTTTTATCCATACTGGTGGGCCAATAGAGCTGTTGGACGTATGGCACAGACCAAGTTCGATGAATTTGAGTTTCTGAACGACTATGACACCTGGATGCATGCATTGCTTCACGGAGAAAATGTAGTTCTGAGTGGACTGTCCCAGAGGAAAGAAGGCGTTACCGGCAGTGAGTTCCGGCACTATCAGAAAATGGATGTCCAGAGTGTAATCGGCGTTCCGCTCTTCTACCACAAGCCTTGTGGTTTCATGATCGTAAAGAATCCAAAGCAGTATGCGGATCAGCCAACGATGCTGGCCATTCTTGGTTATGTTGTCTTGAACTGTTGGAAGGAGCAGCAGAATCTGGAGGCCTTGAAGCTGCAGATGAAGCAGCCGTGTGCTGAGTTGAAAACCGAGAGGGATGTATTCGTTCGCCTGTTTGGTGAACCGGAGATCCATACACTGAAAGGTCAGCTGTCTGCCCAGACCTTGAATTCCCCGAAGGGTTGGAGACTTCTGTCATACCTTGTTCTGCGGAAAAAGCCTGTTCCAATTCGCATCATTGCAGATGCTTTAAGCAATGACGAGGAGCTGGATCATGCACAGAATGCTCTCCGCGTTGTTATGAGCCGTATGAAGCCGAAGCTGGAATCTATCCTGGATCCGAAGGAATCTCTGATTACCAATTCCACCTATGGCTACCGGATCAATGAACACTATAATCTCATTTCTGACTTGGAGGAATTTGAGCGCCATATTGCCAATGCGAAGGCTCAGGTTGATATATGCCCTCGTATTGATGAATACAAGCGGGCTATAAAGCTGTACCGTGGTCCGGTTTACAGCGAAGCGTCTCATGAACACTGGCTTCCTCCCACAGCGGAACACTATGCCATTGAGTTTCTGTTTGCTGTAAATCATCTGCTGAAGGATCTGGCAGAGCTGAAGGATTATCAGTCGGTGCAGCACTTTGCAGCCAAAGCTTTGGAAATTGAACCCGGCAATGCCGAAGCAGTTTACTGGATGATCTACGCACTGATAAAGATTGGCTCTGTCCAGAGCGCCCAGGCAGAATATGACCGTGCAAAGCGGATGCTGCCGGAGACTTCCTACATGGAGCTGAATGTAAAGCTCCTGAAAGAGAACATCCATTTGAAATAACAAAAGTGTAATCGAAAAGCGTGTTTTAGCAAAAAGACTATCGATGAAAAGCTTCAAATAACAAGCTTGACTAACGAACGTTAGTATGGTATAATTCTGTTATGTAGGAGACTTATGAAGCCAGAGGAATCAGCTATGAGCAAATATATCCCATTATGGAATTGGATACGAGAAAATGGTGAGGACAGTTTTAAGCTGACATTTGCGGAGATTGAAAAGATTGCAGGAGTGCCGCTTGACCATTCTTTTCTGAAGTATAAGAAAGAACTGCAGGAGTATGGTTATCAAGTCATCAAAATTTCTATGAAGACAGAGCTTGTTGCTTTCGAGAAGCTATCCGTATAGTCATGGCTAATCTGATTACATTCAGCCGCGTTATTCTTAGTCTGATTATGTTGTTCTTTCCTACGGGTTCATCCCGGTTTTATTGCTGCTATCTTCTTGCGGGCTTTTCGGATATGATAGATGGCACAGTTGCTCGGAAATGTGAAACAGCAAATGATTTTGGGGCCAGACTTGATACCATAGCCGATGTGTTTTTTGTCGCTGCTTCAGTGTATAAACTTTTGCCTGTGCTGAATATTCCTGTCGAAATCTGGATTTGGACAGGAGTGATTGCCATGATTAAGGTGATCAACATCATTTCCGGATATGTGATTAATAAGCAGTTTATATCCGTTCATACTACAGCTAACAAGCTGACGGGCTTGCTACTTTTCATCTTGCCTCTGTCAACAGCAGTTATAGATATCAGATATAGCACAATAGTAGTTTGCATGGCTGCAACATTTGCGGCAATACAGGAAGGACACTTTATCAGAACGGGAAAACAGTCCTGAGAGCTTAAGGAGGTTATATACATGGAAAAGGGAAATACGAAGGAACAGATTCTGGAGGTCTCTTTAGACTTGTTCGCAATCAGAGGATTTGAAGCAACCAGTATTGCGCAGATTGCAGATGCCGTTGGTCTTCGCAAGGCTTCTCTTTACAGCCACTTTGCAAATAAGCAGGATATTCTGGATACACTTGTAGATGAACTGACCAAAGAATTTGAAAGGCATTCTATCTTTGCACGAGCGGATTGGGAAGATTCGGCATTCACCGCAGATAAAAAAGGAATGACACCGGAAGCAGTCGGCGCCATGGTCAAGGGGCAGATTCGTTACATTATTCATGACCCTAAAATCAGCAAGATCCGAAAGATGCTTACGATTGAGCAGTTCCAGAACGAAAAGCTGAAAACAATACAGTCAAAACATGGCTATGAGGATATTCTGAAGTATAACACCGGGCTGATCCGGTTCCTGATCAAGGAAGGAATCCTTAAGGATGATGATCCTGAGATCATGGCAGCTCAGTTCGCATGGCCGATTTCCATGTGGACAAATCTTTGTGACAGAGAACCCGAACGAGAGGCAGAAGCCATGGAACTCATGGACAGACATATCAGACAGTTTTTTAGAGTATACGGGAAAAACTAGGTCATTGCTGCGGCCGTATTTTAACCGATATGGTCGCACTTTTTTTGGATTATTAACGAACGAACGTAAGGTAGTGATGCTGTGCGTTTAGAAGAGAAAGGAATTACAAAATGAGAGAAGTATTTGATTTTATGATTAGCGCATTGCCGTGGATTGCAATTGGGCTGTTTGTGGCATGCTCCTGTGTGACAGTGCGTGCGAAGAAAACGGGCAACGAAATGAGCAGATTTTTCAAGGGAATTTGTTGGTCACCTGCATTATGCTTTCTTTTTGTTGCCATCATGGAAATGCTGGATGGAAATAAATCCAGTGGTACAACATGGCTGGTGTTAGGCGTTTTCAACGCAGTATTGAATTTTGCCAACACGCAGAACGAGGAGAAATAATGGGCACAAAAACATCTAATGTATTGCTGGCTATTGCCAGTGGAGCACTTGCTATTGGCGGACTGTTTCTTTTGGTGATTTCTATATTTGGCGAGACTAAGGATTATTGGGCGTTAAACTCTGCGCTTGCGGCTATTATCTTATCCAATCTATTTAATCTTATTCGTTTGCAGAGGAAACGTAAGTCGGAACAGAAAAGCGACAGCGTAAAAGAGCTTGCGGAGGAACACCATGAGTAAACGCAGAGTTTTTGCAGCATTTCTTTATGTTATTGCCATAATACTTGTGGTCGGTTTTGGATTTCGGCTGTGGATCGATTATACGGTGCACTACCCTTACGGCTCAGCGCCCTTTTATCTTTATGTGATTGAAAGAGCAATTGATATGCTGATACCGGCAGCCATTTGCTTCGCCGTCGGAATTGCTATAAAAAGAAGGACCGTGAAAAAATAATTTCTGACGGGGACATGGAAGGACTATGGAGTGGAAACGGAATACAAAGAGGCCTGGATAGATGAAAAGAACAAAATACTGGCCTTTCACGAAATTGAAAACAGTATCAGGGTTGAAAAGCCAGAGAAACAATTCTGGATAAGGACGTTACGCAGGAGATAAAAGGAGATTATATGAGTCAGTCAGTTGTTGCAGGAATAATCCTTATTCTTTTTGGACTGATCCTGGAGGGCAAGCCCATAAAAATATGGCAGATCGCAGAAAAATGGAAGAGTCGGGAGGCCACGGGCCCATCGGATCTGTTTACACTAGTCACCAGAATACTGGGCGGTGTATTTTGTATCCTTGGCATATTGCTTTTGCTGGGAGTCGTAAAATGAGTGCAAAAGGAACCCATGTGGTTAAGAAATGCGCTTTCATAATGCTCATATTGGCCGTCATTGCCGGAGCGGTATTTTATTTTGCTTATGGCAGGCAGAAGATTCATTGTGTAACCGGAATCAATAACCTGGATCATTATTACATATTGGAGTTTGAGAAGATGAACCGGGAAGACTCCTGTCTGATTCCGGCTTGCAAGGATGATGTATTTGCCGTCAATTTCAGAATAGATAAGGGTCAAGTAGACCTCATCATAGCAATGGATGGAAATACTCCGATTTATAAGGGCAACGATATTGAAATCGGAGAATTTAATGTCATCGTATCAGAAGATGGAGCATACCGGATTACCGTAAATGCAAAACACGCCTCCGGATATGTTGAGGTTAATACGAAGAAAGGAATGTTGGAGAATCATGACGATTGAAACAGAAAGACTGATTTTGCGTCCGTGGGAGGAAAGCAATGCAGAAAGTCTATATGAATATGCAAAAGACCCTGCTGTTGGCCCAATTGCCGGGTGGCCGTCTCACACGAGCGTGGAAAACAGCCGTGAGGTCATAAAAAGTGTTTTATCTGCTCCTGAGACATATGCCGTTTGTCTGAAAAAGGATAATAAAGCCATCGGCAGTATCGGGCTGATGATCGGAAAACACAGCAATCTTAATTTGCCCGATAGCGAGGGCGAAATCGGCTATTGGATCGGAGTTCCTTTTTGGGGACAGGGACTGATTCCCGAAGCGACAAGAGAACTGATCCGCCACGCATTCGCCGATTTACATCTTGAAACACTTTGGTGCGGCTATTTTAACGGCAACGAAAAATCAAAGCGATGTCAGGAAAAGTGCGGTTTTGTATATCATCACACTAACAAGGATATTCATTGGAAGCTGATGGATGATATCCGTACCGAACATATCACACGGCTGACGAAAGAAGAATGGAAAGCCGGTTTCACAGCCCGGAAAGTCGAAGAACAGGAAACTGAGGAGGCACGTTCTCTTGCGTGGAAGGTGTTTTCCGAGTACGAATCCCCGGATTATTCACCGGAGGGTACAGAGGAATTCTACAAATGCCTGCATGACGAAAAATATCTTGCCGGAATCGAATACTACGGTGCGTTTGACAGCGGCAGGCTTATCGGAATGGTCGGCATCCGAAAAGACAAAAGCCATATCTGCTTTTTCTTTGTGGACGGAAGCTATCATCGGCTCGGCATCGGTACAAGACTGTTTGAACGGATAAAAGCCGAATATCCAGGCAAACCGATTACGCTGAACTCCTCGCCTTACGGTCTGCCGTTTTATAGGTCGCTTGGATTTCATGAAACAGATGCGGAGCAGACCGTAAACGGGATTCGGTTTACGCCGATGAAATATCAGAAAGAAGGCAGAATATGAAATTAAGAGGTTTTTTAATTGTTGTGAAAGATTGCCAAAAGGCAATGAAATATTATCACGATCTCTTCGGTCTTGAAATGCTCCAGGATAACGACGGCAATATGATCTTGTCGGATGGGCTTTTCCTGCAGGAGGAAAAATACTGGCGTGGCTTTATCAGCAAAGACGTTATTCCTCAGAACAATGCCTGCGAGCTGTATTTTGAGGCAGAAAACGTAGATGCTTTTTATGAAAAGCTGAAAACGCTTTATCCGGAAACGGAGTTTATCAACCAGCCTATGACTCATTCATGGGGACAGCGTGTGGTACGTTTTTATGACCTTGACGGAAATCTGATCGAAGTCGGAACGTCGATGTAAGAGGAGGGATAAATTAAATGTGTACGAGTATTATATCCAACAGAAAAAAGACGGTCGTCGGCTGGAACCTTGATATTCTGGATATGGAATATAGAGTTCGCAAAGCAGCAGACGGTGTTTTTATTGAAATCAACGATAAAACAGAGGGTTGGATGCCACTTTTCGGAGCAAATAAAAGAGGCGATTTCGTGGGAATGCCGACCTGTTGGCCTTTCGATGCGAGAAGCAATCCGGCTGGATCAGGCAATAATGTAATCATGCTTGATATTGATCTTCTTATGGAAAAGAAAACACTTCAGGAAATTCGTACAATCGCGGAGAAAGAATCCATCTACAGCGTTCCAGGTATTACATTCATGTCTTCGTTGTCTGATAAGAACGGCAATGTGCTGCATATCATTCCTGGGCAGGGATATAAGTATTATGAAAAACCAAAGTATCAGGTGCTCACAAATTTCTCTCCATTTAAAATGGGCCGAGAACAGCATCCGTGGATGGGCTGGGACAGATATCATATTGCTGAAGAAATGCTTAAAGATGCTGCAGATGATTTTGATGTCAGTGATTGTTTTGAGATCCTCAGATCGGTATCTCAGGAAGTCTGTCCAACAGTCGTATCAATGGTATTTGATGTCACAGAAATGAAGGTATACTGGTGTGAAAACCGTCAGTGGAATCAAGTCAATATAAAAGTGTTTGACCGTCTGAGTAAGGTTTAAGCAGCAAACGCTGTTTGAATTAAATATTATTAGGAGAGTGCTTTTTGATTAAGTACAACACAATGGAGATTGCAGCGTAACCGGGAGGTTGCGAATACAATCAAACACAACCTCCCAGTATTGCAGTCAACAATCATCAGGAGGAGAAATCAATGAATAAAAATGACTATACAATTCGTTTAGAGAAGAAAAAAGATTACCGCGAGGTGGAAAACCTTGTAAGAGAGAGCTTTTGGAATGTGTACCGTCCGGGATGCATGGAGCATTATGTGCTGAAATGCCTGAGAGATGATCCGGATTTTTTGCCGGAGCTCGATTTTGTCATGGAAAAGGACGGCAGGATCATTGGACAGAATATCTTTGTCAGAACTGTAATCAAAGCAGATGATGGCAGAGATATTCCCATCATGACGATGGGACCAATCTGTATTGCACCAAAGCTCAAACGGCAGGGATACGGAAAGATACTGCTTGACTATTCACTTGAAAAAGCCGCAGAAATCGGCTGCGGTGCTGTCTGTTTTGAAGGAAACATTTTGTTTTACGGGAAAAGCGGCTTCACTTACGCAAGTGAGTATGGGATCAGGTATCATGGGCTCCCCGAAGGCGAGGACGCATCCTTTTTCCTCTGCAAGGAACTGATTCCGGGCTATCTTGACAGAATTACCGGAGAGTATGCAACACCTAAGGGATATTTTGTTTGTGATGAGAATCCGGAGGACTTTGCAGCATATGAAGCAACATTTCCATACAAAGAAAAAATGAAGCTTCCCGGACAGCTGATCTAAACGAAAAGATACCCGCGGCTGTATATGCGGTCGTGGGTATCAATTACAAATTATATAGCAAAGATAAAAACGCAACGCATGCTGTTGTATGCCAGAGCCGGTAGGTAGCCCGGCCGTCACGAGGATTCGTGGTAAGTAACCTGCCCCTCCGGGTTGTCCGTTCTTTGCTCGTTTTCATCATGAAGGAGGGATTATCGTGGGTGAAGAACAATGCAAACTGACAGTGTTTTTTGATGAACCATTTTGGATCGGTGTTTTTGAGAGAATCGAAAAGGAAAAACTATCCGTTGCCAAAATCACATTCGGCGCAGAGCCGAAAGATTATGAGGTATATGCGTTCATCTTGAAACACTACTATGATTTGCGATTCAGCTCTGCTGTGGTAGCTGTTGTAAAGGAATCAAAGCAAAATCCGAAACGGATACAGCGTGATATTAAGAAATCACTTGCGAAAAACGGAATTGGGACGAAATCGCAGCAGGCTCTGAAATTACAGCAAGAGCAGAATAAGCAGGAACGAAGAGTCAAAAGCCGCGAACAGAAGCTGGCAGAGGCAGAGCGACTTTTTGAATTGAGGCAGCAAAAGAAAAAAGAGAAGCATCGGGGCAGATAATGCCCCATGTCTTCTTGAATAAATCCTGTCTGGGGAGTAATTCATATGAAAACTCAAAATATGATAGAAACAAACCGCTTAAAAATATATGCAGCTTCCAAAGAGCAGATGGAAGCATTTATTGCCGCGCAGTCGGTCGATGTCTTGAAAGCGGCTTACACAGAAATGTTGGACAACTCTCTTGCACATCCAGGTGTGTGGGAATGGTATGCCATCTGGATGATTGAACTGAAAGATGGTACACATATTGGAGAATTGTGCTTTAAGGGGATTGACGAATCTGGTTCTACGGAAATCGGCTACGGCATTGCCAATGAGTATCGGGGCTGCGGTTATGCAACAGAGGCGGTAACGGCTACTGCCTCTTGGGCTTTGGGGCAAAAAAAAATCAACTGCGTGTCTGCTGAGGTGGACAAGGAAAATATCGCATCCATAAGAGTTCTTGAAAAATCGGCGTTTGAACCGACCGGCAGAGTCGGAGAAGAAGGACCACTTTATATTCGCAAGAAAGCGGACGAGAGGAGAATGAACATGAAAGTAACTTATGAACACAAAAACGAAATGACTTTTATCGGTTTCCATACCGTGATTGCACCGGATGAGGGCTACAAGAAATGCCCGGAATTCTGGGATAAAGAATATGCCGCGAAATACGTCCGCCTTTGGCAAACTATGAAACCGGAAACGCCGACAGAAGCGGCGATCCTTGAAAATGGCATCGGGATGTACGCTATCTGCGCAGATTGCAATTCCAGTTTTACATATTGGATTGCAGGTCTTTACAAAGGCGGCGATGTGCCGACGGGACTGGAACTTTTCGCCTTCCCGGAGAGCGACTGGGCAATATTTACTGCCAAGGGCCCGATTCCGCAGTCTTTGCAGACGCTCAACACGCAGGTATGGAACGAATGGGCACCGAATATTAAAACAATGTATGAAATCGGAACCTCATCCCTTGAAATCTATTCCGCCGGAAATCCGCAGTCGCCGGATTACGAGTGCGGCATTTGGGTGCCAATCAGGAAGAAAGACGATCTGAAGATCTGTCAGAGCTGCGGGATGCCGATGGAGTCGGAGGATGTGTTCAGTACCAACGCCGACGGCAGTATCAACAAAGATTACTGCAAATATTGCTACGAGAACGGCGAATTCATCGATAAGGTTTCGATGGAGGAATATATCGAAATGTGCAGTCAATTCGGTGCACAGGCGGGCATGACCAATGAAGAAATGAAGGCGTACTGCGAAAAACTGTTCCCGACGCTGAAACGTTGGAAGCAATAAACCTTATATACTGGAAGCCACAGAGTAGTTTTATTCTGTGGCTTTTTCTTTTGCCGTGTTTATCAGACAAAGAGAATGGAATAATAGGAAAGATATCAAAAGTTTTTACAGATACACTGTAATTGACTATGTAACGATATCTCGTTCCGAAATGCCCTGTGAAATATGCAGGATATAGCCTGCGTAATACTGTAATTGGGCGCGTAAGGCCTACAATAACTAACCATACAACCCCCGAACAGTAGACTAAAACCAGCTTAAGCGCTTGAGCTGAAATCTACTTATCGGGGGTAAT
>JAUNNP010000082.1 GCA_030531385.1 Eubacteriales bacterium
GAAGGAGTATGTCAGGAATCAGCCATCACATAAAATTTGTGATTGAGCCAAAATATCTCTGAAATTTCAATAAATTCAACTTTATTGTACCTGTCACCGGTAGGTCACCGGTAGTACAGAAGCATCAGGCTTTTTAAGTGTCTTTTCTCAGAATATTCAAATAATCTTCGTATACGAAAACACGATTTCTCGCTGCATTTGTCGTCTCTCGAAGGACATCCAGTTCAATCAGTCTGTTCACTGCTGCAGATGCTGTGTTGTAACTGATTCCCAAAGCTTTCGCTGTATGTTTCATATCAATGATCGGATATTGTTCTATATATTCAAACACCGCCCTCAGGTTATCTTTGCTCCGCTTCGATGCCGGCAGCATGGAGAGATTTGTTTCATGAAGCGCTGACAGTCTTTCAATTGAGTCCAAAGCATCCGCTGCTGCTGCTGAAACCGCCTCAAGAAAAAACCTTATCCACTGTTCATAATTCCCGCTTCGCCTGACTTCCGAAATGCGGTCATAATACTCCACCTGATTCTTTTTTAGAAAATAGGAAATATAGAGGACCGGCTTGCTTAGATACTTTTGCTCCAGAAGATACAGAAGTATAATAAGTCTGCCTATCCTGCCGTTTCCATCCAAAAATGGATGAATCGTTTCGAATTGATAGTGAATGAGTGCTATTCGGATCAACGGGTCATAATCGTCGCCATAATTCATGTAGCGTTCCAGCTCCGACATAGCCAGTTCCATATCCTCTGCGTTTGGAGGTATGTATCTGGCTTCGTTCAGTGTGCAGTTTGCCGGTCCTATCCAGTTCTGGGAACGCCTGAATTCTCCCGGATTCTTATCCTGCCCACGCGTGCCGGATAGCAACTCTTTGTGTATTTCTCTGAACAGTCTGTTGCAGAGAGGAAGCTCCTTCATTCGATTCAAGGCATATGTGACAGCCTTCACATAATTGATCACATCTCCTACATCGAGATTTACATTTTCATCCATTCCCGGATCCAGCACATCGTCAAGCGTACACTGAGTGCCTTCAATCTGAGATGACAGCAGCGCTTCCTTCCTCACATACATGGATACAAACAGCTCTGTATTGGGCACATATTTGGCCGCCATATCAAGCTTTACCAGTTCACGGTTTGCACTGACCAGCTTCTGAACCATATCACTGTCAATATTTAATTTCGGCGGCAGAGGTACAGGATTAAAAGATTTATACTGTGCTGAACCCGTAAGATTATTCTTGTATTCTCCGGCTTTGCTCATAGCATTTTCTCCGATTCTTAAAATATCCGGATTCATTATAACACTGTTATTTCAAAAAGTCATATATTTTCTGAAATATGAGCAGTGTCATCTGTGATATATTTCAAAAACCTTTTTTTAACTTCAGTTTCGTTATATATTATTTCTCTCTATCCATGCCATCATCAGATTAACGATCCGGCTCTGCTCATCCTCGGTCAGTTCCCTGTCCGGTCTTACCTTATACCATTTATAAAGGCATCCCCTGCAGCAGCACGCGGTTGCATGCATCGCTTTAAATGCCGGATGTCCGTGCATAGGAGTCTGTCTTCCATCATTTGGCTGGGCAGGCGCGGCCAGCTTCATCCTCACAAAATCCGCTGCGTGCCGGCGCACGGTGTCCATGCCTTTCTCCGCGATGTAGGCCTTCTCCTTATTCGTAAGATAAAAGCCTGACCTGAATTTTGACATCTGCAGTTTATCTAAGGTTTGAATGATCGTTGGCATGCGGCAGCTTCCTTTACTTTCGGGAAATAATCGCTTGATGTCCTTATCGCACAAAAAACAGGTTCGGACGCACCGGTATCCCAGTGTATCTGAACCTGTCTTTTCATTCTGATTAATGACTCCTGGTTTGGTTTCCTTAAGTGGACATTAGGAACGCTTTCTTACTTTCCCATTTCCTTTTGAATGTCCGCTTCCGTCGCTGCCATGGCCTTCAGGGTCTTGTCAAGAAGCTCATCCAGTTCCCAGCCGAGCGCCTCCGCGCCTTTCGCGATGATCTCGCGATCGCAGCCCGCTGCGAACCGCTTGTCCTTGAACTTCTTCTTGAGGCTCTTGAGTTCCATATCAGTGCAACTCCTAGACGGACGCATGAGCGCCGCCGCGCCGATGAGCCCGGTAAGCTCGTCAGACGCGAAGAGCACCTTCTCCATCTGAGCTGTCGGCTCTACATCGCTGCAGATCCCGTAGCCGTGGCTTACGACTGCGTGCACCAGCGCATCACTCGCGCCGATTTCTGCGAGCAGCTCCGGAGCTTTCTTGCAGTGTTCCTCCGGCCAGTTCTCAAAGTCGATGTCATGCAGAAGTCCGCAGAGACCCCAGAAATCTTCATTCCCTGCGCCCAGCTCTGCCGCATACCACTTCATAACGGCTTCCACCGTATAAGCGTGCTGCAGGTGGAAGGCGTCCTGATTATACTTCTTAAGAAGCGCGAGGGCATCCTCACGGGTGAAGCCAGCGTCGCATGCGTTGGTTGTCCTGGATTCCGCCTTTTCGCAGCTTCCATCCTCCGCCTTTCCGCCGCCGATGCTATTCATCGTCGGGTTCGTTGATTCCTTTAATTCCATCACAATCCTCCTTGATCTCTAAATTCACATAATCCGATTTATCTTGACGGTCGCAGTGAGCAGCGCAAAGACAAGTGTCACGATGCAAAATACTTCTCAATCTCCTGCATGCGCTCAGACTGCCTTACACTGAACGGGCACCGGCTGTCGCAATGTCCGCATCCGATGCAGTCCGCGGCAGTTTTCTCGAGCGTCAGGTAATGCTCCTTTGCCAGAACATCCCCCAGCTTCGCCAGATCATAGTATTTGTTGATCAGACCGATGTTCAGCCCCGCCGGACACGGATGACAGTGCTTACAGTATACACATTTTCCCTTTGTCTCGTCCGGTGTCAGTCTGCTGATCACGGAATAGTCCATCTCTTCCGCTGTCGCTTCGAGATATTTCAGATTCTTCTCAAGCTGCGCGATATCCGCAGCTCCCTGCATGACCGTGAGGACGCCCGGCCGGTCCAGCGCATACCGAATGCACTGCGCCGGTGTCAGGGCAGTATGGAAAGGCGACTGCTTCGCATCTAGCAAAATGCCTCCGTTAAACGGCTTCATTACTGAAATTCCGATGCCTTCCTTCTCGCAGCGCGTATACAGCAGATACCGTTCATTCGTGCAGCCGATGGAATAATCCCCCTGTCCGTAGTCATACATTGGGTTGATGGAGAACATCAGCATATCAATGATCCCCATATCAAGCACTCGGTTCGCAAGTGCCGGTGAATGCGTGGAAAGACCCATATGCTTTACAATGCCCTGCTCTTTCAACTGCAGCAGGTAGTCCTGCACACCGTTCTTCACGTACGCATCCAGATCCCCATCCTCATCCAGACAGTGCATGAATCCGAAATCGATGTAATCTGTCCTCAGGTTCTTAAGCTGCCAGTCCACGGATTTTTTAACTCCGTCGAGACTTAAGTTCCAACCGTATTCCCCGGAGGTATAGTCTGCCCCAAAGTGAACCTGCAGCATCACATCCTTACGCCGGCCCACCATAGCCTTGCCCATCGCCGGAAAAATCGCGGCATGCCCGGCGGCAAGATCAAAATAGTTGATTCCGTGATCCATGGCAAAGGCAAATGTCTCAGCGGCTTTCTCCTCAGAGATTTCTCCCGCGACCGAGGTACCCATACCGATCACGCTAATCCGTTCTTCACCATGAGGAAGCTTTCTGTATATCATATGACCATACTCCCATTCTGAATTTTATCTTCTTTACAAATGTTCTCCCTCTCGTTACAGCACCTCGATCTGGCACATCTTCATCGCATTCAGCGCCGTCACATGGCTTTCCGGTGTCACGCCCGCACAGCATACAGGATCTACTTTGATCGGCTACTCTGGCAGAAATGCCTTGATCAGCATCGCATTTGAGATCACACAGATATCCGTGCAGATACCGATCAGCGTGATGCTGCCGATCGGTCTCTGCATGTCTACTACGATCAGTATGTCTCTCATGTTGTTTCCTGCCTCCCTGTATTATTTTCAATCCTCCAGAAATCCCAGGTACTCATCAAACAGGTTGAACAGCATATCGCCTGAGCATACCGGGATCTCCGCAGTCGAATGATAAAGTTCCTTGTAGGTATACAAGTCTGCCGCCTTCGTAAGGACCAGCGCCGGGATCACATCGTACTCCGGGCCGAAGATCACCTCCAGATACGCCACATACTTGGCCGCCTGCGATACCTCATCCGGATCGATCACATCCTTCATCTTGAACTCCAATGAGAAGACCTTATCCTCCGTTATGACCAGAACATCCGCATAGATCCGGATATATCTCGCCCGGTTGATCCGCAGTTCAAAAGCGATCTCCCAGTCTTCAAAAAAAACTCCATCCATGTCCGTGAACAGATTGCGCATGGTCTCCCTGGCATCCCGGAAGGAATGGAACAGGCCCCTTGTATCATTCAGGTTTCTGCCAATGTTTCTGCAGCCCTCGGTCAGCCGGTTAAGCCATTCCTCCTCATCAATGCCCAGAAATTCCTTCACGCTTCCGTAATATCCGCAGAAATCGCCCAGTCCGATATGCGGCCTCATCTGGCGGATCAGACCATGCCAGTAAAAATCATCATCCCGGTAACACAGCTCATGCATAAACGGAGAATTGTAAAGATAGTGATTGACCGTGCTCCTGTCCGCCCGGACTAACTTCCCGATCTCCTTCGCCTTTATTCCGTCACGACTGCATATGGCGCTGTATATCCCGCGTTCAATGTCGTCAACACCCGTTTTTTTCAACTTTAGCTTCCTGTCGTTTTCTTTCCCAAACTGTACCCTGTTGCCGCCGTTCCACCTTCGTTATATCAGATTACATAACCTCAACACCCGCAAAAAGTGGTCTGTCACTGTATGGTGTACACCGGTGTCCCATATGTGCTCTTGCATCTATTCTCCATATTGGATATCAGAGCCAGACTCACAGATCGAACTTTGCCTTGTACGCCTCCGGGTCTGCCATATATTCCTTGTATTTCTGCCTCAGGCAGTTGCCGCAGGGACGGTATCCTGCTGCCAATGCTGTCTTTTCATCTGCAAAGAACACACGCGACTGTTCGTATTTACTGGGGAATCTGCGCATCGACGCCAGTTTCGTGCCGCAATTCATTCTACCATAAACTCTTTGTTTACTGTTTCCGCCATATTCTCCGGGTGTATCAGAAAGATATATACTCCCATCTGCGCCGAGTAATTTATACTGTTTCATCATCGTCCTCGCGGCTGTATTTTCTGTTCATATCAGCCCACCCCTTCCATTTCATCCTCCGATCCCCGGTCAACCCGTGTAATAATCCTCAGGATCAAAATGTGTATCGTTATCAATGTTATATATACCGATCAGATCCTCAGGGTCAGACATATACACACTGTACTCATCCTGCCTGTCCATGGCATGCTGCTCCTTTAAGAACAGGGCACTTGCATAGTATTTCTTTGCCCGCTCCGGCCCGGCAAAATACCCTTGGACGATTTCCGGCTTTCCCCCGAGACACAGATATTCAAGCATGTAGGTCTTCATCTCGGTAAGCTTTATCACCTCATCGGTATAATCAGCGAGCCCGAACACAAATACATTTCCGTACTCAGCATCGCAGCCCGAAGCTTTAAATGCATGGTTGACCTGTGCTATGAGCGCGTCGAGCTGTGCCTGATAATCCGGACTGTTCATTGCAGCTGCGCTCCTTGCAGTAACTGCCGTATTCCTCTCAATATTCGCCAGCGAATTAAGCCCCGCCGCAAGCGCCATTTTTTCAAGAAAGCCCATATCCGACTCCTTCTTTGCTCACCTTAATTTATATATTGTTTCTCTCTATCCACGCCATCATCAGATTGACGATCCGGCTCTGCTCATCCTCGGTCAGTTCCCTGTCCGGTCTTACCTTATACCACGCCTTAAATGCCGGATGTCCATGCATTGGAGTCTGCTTTCCGTCATTTGGCTGGGCAGGCGCAGCCAGCTTCATCCTCACAAAATCCGCCGCGTGACGGTGCACGGTGTCCATGCCCTTCTCCGCGATATAGGCCTTCTCCTTCTTCGTGAGGTAAAAGCTTGACCTGAATTTCGACATCTGCAGTTTATCTAAAGTCTGAATGATCGTTGGCATGCGGCTGTTCCTCACTCCCCGATATAGGTTATGGTTTCTGATTCACCAGTCACCGTCATCATCCATGGCATCGTCAACACCGCTGGCATAATCAGGATCCCTCTCGTATCTTTCCTCGTCATAATCCTCATCCATGTATATATTATCATAGCCTTCAGAATAAGAATCACTGAATGTATGCTTCTTCCCCGAGCCCGATGATGTTTTACCACTTCCACCGGATGAGCTGTTCACTGTTTTATCACTGCCGGTATTGACATTTCCTGAGGAACTGCTGCCGGAATAACCGGAATATGATGTGCCATTCCTGTCTAAAACATATTCAGAACGGAATACGCCGCCGCTGAAAGTCTCCTCACGACTATAGTACTGATTAGTGGTCTCTTCCAGGATCCCGTATATGTATCCAAATCTGTCGAGTGAAGCCTTGTAACGCTTTCCGTCATTAAATTCAGCTGTCAGGCTCCGCTCGGTACTTTCATTGCCATAGTAATCATTCGCTATTGAAATGCTGCTCCCGGCACATTCCTCGGCATACTCTGGGGTATACTCTTCCTTTATTGAATCTCCCATATGTACTATGTCTTGCTGGATATGATCAAGTTCGTAACACCGCTGTATGGCAGACATGCTGCTGCACGAAGCATCCATAACAAGATGTACGTTTATATCGACATTAAAGAGATAATACCACCCTCCATCATATTTATGCGTAATAAGCTCCGGCATCGATCTGATATCAAACTGAGCGATCTCAGGATATTTTTCGCTCACGCGGTCCGGAAGCATAGCCTCGACATTTGCCGCATATGCATGCCATTCCTTTTCAAATTTAGCTATTTTATACCGCTTGGAGCCTGCAAATCCGGCCCAGATCGCAAACACGATAATTGCGATGATGCATATCAGCTTCAAATTCATGCCCACCTGATCTTCTTCTGTCATCTGTACTCCAATGCTGCAACCGTCTACATTTCGCCTCTTGCATGATATTCTATCAGATTCCCGCCCTGTCAACAACATTCCCATTCCTTATATGAACCTTGTCTAAATGAGAACACTCTTAATTCAAGGCTTCCGATGCTGCCATTTCGTCATCCGCGAAGTGCCTTCTAGTCTGGTCGAACTCTTCAAGTACCACATCAATATCCTCCGTAAGGTACTGCCTGCCGTCTATGAGGATGCGGACGGTCATTCCGTAAAATCATCTTCCTTGGTGAAAAACTCAAAGTCCTTCGTATTTCCGCCTCTGTCAAACTCAAATCTGCTTCCTATGATGTCCCCGTAAATTGCACCGTACATATGCACTCCTACTCATTCTTATTAACCTGTTCATCAAGGTCTGCTGCATCACTCTCTGCCTCTGCCGCACCGGGCCTCTTTGGTGATGTCAGGTTTATTTTGTCTTCTTCATTTCTTATGATGGCCTTATTCTACCAGACGGGCTCAAATATCAGGTCGCTTGCCGAGAGACCTTTAAAGACAGACAAAAATATCACAAAAGGCCGCCTGCTTTAACAGACGGCCAGCTTATATATAGCTTTCCACATGATGACGACCCGATATTGATCCAATACATACCGGTCCTATGTTAATAATCCCTCAAAGAAGTTGACCGTACCCTGCAGCTCTTCCTCTGTCGGATGCCCCTTGGCGATTCCGCCCACCAGCTTGAACGGTCCAAATGTATCATAACCCTTACAGCCATAGCTGCCCGCAATTTCCGCTTTCTTTGCTTTTAGCACACTGCGGATCTCTTTCTCTCCTGTTGCATTCCCATAAGTAGACATCAGAAAGACCTTCTTTTCATCCGGAAGATTATCCTCAACAAACGAAATGATACTCTTATGGAAGTTTCCGAAGTAAATACCGGATGCAATACCTATAATATCAAATTCATTAAGATCTGCCTTTGTCTCTTTGGTAGCATCGATCAGAGTGACCTCATGCTTTGCAACTATGGCGTCAATAAGCTTCTTTGTATTTCCATGATGTGTTGATGTGTAAATGATTGCCGCCTTCTTATCTTTCTCGGCATATCGCTCCATTTTGATTTCTTCATCAATGTTTTCTGTTGGAACGCTGGGTTTTTTAAACTTTTTGGATTCCCACATGATTTCCCACTGCTCCTCTGTCATAAGAATCTGCCGTTCTTGCGCTCCTTCTCCATTGCTGACTACCCCCAGCTCGTAAAGCTGGTCCATCATCTTTGCTGCCCTATTGAAACCGATTTTAAACTATCGCTGCAACGCGCCTATAGAAGCGTTCTGTGAAGTGATTGTCAATAAAGCCGCATCGCATATAAACTCATCGTAACTATCAGAAAGTCCTTCTGTAAAAGCTTCTGCATCCTCAGACCTCTTTGTAAGCTGATAGCCTTCGGGGCTGTTCAATTCATCTATATCTTGAGAAACTGATCTAACCTTTATCATAGCAGCTTCTATGTCTTCGTACTCTGTATAAGCACTCCGTAATTTATATAAATCTCCGTAATAGCTGTATATTATCTTGCCCGGAACAAGTAAGTACTCAGCCCCAGACTTTCCAAATATATACTTGGATTCCGTTTTTGAATTGAGCCTGAAACAAATCCGGCATGGAATGACCATGATCAGTTCACCCGGGAGGGCCTTTCTTGATACGACCGATGAGATGAGTATAATATGTATTCCGGTGATCCTTCCGTTTTGAATAATACCCAGCAATGTCTGCATTTCACTTTTATCAAGCTCCAGCATTGAAAAATCATCTATTACATAAAAGATCTCCGGAAGCTTCATTTCATCACCGGCTTCAATGGTTTTACATTTATTATTATATTTATAAATATCTTTACTGACTGAATTTGCAAACAGCTGTAACCGTCTTTGTTCTTCAGCTATAAGCCAGTTCATGGCACTTAATGCCCTTTGCTTGTCATGAATTAATGCAGTTAATAAATGTTCTATGCCTGAAAAGCAGCTGTATTCCACCCCTTTGGAATCCAAGATAATAATCCTTACATCCTTTGGTGACTTCTTAGATAAAATATCTGACAGAATAGTCTGAACAAATGCTGTTTTACCTGTTCCTGTAAACCCACAGATCAGCATATGCGGTGCCTTGCTTAAATCAAGTGTAATGACATCGTTTTTATCAGTTGTGCCGATAGAAACGATCATGTCACCCGTCTCAGAAAAAGTCTCGTCAACGCTCGTAAGCTCACCAGAGTCTTCTTGAATGTTTTTGATATCCTCCGGCTTAGTTCCTACCACATCTTTAACGGCATTAACAACCGCATCCGACTCAAGCTTTTCTGTATCCTTGATTTCAGTCTTTATTCCGCTCATATGTATATATTTTCCTCTGTCAAAGCTGTGCATCGTTCCATACTTTATTCAGCTTTTATTTATTTCCAAAACATCTTTTACAGAATAACATAAATATGAAACCTTAGTGTTGCTAATTTTCTTAAAATAAAGGCCCGTATAGTTGATATGTAAGCATATCTACAACCAACCATACGAGCCCTTTTGACATATATATATTTGTACTCCGACAAATTTTAAATCTCTGCAATAACCTCTACCTCGCAGAGCAGGTTCTTAGGCAGTGCCTTAACCGCAACACAGGAACGAGCCGGCTTCTCTGTGAAATACTTTGCATAAATTTCAT
>JAUNNP010000202.1 GCA_030531385.1 Eubacteriales bacterium
CGCCGCATGCTGCAAGTGAGGCAGCTGTGAGTGCTGTTGCAAGTACTACCGCAATCTGTTTTTTCATAGTGTCTTTTCCTCTTCCTTAAATTTTTTCAGAAAAAATATTGATTTCTGTGATACACAGGTTGGTTGACTGCCAATGACATGCAGCTTCTCCCCCCACGTAAATATCATTTGAATTTTAACATACATTTTTTACATCTTCAAGGCTTTTTAGCGGGTTGGATATTGGTGAAAATGCACAAAAGTTCACTTGAACTTTCTCTTTATTGAAATGACAGCTCCATGCATCAACTGTAATTGACTTTCCATATTTCGCTTTTTATAATTATTCTGATTTTTCTTTTTTTACTCATGCCGCACAGGCCGGATAAATATTTCGAAATGTTCATTATACTATGGAGGAAGCCTATGTTTTACGGAAATGTCAACAACCCAATGTTTGAAGAACAGCTTGCCGTTCTCCCGGGTCCGCTAAGGAGTGCCATCCGTTTTCTGAAGGAGACTGATCTTGCTTCACATGAGCCTGGTAAATTTGATATCACCTTAGACGGCGTTCCGATGATCCTTCAGGTGCTTGACCTGACCACAGCCCCAAGAGACACCCTTCGTCCCGAGATACACCGTGTGAACATCGATGTCCAGTTTCTTGCCGCAGGCGGTCCCGAGCGCGCCTGCTATTATGACGATGACGGTACAAATGTTATCGATGAAGACCTTCTCGGCACTCCAAGAGATATCTGCTTCTATAAGAACAACCGTAATGTAAAGGAAGGCACCATCGAGATGAATGTCGGGACCTATGCCGTATATTTCCCATGGGACGTTCATATTCCGGCAGTTCAGACCACAGAGGCTCCTGCGGCCATCCGCAAGATCGTGGTCAAAGTGCCGGTCGCCGCATGCCTTAAGTAATATCCGTGAGGATCGTGAAAGCACGAAGTGCAGAACGATCCGTGATCATGCTAATGGCTTATAAAAAAATTCAGCAGGATGCCAGTATCCTGCGCATCACGCCTTCCGGATCATCAGTCCGGAGGGCGTATCTTTTCTTAAGTTCTTCTGCCGACGATTCCATTATGTATGAGGTCCCCGCTATATCCAGCATCGGCACATCATTGTAATTATCTCCAAATGCTGCCACCTCTGAAAGCTCGAGCCCCTTTACCTCACAGAATTTCTTAACTCCGGTACCCTTTGTCGCGCAGCCTGTGTCTATCCAGTAAAGCCCTGCCACCGAACAATTATACTCGCTCCACTTATCAATGAAGCGGTCCGCATAGGCGGCAACTCCGTTTCCAAGAAACACGGAGACCTTGATTATGTCCTCCTTTATATCCGAAAAGCTGCGGATAACATTGCAGATGCTTCCATTTGAGTGCAGACGCTCCTCCATGGAATAACCGCTTTTATTGTTCCTGTGCGGCCTGCACATAAGATAGCTCTCCCACACTCCCGAGAAATTGATCTCGCCCTGGCCATCGGTATTGTTCCAGAAATCCTCGGCGATCGCAATCGCCGCTTCGCGGGGCATCGCCGTGCTGCCAAGCAGCTTGTGCCCTCCCTCGAACACCGTGGCACCGTTGTCGCAAATATAGCAGCACTCTTCCATGACCGGGGCAAACTGCTTTCGCATACTGGCTATAGGTCTCCCCGTCGCCGGCACAAAGTATATCCCTTTTCTCTTACACTCTCTTGCGAGCTCCAGCACGCTTTCCGAAATTCCATCCGCAGTATATGGAATAAGTGTTCCATCAAGATCTGTGCATATTGCCTTTATCATTCTTTTACTCCTCTGTCCTTTCAGCCTGACGTTGCTCTTACGGCCTACCGTTGTTAT
>JAUNNP010000005.1 GCA_030531385.1 Eubacteriales bacterium
ATTTTGTTTGTCAACAAATAGTTTTAAACTTATCTCTGAACTCTTGCGCCTGCGCCGCCCATGATAGCTTCAACTTCCTTCTTTGATGCCATGCTGGTATCGCCAGGAGTTGTCATAGCAAGTGCGCCGTGAGCTGCACCATAGTTAACTGCGAGCTCTGCATCGCCTGTTGTCATAAGACCATAAACAAGACCTGATGCGAAGGAATCGCCGCCGCCTACACGGTCCATGATCTCAAGACCCTTGTAATCCTTAGCCTTGTAGATCTCACCGTCAGCCCAGCAGATAGCGCTCCAGTCATTAACTGTAGCGGTCTTAACTGTTCTAAGTGTTGTAGCAACAGCCTTGAAGTTAGGATAGGTCTTAGCTGCCTCGTTGATCATCTTCTTATAACCGTCAAGGTTGAGCTCCTTAAGGTTAGCATCGTTGCCCTCGATCTCGAATCCAAGGCATGCTGTGAAGTCTTCCTCATTACCGATCATAACGTCAACGTACTGAGCGATCTCCTTGTTAACTTCCTGAGCCTTAGCCTGTCCGCCGATAGCGCTCCACATTGAAGGACGATAGTTGAGGTCATAAGAAACAACTGTGCCGTACTTCTTAGCTGCCTTAATAGCTGCGATAACGGTCTCGCATGACTGCTCTGAAAGAGCTGCATAGATTCCGCCTGTGTGAAGCCATCTTGCACCGAGCTCGCCGAAGATGTAATCGAAATCGAAGTCCTCAGGCTTAGCCTGTGAAATAGCTGTATTGAAACGGTCTGAGCATCCTACTGCTCCGCGGATACCAAATCCTCTCTCTGTGAAGTTGATACCATTTCTGCAGATACGTCCGATGCCGTCTGTCTTTGCCCACTTGATAAGTGATGTGTCAACGCCGCCCTGAAGGATGAAGTCCTCCATAAGCTTACCAACCTCATTGTCTGCGAATGCTGTGATGATCGCAGTTCTGAGACCAAAGCATCTGCGAAGACCACGGGTAACATTGTACTCTCCGCCGCCTTCCCAAGCACGGAAGGATCTTGCTGTACGGATACGTCCCTCGCCCGGATCAAGACGAAGCATAACTTCTCCAAGTGATACGGCATCAAACTTACACTCTTCTGCAGGTCTTAAATTTAAATTCATGATAATCGCCCCTTCTTATTAGACATATAACTGATATAAATTTTTTTAACTGCCCGGCACTTAAGTTTAAATTTCATAAGCGCCGGACCGTCATTTACCTATTTTTGTCAATTAGCCTCTGATCTGCTTTACAAGATCAACTGCTTCCTTTGTGAGTCTCTCGATCTCTGCAAAGTTGCCGGCCTTAACGAGATCACCCTTAACCATCCAGCTTCCGCCGCATGCAATGATCTTCTTGAAGCCAAGATAATCAGCAAGATTCTTTGCGCTTACACCGCCTGTAGGCATGAACTTAACATCTGTGTAAGGAGCTGTAAGAGCCTTGATCGTATCTACTCCGCCGTACTGAGCAGCAGGGAAGAACTTAAGAACCTTAAGTCCGCGCTTAACGCCCTGAGCTACCTCAGAAGGTGTTACAGTACCCGGATATATCGGAATGTCCTTAGCGATGCAGTAATCAACTACCTCAGGATCGAATCCCGGGCTGACGATAAACTTAGCGCCTGCAGCAACCGCACGGTCAACCTGCTCTGTTGAAAGAATTGTGCCTGCTCCAACAAGCATCTCAGGATATGCTGCTGACATGATCTTGATGCACTCCTCAGCAGCTGCTGTACGGAATGTAACCTCTGCGCAGCCAAGTCCGCCTGCCATAAGAGCGTCAGCAAGTGGCTTTGCATCCTTTGCATCCTCAAGTACTACTACCGGAACTACGCCATAAGCAGCGAGCTTCTCATTCATTTCTGTGTTCATTGTTCTGCCCTCCTTATATAGAGTTTATAATTAAAAATTTATTACAGTGTTACTCCGTCCTTGAAGATAGCTATCTCACGGAAGCCCTTCTCCTCGGTACGTGTCTTCTTGCCGCTTGCGACCTCGATAACAAGATCGAGAAGTCTCTTTCCTGCATCATCAAGGCTCTCGCCATCAGCTACAGGACCTGCGTTAAAGTCGATCCAGCCCTTCTTCTTTTCAGCAAGCTGGGTATTTGTAGCGATCTTGAGTGTTGGTGCCGGAGCCCCAAACGGTGTACCGCGTCCTGTTGTAAAGAGGATCATGTGTGCTCCTGCTGCCGTCATTGCAGTTGAGCTTACAAGATCGTTTCCGGGTCCATAAAGCATATTAAGACCCGGTGTTACAAGCGGATCGCCGTAGTCAAGTACGTCCATGATAGGTGCTGTTCCACCCTTCTGAACGCATCCGCAGCTCTTATCCTCAAGAGTAGTGATACCGCCCTGCTTGTTGCCCGGGCTTGGGTTATCATAAACTACCTCGTGATGGCTGATGAAGTAATTCTTGAAGCCGTTGATCATCTTAACAGCCTTGTTGAATATCTCTTCATTTACGCAGCGGTTCATAAGTATGCCCTCAGCTCCGAACATCTCAGGAACCTCGGTAAGAACGGTGCTGGCACCTCTTGCTACCATAAGGTCGCTGAAGCGTCCTACTGTCGGATTGGCTGTAATGCCGGAAAGTCCGTCCGATCCGCCGCACTTCATACCTACAACAAGCTTGCTTACCGGAATAGGCTCACGCTTGAACTGAGCTGCATAAGCAGCAAGCTCTGTAAGGAGCTCTCTTCCTGCCTCAAACTCATCCTCGACCTCCTGGCAGGTAAGGAACTTAACTCTGTCAGGATCGTAGTCGCCAAGCTCTGCAAGGAACTGCTCGTGTGTCAGGTTCTCACAGCCAAGGCTGAGTACGAGAACTGCCGCAGCATTTGGATGACGTGTAAGTGCCGCAAGAAGCTTTCTTGTCTGTGCATGGTCCTCTCCGGTCTGGCTGCAGCCATAAGGATGCGGGAAGGTGTAAAGACCCTCAATGGTACCTGTTACCAGATCCTGGTTGTCCTTTACCATCTTCTTGGCAATATCATTTACACATCCAACTGTAGGAATGATCCAGATCTCATTTCTGATAGCGGCTCTTCCGTCCTTGCGCATGAAGCCGTTGAAGGTCTCAGGCTCAACCGGTGCTACCGGTACAACATGCGGATGATAGCTGTACTCTATCTCACCCGAAAGATTGGTATGAACATTATGTGTGTGCATCCAGGTTCCGGCCGGAACATCCTCGGTAGCATGTCCGATAGAGAAGCCATACTTGATAATATCTTCACCGTTTTTGATCGGCTTAACTGACATCTTATGACCCTGAGGGATATCCATCTGGGCAACGACTGTCTCTGTGCCGACTGTAAACTCTTCACCCTTTGAGATCGGGTGCAGGGCAACTACTACGTTGTCCTGACCCATGATCTGAATAATTTTACTCATCACAATATTTCCTCTTCAGCTCTGATACTATTAAAGAACTGTTGCGTATGCAGCCTCTGCGCCCTTCTCACGGATAAGCTTAAGGTCTGCAAGTACCATCTCTTCAAAGCCCGGAAGCTTTGTAAGATCCTGATCCCACATCTTCTCATTTGTAAGAACAGCCTTTACAAGTGCCTCAGCGCTGTCATCCTTATGATCATAGTAGAAATCGAGAACCCACTGGTCATCCATTACCTTATACTCATTGCCCTTAGGTCTCTTGTTGATAAGAGCTCCGTCTTCTTTTCTCTGAATATCATTTGAATAGAAGGCAATGTAAGCTGCAAGGCTCATGGTAAGAGCAGCCGGAAGCTTTCCGAACTCCTCATAGTAGTTCATGAATGACGGAAGATCTCTTGCCTTCCACTTGGATGTTGAGTTAAGTGAAATGCTGAGAAGCTCGTGGTTAACGAACGGGTTATTGAATCTGTCTGATACAGCTGCCGTGAACTCCTTAAGATCATCCTCGTCAAGCTCATGCTTTAATGTAGGAATGACCTCATCATAGAGGACCTTGTTCATGAAGCCGCGAACGGTATCATTGTGCATGCAGTCACGTACGATATCAAAACCGCCGAGATATGCGCCAAGTACGAATGCTGTATGTGCGCCGTTAAGGATACGAACCTTACGATGCTTATAAGGTGTTACATTAGGAACAACGTGAACGTTTACGCCTGCCTTCTTGAAAGGAAGTCTGTCCTCAAGTCCGTCAGGTCCTTCAATGATCCATACGCCGAATACTTCACCAACATCAAGGAGGTTATCCTTGTATCCGTTGATTTCCTCAAGCTTTGCAACTTCCTCAGCGTCACGGATGCGGCCCGGTACGATACGGTCAACAAGTGTTGAGCAGAAAATGTTCTCATCATTGACCCACTTCTTGAAGTCTGCGCCAAGTCCCCAGTCATCGATGTGCTGGTTTACGCACTTAAGAAGCTCCTTGCCGTTGTCATCAATAAGCTCGCAGCTAAGGATAACAAGGCCCTTCTTTCCTGCCTTGAAGCGCTCATAAAGAACTCTTGTAAGCTTTCCCGGGAAGCTTACAGGCGGAACCTGATCAAACTTAGCCTCAGGATCGTAAACGATACCTGCCTCTGTGGTATTTGAAACAACGATATCAAGATCGTCGCTTACAGCAAGCTCAAGGACCTTGTCAAATGACTCATATGGGTTGATGCAGCACTTGCAGGATGAGATGACTCTCTTGTCATCTACCTTTACGCCCTTCTCAGAACCTCTGAGATAAAGTGTGTAAAGACCTTCCTGAGCATTGATCATATCTGTAAGGCCCATTGAAAGAGGCTGTACAAGAGCAACCTTGCCGTTGAAGCCTGCCTTCTCATTGGCAATATCGAAGAAGTTATCAACGAAAGCTCTGAGGAAGTTTCCCTCACCAAACTGCATGACCTTTACTGGAGCGTCCTCAAGAATATAACCCTGATATCCGGATTTCTTAAGCACCTCATAATTTAATAAATCCATTGTAAATTCCCCCTCTTATAATAATTTATGGCCTTACTTGTTAAGCTTTTCCTCAGGATCGAGATCAAAACCGAAATACCTTACAGCATTGCGATATGAAATGTCCTTGATAATATTTCCAAGCTGCTCCTCGTCATCCGGGAACTCTCCGTTTTCTACCCAGCCACCGATAAGATTGCAGAGAATGCGGCGGAAATACTCATGACGTGTATATGAAAGGAAGCTTCTTGAATCTGTAAGCATACCGATGAAATTGCCTAAAAGTCCAAGGTTTGCAAGGCTGATCATCTGATCCATCATGCCCTGCTTGTGATCATTGAACCACCATGCCGAACCCTGCTGGATCTTTCCTGCTGTCTCAGGACCCTGGAAGCAGCCGAGGATAGTTCCGATAGCCTGGTTGTCGTTAGGATTAAGGCTGTAAATGATGGTCTTCGGAAGCTCATTTGTTGAAATGAGAGTATTCATGAAATCAGCAAGTTCTGATGAAGGCGCATAGTTGTTGATGCAGTCAACACCTGTATCAGGTCCCATAGCCTTGTAGATAAGCTGGTTGTTGTCTCTCTTGCAGCCATAGTGAAGCTGCATAGCCCATCCGAGCTTGTTGTACTGCTTAGCTACACTGATCATGAATGAGAACTTGAACTTAAGCTCTTCCTCGCGGGTGATAGGCTCATTTGCAACGCCCTTTGCAAAGATGGCATCAAGCTCTTCATCTGTTGCAGGAGCATACATTACATACTCAAGAGCATGGTCTGATACGCAGCAGCCTCTCTTTGCGAAGTAATCCATACGTACCTTAAGTGCCTCGATAAGTGACTTAAAGTTACCGATCTCAACACTGCTTACCTCTGCAAGCTTTGCGATGTACTCAGGATACTCAGGCTTTTCAACATTCATAGCCTTGTCAGGACGCCATGCAGGAAGTACAGGTACCTCGAAGCTGTCGTCTGCAGCGATCTTCTCATGCCACTCCAGGGTATCTACAGGATCGTCTGTGGTGCAGATAAGCTTAACTCCTGACTTTCTGATAAGGTTGCGGACCGTCATGTCGTCTCTCTGAAGGGCAGCATTTGCAATATCCCAAGCCTCTCCGGCAGTCTTTCCGCTTAATGGCTTATAGAAACCAAAATAACGCTGCAGCTCAAGATGGCTCCAGTGATAAAGAGGATTTCCGATAGCTTTTTCAAGTGTCTCCGCATATTTCTGGAACTTCTCGCGGTCTGTTGAATCTCCGGTAATGTACTTCTCATCGATGCCGTTTGAACGCATCTGTCTCCACTTATAATGATCGCCGCCGAGCCATACCTGAGTGATGTTCTCAAACTTTCTGTCCTCGTAGATCTCTCTAGGATTGATATGGCAGTGATAATCAAGTATCGGTGTTACTTCCGCATAATCATGAAACAGCTTTTTGGCTGTTTCTGTCTCAAGCAGGAAGTCCTTGTCCATAAATGGTTTCATGTGGATCGCCCCCTTCAATTTTTATGAAGCCCCTGCCGGATCTTATCTCCGGCAGGGAATTCGATTTTCTGTCATTTTAATTATAACAGTTAATTATAGTTTGTTACAGTTTTTTTCTGCCAATGTTTAAACTTTTTATGCATTCTTTACATAAAATTCTCAAGCTGCAATTACGGCTGCTTTCCAAGATAAGCAAGGATTCCGCCGTCTACATAAAGGATCTGTCCGTTTACAAAATTACTTGCGTCAGATGCAAGGAATACTGCAGGTCCTGTAAGATCGTCTGCATTGCCCCAGCGTCCCGCAGGAGTCTTTGCAAGGATGAACTGGTCGAAAGGATGACGGCTTCCGTCAGGCTGGATCTCTCTTAAAGGTGCTGTCTGCTGAGTAGCGATGTAGCCTGGTCCGATGCCGTTGCACTGGATGTTGTAAGCACCGTACTCTGAGCAGATGTTTCTTGTGAGCATCTTGAGTCCGCCCTTTGCGGCTGCATAAGCAGAAACTGTCTCTCTTCCAAGCTCACTCATAAGAGAGCAGATGTTGATGATCTTGCCATGGCCCTTTTCGATCATTCCCGGAATAACAGCCTTGCTTACGATAAACGGAGCGATAAGGTCTACGTCAATAACCTTTGAGAAATCCTCAAGGCTGGTCTCGATCATAGGAATACGCTTGATTATTCCGGCATTATTTACGAGGATGTCAATAATGCCAACCTCCTCGCGGATAGTGGCAACAAGCTTTGTAACCGCTGCCTCATCGGTAACATCCGCAACATAGCCGTGAGCCTCAACGCCCTCAGCCTTATAAGTAGCTATTCCCTTTTCCTTGCTGCCCTCGCTTGAGCAGTTAAAGCAGATAGTGGCTCCTGCCTTTGCGAGTCCGAGGCCGATAGAAAAACCTATTGAATGTGCTCCGCCTGTAACCAATGCAACCTTGCCATTAAGATCAAATGCGCTCATTGTTTTATCCTCCTAAAATTTATAGTTTCTTTTAAGCCTTCTCGGCCAGCAGCAGTTCGGTGTAGCACATAAGGAACGGTGCCACGCCCTTTGCATCATTTTCAACGATAGGCTCCGACATATAATATTCGTAGCTGCCGTCTCTTCTTCTATTATTCTCAGGTCCGAGTCCGGCAACAAGGCATATTCCGCCTAAATTAAGCTTGCCGTCCTTTTCGGAAAGATAACGGTCACTGATGCTGCTGAATATATTCTTACCGATCTCAACATATGACTTATCAAGTATTCCCAGCCTTGCTCCCTTGATAAAGAAATATGCTGCCATAGATGAACCGGAGGTCTCGGGATAGTTCTTCTCACGTCCCGGCTGATCCGGTACCTGATAAAGCATTCCCGTTTCCTTGTCTATATATTTAACAAGATTTCCCGCAAGCTCAGCTGCCATCGTTTTAAGCGGGCCGGTAAACTCATCGTGTCCGGCGTCAGCATTTGCAATGACATCGACCAGGGCTGCCGAGAACCATCCGAGCGATCTCAGCCACGGATTGTGTGATCTTCCGTCGGCTTCTGCCCAAAAGGCCTTTTTGCTTGCATCGTATCCATGCCTGTAAAGTCCTGTTTTTTCATCGTACATGTGCTTTCTGACATTGGCAAACTGATTTGCTATATCAGGATAGTCAGCACAGTTGTTGTACTCAGTTGTATATTTGGTATAGAACACCTGGGCCATATAAAGACCGTCAAGCCATACCTGGTTTGGATAGATCTGCTTGTGCCAGAAATTTCCTTCCTCGGTACGCGGCTGTCTTAAGAGCTGTCCGTGCAGCACTTCTATGGCCTTACGGTATTTTTCCTTGCCTGTTTTTTTATAGAGATCGAAAAGCACTCTTCCCTCGCAGATATTGTCGAGGTTATACTCCTCTTCCTTATATCCGCGCATGCTGCCGTCATCAAATACATAGTAATCGATGAAGCTCTCGGCAAAATCGAAATAGCGCTCTTCACCTGTTATCTGATTGAGATTTAAGAGGGCTATCATCATACAGCCGTCAATATAATTCCAGCCGTTGATCTTACCCTGCGCGATCTTCTCAATATTCCAGAGTGGTTTGTCCGGTGTGGAATCGGCCATAAGTCGCTCCACATATTTTTCAATCGTATTCATATGGGCCCCTACTTAATTTCCTTAGTTCCGACGTTTTCAAAAATGAAGCTATCTCCGTCCTGACCTTCGATGGAAACATTTTTAAGACTTATCTTCTCAACATTGTTGAAATAAAGTCCCAGCCTGGAGGTATCCTCGGCACAGCCTTCCATCATGGCCGGCTGTCCCTTTCCGGCATCCTCCTTGAAATTAAAGCTTATGTTTTCAAAGCTTACGGATTTAATAGGCTGTTCCGGAAGACCGTATGCATAGCAGGCTGCCCACTCACATTCCTTACACTCAATATCCTTAAATACAAAGGAACCAATGTAAGGCGTCGTATCGTCTACAGGGCTAGCAGTCTTCTTCTGAACCCATTCATCCCTGCCGTCAGGATCGCAGAAATAATACATATTTATGACAAAAGGAGTTTTTACATTATCCATCATAATGTTGGAGAACTCCATGTTGTCTATAATGGCATACTTTCCTCTTCCTCTTCTGGTTTTGATGCGAAGTCCGCGGTCTGTATGCAGGAAATAGCACTGACTTACGGTAAGATTCCTTACTCCTCCGGACATCTCGCTGCCAAGGACGACTCCGCCGTGGGCATATTCCATAAGACAGTTTCTTATAACGTGATGGTCTGCCGGTGTCTGATATTTCATTCCCATATACATCTTTCCGGCCTTGATGGCAATAGCGTCATCTCCTACCGAGAACCTTACACCTATGTAATTTACATGATCACAGGATTCAGGATCTGAACCATCCGTATTAGGGCTGTTGCTCGGAGCCTCAACTGCCGTATCGTAGAAGCTTATATTCTTTGAGAAGAAAGGATGAAGATTCCAGGAAGCAGAATTTCTGCCTGTGATGCCATGGAAAATGACGTCCTCGCACTGATTGAGGAAAACCAATTTGGGTCTTCCGATCTTTCTCTGCTTCGGGTTGATCCACCATGTAGAGTTCTGGGCATTTCCATCTATAACGCCTCGTCCTACGACCTTGATGTTGTGTGCGCTATAGGCATTTATGAAACTCTGATGACACGGGAAAGGATCACCCTCCCAGGTAGATACCTGTATCTCCCTGCCGGTCGCGGCATCATGGATCTCTCCCGGAAGTACCGGGTAATCAGACTCATTGGTCTTTCCCAGAAGCACTGCGCCTTCACATAATTCAAGTGTGATATCACTTAAAAGCGTGATAGGTCCAACTATATAGGTTCCGGCTTCCACTTTTACTCTTCCGCCTGCGGGGCAGCAGATAATGGCATTCTGAATAGAGATCGTATCATCTGCTTTGCCGTCTCCCTTAGCTCCGAAATCCTTTACATTGAGTGCTGCAGATTCCACAGAGGTCTTAAAGCGGCAGGTGTCAGCTCCGACACTGACCTCATATTCAGTATCAGGTTCAAGATCGAACAGTGAAAAAACATTTGTTTTTACGCTGCTGAGAACCTTTTTGCCATTAAGCTCCACATCGTAAGACTGCTCCGCATAATAGGGAGCAGTATTACAAAGTTCGAAGCAGGCTGAAACCGATGATATAAACAAATTGTTAAACTTCATAGATCAACTCCGAGAAACACTTTTGTTTAACTTTAGTTACAACTTTGCTTAATATTTAATTATTTAAGATCGACAGGCTTTAAATTATCCATGTCGTCGAAGGCCTGGTTTTCACCGCCCATTGCCCAGATGAATGCATAGTTTGAAGTACCGCATCCGCAGTGTATTGACCATGAAGGAGAAATAACCGCATCATAGTTCTTCATAACGATGTTTCTGGTCTGCTCCGGCTGTCCCATGAAATGCATTACAACATCATTCTCAGGAACCTCAAAGTAGGTGTAGACTTCCATTCTGCGCTCGTGGGTATGGCATGGCATTGAGTTCCATACGCTTCCGGGATCAAGGGCTGTAATGCCCATTGAAAGCTGGCAGGTCTCAAGTACATCAGGATGGATGAACTGATTGATGGTTCTCTTGTTAGAGGTCTCTGCAGCTCCCATCGGTCTGTGGTTAGCCTTATCATATGAAAGGAAGGTAGTCTTGCATGCCTTATGTGCCGGTGTTGATGCGACAAAGAACTTTGCCGGAGCCTTAGGATCAAGGCTTCCGAAGTAAACCTCCTTTACGCCCTTTGTGATATAAAGGCAGTCCTCATATCCAAGTTCAAATCTCTCGCCGTCAACCTCTATATAACCCTTGCCTTCACCAATGTTGAAAACTCCGGCTTCTCTTCTCTCAAGGAAGAAATTTGTACCGAAATTTGCCCAGATATCGATTCCCTTGTCGATGGAAACCTTCTCATTTACAGGCATGATTCCAAGTACTACCATGCGGTCAACATGTGAATAGGTTGCCTTTACGGTATCAGCTACATACAGATCAGTGATAAGAAACTCGTTTCTCAGCTCCTCAGTTGTATATCTCTGTACATCCTTCGGATGCGCTGAATATCTTATATCCATTAATTTATCTCCAATCTTGATCTTTAAATCATCAGCAGTTTATTACGTCCTCAGTCTCTCCGTCGAAGAGATAAACTGACTTATAAGGAACTGAGAATGTTATAGGTGCATCCATTTCAGGCGTATCATGCGGATCTACCTTGAGGATGGTCTTGTCCTCCTGAGAGTTGACATATACGTTTGTATTGTCACCAAGCATCTCAGTAAGCTCAACCTCACCATTGATCACATAAGAATCGCTCTGCTCACCAAGCACGATCGCCTCAGGTCTGTATGCGAATATGATCAGCTTTCCTTCATACTCAGAAAGCTTGCTTCCAAGCTTCTTTGAAAGATCGAGGGTATTGCTTCCGAAGCTGATCTTTCCATCCTTTACTGTTCCCTTTACAAAGTTCATCGGAGGCTCTCCGATGAAACCTGCAACGAATACATTGGCAGGATCGAAATAAAGATCGTGCGGTGTTCCTACCTGCTGAATACGGCCTTCCTTCATAACAACGATACGATCAGCGAGGGTCATGGCCTCTGTCTGGTCATGTGTTACATAGATGGTCGTAGCCCCGGTCTGTCTGTGGATCTGAGCGATCTCAGAACGCATGGTAACACGCTGCTTAGCATCCAGGTTTGAAAGCGGCTCGTCCATAAGGAAAACTCCAACCTTACGAATGATAGCTCGTCCTATGGCTACACGCTGTCTCTGTCCACCGGAAAGAGCTCTCGGCATACGGTCAAGATAATCTGTAAGACCAAGAATAGCTGCGGTAGCTCTAACCTTCTGATCGATAACATCCTCATCTACGCCCTGAAGGGTAAGGCCGAATGCGATATTATCATAAACATTCATCTGCGGATAAAGAGCATAGCTCTGGAATACCATTGCTATACCTCTTTCTCTCGGACCCATGGTGTTTGCATATTTTCCGTCAATATAGAAATCACCGCTTGAGATCGTCTCAAGACCTGCGATCATACGAAGTGTTGTTGATTTTCCGCATCCTGAGGAACCAACAAATACGATGAATTCACCCTTCTCTATATCGAGATTGAAGTTATGAACCGCATGGAATCCGTTTGGATAAATCTTGTTGATATCTTTTAGCGTCAGGTATGACATCATTGCCTCCTTAAGCCTTGCGGCTTTTTGACACAGCATCTGTGATAATGCTCTTAAGGAGATTTTTCGCTCCTATCATGAGCATATCCGCCGCGAGGTAAAAAATACCAAAGAACACAGGTTCTATACCAAGCGGCAGCGTATCAGTTGCCTTTGTTATAAATAAAATACTTCTGTTTACAACGCTGTACATCGTAAATACCAGGAACAGCAGGAACCAGGCATAAATAATATTGAGAGGATAGGTCCAGTAACCCTTTTGGGGAAACATCATGAATTTGTCATATTTACCTTCTGTATCGGCCATAAACCGAAGCAGGTTATTGACAAGCATATCTGTTACTATTCCCATTGCAAGACCGCTGATAAACAGCATATCAAGCATGTTTCTCACATATGTGCCCAATCCCCAGAAAAAGAAATAGCATACAGCCGCCGGAAACCAGAACTTTGCGAATATTACCTTGAACCAGTCCGGAAGCTCGATCTTGGAGCTTTTGTATTTCCTCAGTTCCTCCTTTGAAACCACCGGAGAGTTCGATACATCCGCGGTAACCAGATCATCGACTGATTTTGAATGCAGCTCATAATACTGATTCATCTGTTCATAGATCCTGCTTCCGCCCTTTTCGGTTTTATAGCTTTTCTTATCCCTTGCCATTCTTCCTGTTATGCCGGTGCCCCTGCCTCAAAGCCGGGGCACATTGTAAACTGCGTTTCGGTCAGTCCGCTGAAATGTCAATTGCAGCCATCTCACCATTATCTTCAATATCGATAGATGTATTGATCTTGCGGATCATCTTTGAATATACCGGAAGCAGAAGTGTTACCACAACGCATATGATGAGGAAGGTTCTGTGAAGTCCGATATAATATGCCGCATATACGATATATACTGTATCCAGTGTTACTGCTATTGGATTTACAGGTGCATTGATAGCCGCAACGATCGCATTGAGATACATTGTATCTGCAACGAATACGATAGCTATCATCACAAACATCAATATCCACATAGGTCTGTTTACCGGTTTTCTTGCCGGAAAAGCGTTCATGCAGCAAAGGATAGACAGCATGGAGAACAACATAGTAATGAATCCGCAAAGACCCATGTTCGGTCCCTGAATCTTAGCTGTGGTATTGGAAACATAGGTAAGATTCAGAGAATAGATCAAAAATGTCACAACCATCAGCACAAGCGGTATCGTCTGCGGCTTACGCTTAAGTGCGACGAGAAACTTACGGAAAAAATCTTTCATGTCTCTTTACCCCTTCCTGATAGCTTCTGTGGTTTCCTTATCGAAGAAATGCTTCCTCTTGAATACAAGCTGTACTGTATCGCCTGCCCTGTGGTCTGCCCAGCCCTTGATCTTAGCAACAAGCTTAGGACCTGCAGCACCGTTTGCAGTGGCAACATTTCCATGAATCAGTGTATTCATACCGAGGTTCTCATTATTATTTACAAGCATCGTAAGGCCTTCGCCTTCCTCGATATTCTCAGGTCTGACACCAAGCACGATCTCTCTGCCGTCATAGCCCGCAAGCTCAGCCTTCTCAGCTGCTGTAAGCGGAACCTTAAAGCCGTCACCGATAAGCTCATCTCCGCTTACCTTAACATCCATGAAATTCATTGGAGGAAGTCCGATAAAGCTTGCAACGAAAATATTCTTCGGTGAATCATAAAGCTCAAGAGGAGTTCCGACCTGCTGAACATGACCCATGGACATGCACATGATGCGGTCAGCGAGTGTAAGAGCCTCTGTCTGGTCATGAGTTACATAAAGCATGGTTGCCTGAAGTCTCTTATGAAGAAGAAGGATCTCACGACGTGTAGCTCCACGGAGCTTTGCATCAAGGTTTGAAAGCGGCTCATCGAACAGGAATACCTTAGGATTTCTAACTATAGAACGTCCCATAGCAACTCTCTGACGCTGACCGCCTGAAAGCTGTGAAGGCTTTTTGTTAAGCTGCTCGGTAAGCTCAAGGATCTCAGCTGCTGCCAATACCTTTTTGTGAATGACATTCGGATCCTCTTTACGAAGTGTAAGGGAGAATGCCATATTTTCATAAATTGTCATATGACCATAGAGTGCATAGTTCTGGAAAACCATAGCCATGTCTCGGTCTTTAGCCGGCGTAGTGGTAATGTCCTTGCCGTCAAGGAAAAGCTTTCCTGCAGAAATATCTTCCAGTCCCGCTACCATGCGGAGCGTGGTCGACTTGCCGCAGCCTGACGGTCCAACCAGAACGACGAGCTCTCCATCCTTGACGTCCAGGTTAGCATCAAATACTGCCTGAACGTTGTTATCGTATATCTTATCGATATGCTGTAAGCTCAGCTCTGCCATTTAATTTCCTCCTTACGCTGCCTTTCCGTTTTCAAGTGTCTTAAGATAGTTCTCAAGAGTAGTGCATCTCTTAACGCTTATAACTCCGGAAACAATAAGACAAGCTGCTGAGAGAACAAGGTATGCGATAACCTTCGTATACTGGGAATTGCCCATTACGATGGTGCTGGTCTCTCCTATGGTTACAGTTGCGGCATGTGCCATCCTAGGAAGAATAAATATCCTTATTATCTGCCCGATACCGAGAACCATAAGCAGATATGAATATCCCTTCTTATAGTTCTTTACACCCTCTGAAGCGAGGAAGGTTCCAAGCAGGAATAAAAGGTTATAAACTATGGAAGCACCGATCAGTATCGTATAATAGAACGATCCGGCGTCAGATCTGTAAATATTAACAAAGTAAAATACATCAAAAACGATGCCAAGCAATGCAAGGTTTGCGGATGCTTTGTTCTTTATAAATCTCATTCGATCCTTTTCGACATCGAGCATTTCGATTTCCTCATTTGTCATGACGCAGCTGCCTCCTTTCCTCTGTTGATCAATTCCTGTTCAGCCTTCATAAGACTTCTCTTCCAGAAAACATTAGCTATAAGTGCGATTATGATTACAACAAGCAGTCCAAAAACAAGATAGTGAATGTCAAACCAGAAGGTTGAGTCCGTGTAGTAGGTCTTCCAATCCTCTGCATAAGCCTTCAATGCCTCAAAGTCGACCTGAAGGAACTGTGCCTTGTAATACTCTATCTGTGCATGTGCCCAAACCGTAAGCACAAGACCTGCAGCAGAGTATGCTGCCACTGAAACATAGTTGCCGATATAGTACTTTCTTCTGACATGCGTATTTGTGATGAAAAGCAGTACGCCAAGCAGTATCATACCGATACCTGCCAGAAGGAACTGTTTGTTAAATCCCTGCATATTATAGTAGACAATAGTTCCTGCGACTTTTGTCTTTTCCGGATCAGCTGAGTTTCTGACCGGATATAATGCTTCATACAGATCTGTCATGATGCCGAGGGAATATACAAATATGATTGCACCGATAATCAATGCCGCAAAGCACAATATCTTCTGTACAACCATTTGTTTTTTATACATGATGACCTCCATTTCTATAGCTATGAGTGCTGCTTAAGGCATCTCCCCTTTTAAAATGCCGGCACTCAAACGTATTTTTGCCGATCAAGCGATGACCTGTCCGATAGTCCGATAGCCTATAGTCTGATCAATGACCATCAGATGATCACTATCGATGACCTGCCAAGGTCTTTTCACCTTGCTGCGGAAGCTTTAAAAGCCCCCGCAGCAATTTTCATTTAAAAGCTCAGTAATTATTACTTTGATGACTCGTAGTAGTCAAGAAGCTCTTCCCAGGCTGCCTCGAGGTACATAAGATACTGCTTGCCGCTCATCTTATCGTTAACAGCTGCTGCTGCCTCCGCTGCGTTGGTCATGCCTTCCTCTGTGTATCCGCCAACGATGATATCAACGAACATATTCTCGCCGTCCTTGTTCTGTGAGAACTTGTTGGTAAGATCTGTGTAGCTTCCGAGCTTCTCGTTGTCTTCCTTTGTTGTAGGAAGTGTTGTAGGAACTGAAGTATACCAGTTGCCGCTTCCATCGATTGAAAGATCAGGATGCTTGATTGTTCCGAGAGCGATAGCGTTTGAAATGTAGCCTGCACCCTCCTTACCGATATCAGTTGTGCACTGATACTCAAATGCCTGGTTCTTTACGAATGTAAGTGTTGATCCAAGATACTTACGAGCATAGTTTGTATAGTTTCCGCTTGCCTTATCCCAAAGCTCATCCTTGGTTGCGTCTGCGATTACAGGCTGCTCTGTTCCGTTGAATGAGAAGGTCTCATAGCTTCCGTCTGCCTTTGTCTTGATGAATGCGTCAGGACCATAAGATGTTCTGATACGTCCCTCAGGAGAATAAGCATAGTCGATAAGTGCAAGTGCTGCATTAAGCTTATTTGTGTCTGAGCCTACGCCCTTAACTGAGATGCCCCATGCATCAGTCTTAACTGATCTCCAGGACTCTGTGAATCTGAAGTACTGATCGCCTGAACCGTCATTCCACTTTGCTACAGGAACCATAGCTGCCATGTACTTAGCACCCTCGATGCCTGAAAGCTTTGTATCGTTAAGGATAGTCTGTGTCTGGTTGTAGTCATAGCTCATGAAGCCGATGTTGTTCTCAAGGTATGTAGCTGAGCTCTCCTCTGAACCTGCTACGAATGCCTCAGAAATAAGTCCTTCCTTAAGGATCGCATTCATGCGGTCAAGTGCCTCATATGTAGCTGTTTCCTGACGTGCGTCGCGAAGCTCGCCGTTCTCGTCGATATAGAGGAAATCCTGACGTGACTCAAGTCCTCTTACGCCGAAGAGTGAACCTGCGAAACGATAAGAGTCAACACGTCTCTGGTTGTTGTTCTCCTCACGAGTGAAGAAGCCCTGAACTGAATCTGTTCCGTTAAGTGTCTGCGGGTTTGCAACTACGCAGCGAAGAAGTGCTACAAGCTCATCTGCGTCATATGCCGCATTCTGTCCGATGAACAGATCTGAACGCTGTGTTCCGTAGTATCCGTTGTAAGCTGTGTCGATGTATGTACGAAGCATGTTAACTGCTGCAATACCATCCATTGATCCTGCTGCGTTCATTGTGGCAATGATGTTGCCTGCTGCATCATAGTCCTTTGTAACAGACTCTGTGCCGCTTCCGTCTGCCTTAACTACGTCAACGTCTATCTTGCCGCTTGTAGGCATATATGGCTCGTAAACATATGCTGCAAGATCCTTGCTTGCATCTGCTGCGAACTCACCCTCGCCGTCAAGAAGCTTCTGTACCCAGTCAGCACGCATAAGAGGCATACGCTCGATATCAGAAAGTCCATCGAAATACGGGCTGTAATAGATAGCACCTGTGCTTGTGTTACCGGTAATAGAGAGCTTGATGATCGGGTTCTCGTCAAGGAATGCCTTGAAGTTAGGCATCTGGTCAAGATACTCAGCGATATTTACGATGCTTCCTGCCTCGCCGTTCTCGTTAAGCTTCAGGGCTGTACCTGAAACCATATCTACCTGATCGAGCTTTTCTTTCCAGTAATCGAACTCCTTGGATGCTGAGTTACCCTGATACTGGTTCTCAAACTTAATGCCGAGAGTATCCTGGATAGCAACCCAGGTAGGCTTCAGATCGCCTGTTCTGTAGGTGTTTCCGTCTGCAAGTGTAACACCGTCGCCGGCTGTATCTGCATCAAAGAAAAGTCCTGTTGATGTGCTGTTGTAACCGCATGCCATACGAAGAACCGTTCCCGGTGCGTACTCAAGTCCGGAAGCTGCTGCCGGAGCTGCGTCTGTGCTGCCTGCTGCAGGAGCTGCGTCTGATCCGCCTGCTGCTGCCTGAGACTCTGCCGGAGCTGCGGGAGCTGCTGCTCCGCCGCCTGAAACCTCGATCTTAGGTCCGCATGCCGAAAGCATACCTGTTACCATAGCGCCTGTAAGAAGCACTGATACTAATGCTCTTTTCTTCATAAATTAAATTTCCTCCTTCAAAAATGCCTGTAAAAGGCAAAACCTCTTAAATTATTCCTTAACGCCGCCGACATTGGTACCCTTTGCGAAATACTTCTGAATGAAAGGATAAATGATCAGGATCGGTATGATGGAACAAACGATAAGTGCGTAGATGACTGAGTCTGATGAATAAACCTCATTCCAACCGGCCATCTGCTCCGGATCCGTAAACTGCTCCAGCTTCAATCTGATGTAAACCTGCAGAGGATGCTCGTTTGAGTTCGAAATCATCTGACGTGCCCAGAAGTATCCGTTCCAACGTGAGATTCCGAAGAACAGAGCAACAGTTGCTATGGTTGACTTACACATAGGAATGAATACATTTGTAAGTACCTGCACCTCTGTGGCGCCGTCAACTATCGCAGCCTCCTCGACCTCGGAAGGAACGCCCTCAAATGCGTTTCTCAAAAGGATGATGTTCATGGCTGCCATACCCATGGCAATAACTACGAGCCACTTGTCGTCAACGATTCCTATTGCGTTGAATACCTTCTGTGTTGCCAGGTAGTTCAGATACTGAGGTACGATACCTGCTGAGAACCACATGGTAAATACCAGGAAGAAGTTAAAAGTAGTACGGAATAAAAGTCTCCTCTTTGAAAGTGCGTAAGCACCGAGGATGGATGATAACATACACCACAATGTACCATAAAGTGTTATGAACAATGTATTGGAATATGAATTCCAGAACATATTGTCATTAAACATTCTCTTGAATGCGTCGAACTGTATATCCTTAGGGAAAAGGACTACCTGTCCATACTCAACCGCATGGCTTCCGCTTATTGATGCCGATATCGCATATACAAACGGATAAAGACAGCACAGCGCAAACATGGTCAACAGAGTGTAGCTGATGATTTTAAAAATCAGTTCAGATATCTCAAGTTTTCTTTTCACGATGCTCTCCTATCAATACAGTGAGGTATTGGATGCCTTCTTTGCGATCGTATTGGCTCCGATTACAAGCAGCATTCCTATAACGTTGTTCATCATCTCAGCTGCAGATGCAATACCTGTTCCTGCGCCTCCGCCAAGTCCGCATCTGTATGCGAAGGTAGAAACTACATCAGCTGTGATATATGTCTTTGAGTTGTAAAGAAGCATTACCTTCTCATAACCAATGTTCAAAAGTGAACCGATCCTGGTTATAAGCATGATTACGATGGTTGAAAGTATACTCGGAAGTACAACGTACTTCATCTGTGCCCACTTATTTGCACCATCGATCTGTGCTGCCTCATAGCTTGTTGGGGAAATAGCTATGATAGCTGAGAAGAATACGATGCTGTCATATCCTGCTCCCTCCCAGATACCACTTATTTCATAAAGTGATCTGAAGAATGCCGGATTGTTCAAAAGTCCTGCATCCGCTGTTTCCTTTGAGATAAATCCAAGGCTTGCAAGAGCCGAGCTTAAAATACCCGGATTAGCAGTGATCGATGACTGCTTAACAAGCATCATTACGAGAGAGGTCATAACTACGGTAGACATAAACTTTGGAAGATATGTCATAACCTGAAGTATGCTTCGCGCAATGTTTGAACGAACCTCATTGAAGAACAGAGCCAGGATGATCGGAGTCGGGAATCCAAAACACAATCCGTAGAAGCTGATAATGAAGGTGTTTCTCATAGCCCTCCAGAACTCGGTTGACAAGCTGTCTCCTCCTATCAGCAGCGTCTTGAAATAGGAAAATCCCGCAAACAACTGGTCATTTACCGAAAGAACTCCGTCGGAAACCTTGAAGCATCCAAGCAGCTCATACATCGGGAAGTAACGCCAGAAGAGGAATACCAGGATCATAGGGATCAGCATGAGGTACAGACGCCAGTCCTGAACGATTACTCTTGCACAGTTTCTCCAGTAATGTTTTTCCACATCATCTCTTACGACTTGCTCCGGATCTTCCCTGTACGTCCCAGTTTCACTGTCGTAAATAAGAAAATCCGATGCTTTTTCTTTCATAAAACCGCCTCCTTTTTTTATTTTATGATAAGGGCGGCTGCCCTTACTTTCGAGAAGTCCCCTTACTTCTCAAAATTCGTGGTTGGTGTGACTCACTGCCATGTATCAGCTTCTTTCTCAGCCTCCATTTCCTCATGGACCCTGAGCAGATAATGCTTCTGATCCTCATACACTCCGTCCAGTCTGTGAACGATCCATATGATCACCAGTGTGAAAACATAATCAAGTGAGTCGGTTGTTATAAATCCGATTATTGCCGAATATCCGGATCCAAGCAGCATGGCGACAAGTCCTCTCCCAAGCTGCATAAGAAATAATACCAGCACAGGGAAAACGAGATAAAGCCATTTGCTTGTCCTGACAGTCTCATATCCAAGCTTTTCCGGAAGGATAAGTGCCGCAAGGGATAAAAGATTGCCGGCTATGTAGATCATGTACTGATTAAGCGTAGCCCCCGAAAAGAGGCAGAAAACAAATCCGCTTAATGCCGCTTCAAGGCCGCCCCGCACTCCCCATCGCATATAAACAATGGCGGTGAGCGGTGCAGCAAGAGACACTGTGAAGGCCTGATCGAAGAACATTCTGCTGTTTGTAGCCCTTACTATAATGTACTCAAACACGATCAGCATAAGCCCGAAAAGGCTCATATCTATTAATCTGTATTCTTCGATCGAGATCCTTTTTTTCATTATCTGCATACACCTTATGACAAGCTGCGTTTGGATAAAATGCCAAATTTTCAGACACTAATACAGCTTATATCTATTAAAAATCGCCAACGAAATTAAGTAAATAGACAAATTGTTAGAATTTATACACAATTCGGTTAGGAATTCGAAAGAAATTTATGTTAAACTTTACCATATTTTAGGATAAAACAAATAACATTAATTTTTAAATCAGAATATGTAAATTTGTACGCTGATAAAGCTGTTTGATCAGGAAGAAAACCTATGTTTATCGAACCAAAGGATGACCTTCAAAAATGCCTCGATGAGGCACATGAGGGAGAGCAGATAGAACTGGCAGAAGGAATATACCGCGCAAAGTCTGTGATTTCGGTAAAAGGCCTTAAGATAAAGGGTGCCGGAATAGACAGGACAATTATTGTAAATGATGATTACTCCAATAAGATCCATTCTGACGGACGTATCCTTAACACCTTCCGCAGCTGGACGCTTGCAGTCTTCGCGGACGACATATCCATCGAACAGATTTCTGTTGTAAATGATGCGGGAAGTCCCGAAATAAAAGGCCAGGAGGCCGCACTTTCGGTCTGCGGGAATAATTTCAATATGAAAAACTGCCGGCTCAGTTCAACTCAGGACACTTTGTTCCTCGGTCCGCTGCCGGCTGACCTTATTGAGCGCTATAAGGATTTTCTGGATCCCTCACTGCTTGCCGAAGGTCCTTTTTGCCAAAGCTTCACAAGCTGTCTCATAGAAGGAAGCATTGATTTTGTTTTTGGCTGCGGTGAGGCTTCATTCGAAGGCTGCGAGCTCCGCTCCGTTTACGATAAAAGAAACTGTGGTTTCATAGCAGCTCCGGCTCATGCTCTTTCGCAAAAATCGGGCTTTACCTTCCGGAACTGTTCCTTTACACATGATGAAAATGTCGGGGCCGGCAGCATTTTCCTCGCGCGGCCCTGGAGAGACCACGGAATGTGCAGCTTTATAAACTGCAGTTATTCCGACCATATAGCTCCTGAGGGTTTTGATAAATGGGCCGGCACGGACCGCGACAGGACAGCGCGGTTCCGTGAGTATCCCGCTGTACCCGGGCGTGTGCCCTGGATAAACAAATAAAATTATCTGTTTTATTGCTCCTGCTGCGCCGGCTCATTCATAAATGTGCGCGGCACATCGTTTCCGGATTCGGATTTTTTAGCCGCACTCTGCTTAACATAAGCCGAAGGAGAACAGCCAAAATACTTTTTAAATACTCTCGAGAAATACAGCGCATCCTCATATCCGCACATGCCTGCGACCTCAGCTATGGAATATTCATGGCCCATGTATCCGAGAAGGATGTTCTCCGCTTCCCGCATGCGCATCTGTGTAAGGTACTCAAGAGGTGTCTTCCCTATCTCCTTCTTAAAGCGCTTCCTTAAGTAATTATACTGGAAAGGCATGCTGTGCATGGTCTGCTCAAGAGAAAAGGATGCCTGATTGTGATTTTTCACTATCTCGCTCCTGATATAAGCTACCGGCTCCGAAAGAGATTCATTGCTCTGGAACATAACTATATAGCTGATAACGAGCTCTCCGAGTGCGTGAAGGACGTACTCTTTTCGCAGAAAATCAGAGGTAAAATAGTAGCGCGCATGCATAAATACCGTACGCAAATGCTGCTCTGCATCATCAGATATTTTAAATATGCTTTTATTTGGAAATGTAGGATTCTCTACAGTAATATGTATATTTGTAAATCCCTCATCACTTGAGTTTCGGTGCACAAGCCTGCTGGGCAGGACTACGAGATCGCCTTCCCTGTAGGAAAGCTCTGTACCGTCCTTTAAAATAAATGTTCCGCTTCCTCCCGTACAGTAAACCAGCTCCCAGCATTCATGAGTGTGCCAGTTTACCTCGTAAGTAGTTACATTATGTTCACCTACAAACAAAATAGAATTCATGCAATTAAACGACCTTTTGCTAAATTTTTTCACCTGTTATATCCGGTAAATATTCTTCATATATAGCTTACTCAAATTTAAATCAAAAATCAATCCAAAAAGCACAAAAATATGCACAATTCGGATTGATTTTTTTATATTTATGTACAAAACGCACTTGCGTTTCAGCGTCTGTTTCTGCGACTGTTTATTCGCCTGTCTCAGTATCTGTTTCTGCGACTGCTTCAGCGTCTTACAGCCATTGCCCTTTCGGTTATGCCAAAGCCATGCTCCTTTAAAAAAATTATCGCCTCATTTATCCAGCCATCCACGCCTTTGCTCACATCCTCAAGATCCCAAAAGGCATTACAGGTATCATCGCCTGCAGAAAGACCGTGCTTACCCCTGCAGTAAATATGCATGGTAAGGTCTGTACCGGCTTCCACGAGCTTTTCCGCAAGTATGAGGCTCCCGATGACAGGAACGGACGCGTCATTTCTTGTATGCCACAAAAATACCGGAGGAAGCCCGGCCCTCACAAGCCGGTCGAGAGAAAGCCTTTCTTTAAGCTCCTCATTACCGCCCGTAAGGCTTTTGAAGCTTTGCTCGTGATGCTCGCCGTGTGAAACCGTGACCGGATATCCAAGCAGCAGCGCATTCAGCCTGAAGTCTGAAGGACTGCCAATGTCTCCGACCTCAGGAGCATCCGACATAAAGGCGGCAGTTCCCGCAAGGTGCCCTCCCGCTGAAAAGCCCAAAAGAGCGACCATATCGGGATCTGCGGCAAATTCCTCAGCCTTCTCCCTTATGAATTTTACAGATGCCAGTACTTCCTTAAGGCTTACAGGAAACTTAAACGGCGCACATGAATACTCAAGCACAAAGGCATTATAGCCATAGGCAAGAAACTTAAGCGCAACAGGCTCCGCCTCGCGTTTGGAAGTAAATTCATAGCTTCCTCCCGGCAGTATAAGGACAGAGGGAAAGGTCCTCCTTGGACACATCGTAGGTATCTGATCCTGAAGATAAGCCGTAAGGATGCCTGCCCTTCCCTTTCCTTCAGGCTCTTTCATGCCTGTTTCTTCATAAATATCGTACTTTTTTATCAGCATCAGATCTCTATTGCCTCGTAAAGCTTCTCTATATTTTCACGGCAGGCGGCAGCATTTTCCGGAGTGGTATTTTCAAGAGTCGCAAAGATATACGGCTTTTCCTTCTTCATATAGTGCAGGATATTTGTGTAATCCATTTCTCCCGTGGTTGCTCCGACTGATTTGAGCGAACCATCCTCAGCACGCACAAAATCCTTAAGATGAAGCATGCAGATATCAGGTCCGAGCAGCTCGATGGTCTCCGCAAAAATCTCCTCTCTCCGGTCAACATTGGTCTCATCAAGCAGGTTTACCGGATCGAATAATATCTGCAGATTAGGTGAACCGATCTCATCAAGCACCTTTCTTGCCCTCTTCGGATCATATACTATATGCCTTATAACAGGCTCTATGGCCATGATCACACCGAACTGCTCAGCTGTACGCACAACGGGCTTAAGGTTCTTTATGAAAATGCTTAATGAGGCATCGCTGCGGCACTCCGGAACGGTCTTGTATTCCGCATTGGGCGCACCTGTCTCGGTTCCGACCATACCGCAGCCAAGAAGCGAGGCAAAGCGGATATGGGCATAATATTTATCCTGAATGGCTTTAAGCGCATCAGGATCCGGGTGTGCAAGGTTAAGATAATTTCCAAGCACAGCTATATCGAGATGATTTTTTGCAAACTGGTTTTTTAACCAAATGGCATACCCCGGTGTAAGTGCCGTCGGAGTACAGGGAACATCCTTTAAAAGCTTGCTGAGTGCAAGATGCGCGCAGGTAAAGCCCTGTGCTCTTACCTCCGGAAGCAGTTCCTCTACCGGAAGCTTTTTTGCGTCATGTAAACGAAGTCCTAACTGTATCATAAATCTTCTCCTGTCATAGCTATTTATCAGCGCTGAATATCGTAGTTCATATTCATCAGGCTGCGGATAGTATCCGCGCTGTCTGTCGTATTGGCATCGCCTCTGATGGTATGCTTGATAGCACTGCTGGCTACAGCAAAATTTATCATATCCATCGGCTTGTAATTATGCATCATCGCATAGATAAGACCACTTGCAAATGCGTCTCCTCCGCCTACGCGGTCAAGAATGTTGAACCGGAAAAGCTTGCTCTCAAAGGTGTGATCCTTATACCACATAAATGCCTTAAGGCTGTTCTCACTTCCTGAATGAGCATAGCGCACATGTCTCGCAATGCACTTGATATTCGGATATCTCTCAATAAAGCGCTGGAATATCTCATCCTGCTGCTCATAGCTTGGCTGAAGCGGAACTCCGTCCTTCCAGTCGCCCTTGCTGTGATTCTCCTCATCCTTCCAGAGATGGTATGGCTCAATGCCAAAAAGCACGTCGACGTACGGAAGGCACTTTGTGCAGTAGTCTCTCGCTTCCTCCCAGCTCCATAAGAGCGAACGGAAGTTTCCGTCAAAGCTTACTGTGATGCCCTTTTCCTTTGCCTTTATCATGCAGTTAAGAATGAAATCGGCGCAGCTCTGTGAAAGAGCCGGTGTGATGCCGGAAAGGTGCAGCCAGTCATAGCCGTCGATAAGCTCATCGATATTGACCCTCGACAGATCATATTCGGAAATCGCACTGTGCTTTCTGTCATAGATTACCTTACTGGAACGTATTCCGTAGCCTGTCTCAAGATAGTAGGTGCCAAGTCTGTTGGTCGGAGCATCCTCCGGCTCCGCAAGAATGACAGGTGTGCAGTGTACATCATAAGAACGAAGTGAACGAATGGCACTCTTACCCAGTGAATTGTCAGGAACGATAGTAAAATATGTAGAATCGATCCCGAGATTCGAAAGCGCCATGGCTATATTTGCCTCAGCTCCGCCATAGCTTGCCTCAAAGGTAGAGGTAGTCCTCACCTTTTCATAGTTTGGCGGTGTGAGTCTGAGCATGATCTCGCCCATTGTAATAAACTTCTGCGGACTGTTATTTGCTGCTATAAGCGGATTAAAATGTTTCATGGCCTTTCTCCCCCGTAAAAGCTATTGTTTGACTGTATCTGACATTAATTATATCCGATACAATTTTTATACTCAATGGATGTTTTGACCGCCTTATGTGAACATCCGGCACTACTGCACCGCACGCGTGTCATGGGGAGTGTCAGGGGGACGGTTCTTTTGACACCCCCCCTGACACCCACCATGAAACGCCCGCTAAGCCTCAGAACTCCCCTCTCCTGCGCAATACCATAAACCAGCAGCCCTAGAATATAAGCATCAGGAACCAGCCGAGAAAGCTCGCGTAAGCCTCGCCGGTAATACCGATCCTGGGCACCAGCCAGAACACGCCCAAAGTCCTCACGCTTATCTGAATCACCGTTGCCGCAAGTACGACGCTCATATGCCCGAGGCCCCTGAAAAAGCCCTGGACCGAGTTCGTAAGGCAGGGCATTACAAAGAAGAAGGCCTTGACACTGAGATATGTCACGCCCATCTCCACCATCTCAAGACTCTCGTTCGGGCACAGCAGTCTCATAAAGGGAGTCTTGAAAATCAGAGTAATTCCGCAGATCACCGGGAAATAGCATAAAATAAGCAGGACCCCTTTCCTAAAGCTCAAAAGCATCCTGTCCTTATGTCCCGCGCCCCGGTTCTGGGCCGTGCAGGTCATGATCGCGCTTCCCATGCTCTGCGTAGGAATGCGGGCAAAATCATCGATACGGCAGACAGCATTGAAAGCACCGATTGCAACAACTCCCTGCATATTTATCACAGACTGTATCAGGACCTTTCCCACAGGCTGCGCGGCCTGCTGCAGCGCCGTAAGGGACCCACTCTGAAGAGTCTCAAAGAGGAGTCCCTTATCCACCACGAATTCATCTCGTTTAAGGCAGAGCTCCGGCAGACGCTTCCCGATCCACCGTATGCACAAAATAACGGATACGGCCTCCGAAAGCGTAGTGGCAAGAGCCGCTCCGGCGACTCCAAGCCCCAGGACCGCCACAAAAAGAACATCCATGCAGATATTAAGCACGCAGCTTATCGTAAGGAACCTTACCGGCGTTTTTGAATCGCCTATGCTCCGCATGGAATGCGAAAGAATATTGTACTGGAAGGTAAAAAGAAAGCCCACAAAGATGATCCTTAAGTAAAGGACAGCCATGTCCAGGATCTCCCCGGGCGTATTCATCAATTTAAGGAGCTCCGCGGAAAAGCCAAAGCCCAGAACAAAGACAGCAAGCGAAAAAAGAGTACTGAAAATGACGGTCGTGGAAAACTCTCTCCTAAAGCTCTCCATGTCCTTCGCGCCGTAAAAACGGCTCATTATAACAGAGGCACCGATACCGATGCCTGACGCTCCAAGAATCATAACTGTCATGATCGGTCCCGCCGTGCTGACGGCAGCCAAAGCCTGCTCGCCTAAGCATTTGCCGATAATCACAGAATCCGCTGCATTATATGTAAGCTGCAGCAGATTCCCGAGTATCATCGGGACCGCATATTTTATCAGGTGGCTGCTAATGCTGCCCTCGGTCATATCCTGCATACTTTTTGCCTCTGCCTGTCATGCTGCCCTTTTGCACCAAAGGTGTCAGGGGGACGGTCGTTTAACGCAGAGTGCCGGGTATACAAACCCGGCACCAATACTTTATTTACCAAAAGCTTTAATTATTCACTGAACTCAGCAAGACCCTCGATAGCATATGCTCTTACAGGGCAGGAATCAAGGCCGATGATCGGCATTGGAGCGTAGCTGATGAAGAAGCACTTTGTCTTAAGGAGATCAAGATTCTGAAGGACCTCAAGGAAGGTGCAGTTCTGAGCCATAAGGATATCATGGAAAGGCTTTACATGCTCCTCGCAGTCCTCGATACTTACGCCATCGCCAAAGCCAACTGACTGTACGCCGTGATCTGCGATCCACTGTGCTGAAGATGCACCAACATAAAGACGCTTATCTGTAGGTCCGTTTGTGAGCGGTGTGAAAGGAGGGATCTTGTAAGGGCTGTCGATGATAAGAGTATCGCCCGGCTTTACCTTGTCGCCAAGATGTCTCTCAAGAACCTCTGCTGTAAGCTCTGATTTCTCAGGAACATCATCGATATTTACCATGAGGCAGCGTCCCATGAACTGGCTGAGCGGAAGCTCTGCTACGCTTGGCCATGTCTCATCATGATGATAAGGACACTCGCAGTGTGTGCCAAGATGGCTTGTAAGGTCCATGATGGTATGGAAATCCGGAATAACTCCGCCTGTATTGAAACGCCATAAACGGCAGCGGCGTGTTTCTGTCTCAGGATCGAGAACCTTTGTAAGGTCAACGATATGAAGGTTGCCCATGGTATACTCCTTAGGCGGAAGCTGCTCAGGTCTCTTCTTTGGATAGCCGGCTGTGAAATCATAAAGTGTCATGACTCAAATTCTCCTTTTCAATATTAATCAGGGAATATTCCCAGTTTTTACTTATATTCTCCCTTTACCTCCATGGCATGTATCAGGTTAATGATGCAGTCATGCGTAGGTGTCGGAACGCCCTTCTTCTTTCCCGCGCGGGCAATGCTTCCGCTTATAGTGTCTACCTCAGAGCGGCGGCCGTTCTTAACGTCAGTATAGATGCTGGTAAGACCCTTAGGACCATTGTCGCATACAGCCTTTACCTCGGCAACCTTCTGATCATAGTCGAACTCCATGCCCATGGCTGCGGCAACATCCACTGCCTCTCTGATAAGCTTCTGACAAACGGCCCATGCATTCTCATTGGCTGTGATATAGCCAAGAGGCATCTGAAGAACAGCGGTAAGTGCGGATGCCGAAACATTGGTAAACATCTTATTCCAGATCATCTTCTGTACGTCATCGCTTACATCTGCCTCAAGACCGCAGGCTGTAAAGGTATCCGCGATATGCTGAAGTCTTGACGCGCTTCCCGTAACAACGCCGAGATGCGTAACGCCCGATCCGCCGTGATTTGATACTGCAGGGATCTGGCTGTTTGCATTATGCTGGGTAGTACCGATAATGATATTCTCCTGCGGAACAAACTTTCCTAGAAGCTCCTCATGTCCGCTTCCGTTCTGAAGAGTCATGAGATAGGTGTTCGGTCCCATAATGCCCTTATTGCTGTTGAGGGCAGCCTCACTGAAACGTGAGTTCATAAAGATAATGATAAGGTCTGCCGGCTCCATGCCCTCGGTGCTTGTTACGGCATTCGGATGGAACACATTGGAGCTTCCGTCCGGCTCGTTTACAACCAGACCCTCTGTTTTCATCTTGCTGACCTTTTCCTCACTTCTGTCAACCATGGTAACTTCATTCTCACGGCTTAAATATGCCCCGAAAAGTCCGCCCATAGCACCCGAACCAAGTACTGTTATTTTCATAATTGATCATTTCCCCTTCCTGAAAATGTTGATGGATCGTATTGCTTATAAAATAGCCATGGCAACCTTGAGAACACACTTGCGGTAGGTCTCAGGCTTTCCGTCACAGATTCCCGGTCTGTGGATATCATTAGGGAACAGAATAATATAATCTCCCGGAACTGCCTTTATAAACTGCTCTCCCTCGATCTCACCAAGGAAGTATACATCCTCTGCCTCTATCTTATCGACGATCTCGTATTCCTTCTTCCTTGGAGCTACGCCCATAAGCTCTCCGCCTGTTACAAAAAACTGAACATCGATATACAGCTCATGAATCTCCGGATGGCTGTTTTCAACCGGCTTTGAGGTATTGTCAAAAATTTTAATATACATCTGATCGCCCTCGATCGGATAAGTGCCGGGCTCGGACTTGGTGAAATCATGCTCCTTTAAATAAGTAATAGCTCTCTGAATAGCAGCAGGATACTTACTGATGTCGTCATTGGCATAAATTGATGAATAAATCATATTGACCTCCGTGAAATTATTTAATTTAACCTCAAACCTTTTTTAGTATAGCATGCGGCATTTTTTTAGTCAAAGCAAAATCGCCCATGCACAAGTTAAATGCACGGGCGATTTTTGGTGATTTTGTATAAATTGTTTAGTTGAATTCAATCAATACTCGAAGTCGCCCTCGAATACCTTGACCACAGGTCCGGTAAGCGTTACACGGTCCTCGGTATAGTTAACGATCAGATCTCCTCCCGCAACTTTAACCGTAACATCCGCACCTTCCTCGCAGTGTCCGTTGACTACCGCAGCAGCTACAGCGGCGCAGGCACCGGTTCCGCAGGCGAGCGTTTCACCGCTTCCGCGCTCCCAGACTCTCATGCGAAGAGTGTTCTTATTTACGACTCTTACAAACTCGGTATTTACTCTCTCAGGGAAAATAGCCGCATGCTCAAACGAAGGGCCAACCACCTCGATATCAATATTGTCTATATTGTCAAGGAAGGTGACGCAGTGCGGATTTCCGACCGAAAGGCAGGTGATCCTGAAGTCCGCTCCGCGCTTTGTGATAAGTCTGTTTACCACCTTTTTGCTTCTGTCTCTGAATACTACAGGTACCTTTTCGGCATCAAAGCTGATCTTTCCCATATCTACGGTGACAGAGCTTACCTTTCCGTCCCTGGTATTAAGGAACAGTTCATGGACCGAACCGCCCATTTCGATGGTGACCTTATCTCTCGATTTATCCACCCGGCCTGTATCATAAAGTATCTTTGCAACGCAGCGGATATTATTGCCGGCCATACGTCCTTCAGAACCGTCACGGTTATAGGTGCGCATGGAGGCATCAGCATTCTCAGAGCTGTTAATAAGCACGATTCCGTCGGCTCCGATACCGAAATGCTGGGCGCAAAGGCTGACGCAGAGTGACTCCGGACAGGTTATATGGTTGTCGAAGTTTTCGATAAAGATATAGTCGTTTCCGCAGGCCTGCATCTTATAAAAATGCACCTTCGAGCGTTCTTCACGCATGTTGTTGATGTCCACAAGCTCGGTGTTGCCTATATTAAAGCGGCTCTCAAGCATGTTTGCGAGAGCACCTGCCGTATCAAGGCTTGTAAGGCACGGAACTCCCATCTGCATGGCCTTAAGATGAAGTGCCGTGTAACTTCCTATACGCTCATCCCTGTCAGTTCCGGTATATACGATATAGCTGAGTCTTCCGGCTTCCATGAGATCGTAGATATCATTGCTTTCAGAAGCATTTTCCACCGTCTCGACAGGTATCGCCATGGACTTTATCGCAGCTGCAGTACCGCTTGTTGCATAAAGCATCATGCCGATATCATAAAATCTCTTTGCCACCCCGATTATTTCAGGATAATCGTTGGGCTCGACAGAGAGCAGCACGCCCGGCTTAATCTTGCTGTCAGGCTGCGGAACTGTAAAGCCCGCTGCCACAAGGCCCTTATAAAGTGCCTCGGAAAGGGTCTTTCCAAGACCGAGCACCTCTCCTGTGGACTTCATTTCAGGTCCGAGGATAGAATTTGCGTCGTTAAGCTTCTCAAATGAGAATACAGGAACCTTTACAGCTGAGTACGGCGGTGTCTTGTAAAGACCTGTGCCGTAGCCGAGGTCCCTGAGCCTTGCTCCGAGCATGACCCTTGTCGCAAGGTCTACCATAGGAACATTCGTCACCTTGCTGATATACGGCACGGTACGTGATGCTCTTGGGTTTACCTCGATAACATAAAGCTTGCCGCCGTAGATCAGATACTGGATATTTACAAGTCCCTGCGTACCAAGCGCAAGAGCAAGCTTTTCTGAGCTGTCGCAGATTATTTTAAGGAACTTATCCGTAAGGTTGTACGGCGGATATACGGCGATCGAGTCTCCCGAATGCACTCCGGCTCTCTCGATATGTTCCATGATTCCCGGTATCAGCACATCCTTGCCGTCCGAAATAACATCGACCTCAAGCTCGATACCCGGCATATATTTGTCTACGAGGACAGGATTATCGATGCCGCCCGCAAGTATGGTCTCCATATACCTGCGTGTGTGGTCATCGTCGTAGGAAATGGTCATATTCTGTCCGCCGATAACGTAGCTTGGGCGAAGCAGAACAGGATACCCGAGAGTGTCGGCAGCATTTACCGCCTCCTCGAGTGTGCTGACGCCCATTCCCTTAGGCCTGGTAATGCCAAACTCCTCTAAGAGTTTGTCAAATTTCTCTCTGTCTTCTGCCGTATCTATGCCCTCAGCGCTGGTGCCAAGGATACGGATGCCGTGCTGATCCAGATAATTCGTGAGCTTGATGGCAGTCTGTCCGCCGAAAGCCACAACTACTCCTATTGGCTTTTCCACCTTGATGATGTTCATTACATCCTCAGGTGTAAGTGCTTCGAAATAAAGCCTGTCGGCCGTATCATAGTCAGTTGAAACGGTCTCCGGGTTGTTGTTTACGATAACGACATCATAGCCAAGCTTCTGAAGTGTCCACACGCAGTGCACTGAGGAGTAATCGAACTCGATACCCTGACCTATACGTATAGGTCCCGATCCCAGTACCATAACGACCTCTCTGCCGCTTCTCTCAAAGGATCTTGACTCACAGTCTCCGTCAACAGATGAATAGAAGTACGGCGTCTCGGCATCGAACTCAGCTCCGCAGGTATCTACCATCTTGTAGCTGAAGTCCTTGCCCGGGAAGGTATCTGCAGACACACCGCTAAGGCGTGCCAGACCCGCATCGGTATAGCCCCACAGCTTTGCCTGTTCGTATTCCCCGCGGGAAATGCTGCCTCCGGCAGCGCCGCGGCCTTCGATGCTCATTTCAAAGTCGGCAAGCTTTTTGAACTTGCTCAGGAAGAAATAGTCGATCTTTGTGATCTCATGTATCTCCTCAAGACTGTGTCCCGCCTTGATGGCTTCAAATATCGTAAAGAGTCTTCTGTCATTCTGCTCTCTGACTCTTTCCATTACCGGCTTATCGCTTAAGGGCGGGGCATTGAGCGTGTCAAAGCCGGTCTCCGAGCCTCTTATGGCTTTCATGAGAGCCATCTCGAAGTTGTTTGCGATAGCCATGACCTCACCGGTAGCCTTCATCTGGGTACCAAGCTTTCTGCTCGATCCCATGAACTTATCGAACGGCCATTTAGGGAATTTTACGACCACATAATCAAGCGTCGGTTCAAAGCATGCGCAGGTCTTTTTGGTGATATCATTCATGATCTCATCAAGCGTATAGCCAAGTGCGATCTTGGTCGTGATCTTTGCTATAGGATATCCCGTTGCTTTTGACGCAAGGGCAGATGACCTTGAAACTCTCGGGTTTACCTCGATAACGGCATACTCGAAGCTGTCCGGATTCAAGGCGAACTGGCAGTTGCAGCCTCCGACGATGCCAAGCTCCGTGATCATATCGAGTGAAGCGCTTCTGAGCATCTGGTATTCTTTATCAGCAAGCGTAAGCGCGGGAGCAACTACTATGGAGTCTCCCGTATGAATGCCGACAGGGTCTATATTTTCCATTGAGCAGACAGCGATCACGTTTCCAAGCGCGTCTCTCATGGTCTCAAACTCTATTTCCTTCCAGCCGGAAATGCAGCGCTCGATAAGCACCTGTGTGATCGGGGACATATCAAGGCCGCTCTTTGCGATAACGCGGAGCTCGTCAGCATTTGCAGCAATTCCTCCGCCGCTTCCTCCAAGAGTGTAAGCAGGACGAACTATTACCGGATAACCGATTTTTTTTGCGATATCCAAAGATTCTTCGACTGTAACAGCAATTTCTGAAGGAACACATGGCTGTCCGATCTTGTCCATGGTCTTCTTAAAGAGCTCACGGTCCTCAGCCTTCTGAATAGCATCGATATCAGAGCCCAGCAGCTTTACATTGAATTTTTCAAGAACGCCGGCCTTCTGCAGCTGCATGGCAATGGTAAGTCCGGTCTGTCCGCCAAGTCCGGCAAGGAGTCCGTCGGGTCTTTCCTTCTCAATTATCCTTGCGACGGTCTCCATGTTAAGTGGCTCTAAATATATCTCATCGGCAAGGTCCTTATCGGTCATAATGGTAGCCGGGTTGGAGTTTACGAGAACTACGTTTATTCCCTCGTCTCTGAGGACACGGCAGGCCTGTGCTCCTGCATAGTCGAACTCTGCAGCCTGGCCTATAACTATGGGGCCCGAGCCTATCATCAGGACTTTTTTAATGCTTTTATCCTTAGGCATGGCGTTCCTCCTCCATCATCTCAAGAAATTTATTGAACAAAAATTCTGTGTCCTTAGGGCCGCCGCAGGCCTCCGGATGGAACTGCACGGTAAAGCACTTCTTTCCCGGATATTCCATACCCTCACAGCTTCCGTCATTGGCATTTGCAAAAATTTCCTTTCCGACTCCCTTGAGGCTCTCGGAAACGACCGCATAGTTGTGGTTCTGGCTCGTGATAAATGTCCGCGATCCGTCGTCCTTCCTTACCGGCTGGTTCGCGCCGTGATGCCCGTATTTAAGCTTCATCGTGCTGCCGCCCATGGCAAGCGCGGTAAGCTGATGTCCAAGGCAAATGCCGAATATGGGCAGCCTGCCTACAAGCTTTTTGATCTGCTCAATGCAGAATGTATTCTCGGCCGGATCTCCCGGGCCGTTTGAAAGCATTATGCCGTCTGGCGCTGATTTTAAAATCTCCTCGGCAGTCGTGGTATGCGGCACCGCAGTCACGGTGCAGCCTCTCTTTGTAAGGCATCTGATGATATTCATTTTTGCGCCGTAATCGATCAGTGTGACCTTATATTTTTCGCTGCCCTCAGCCTTAAATACGGCTGTCTCGGTCATTCCTACCTCGTCAACGACCCTTGTTACCGCATAGCTCTCTATTGCAGCCATATCTTCCGCTGTTGGCGGAGCGCTGAGGATTGCCGCATTCATACATCCCTTTTCCCTGATGATACGTGTAAGCTCCCTTGTGTCTATGCCTGCGATTCCGGGTATGCCCTTTTTTCTGAGATATTCATCAAGACCATATTGTGAACGAAAATTAGAAGGCGCATCGCAGATCTCTCTTACGATATACCCCTTCGCAAATGTATCACCTTCAAAGTCCTCTTCTATTACGCCATAGTTTCCTATAAGCGGGAATGTCTGTGTAATTATTTGTCCGGCATAGCTCGGGTCTGTAAGTGTCTCAAGATAGCCCTCGACTCCGGTGGTGAATACGATCTCACCGATAGAGTCTGTTTCGGCACCTATTCTCTGTCCCTCAAATACTTTGCCGTTATTCAGAACAAGATAAGCTTTTTTCATTTAGTACCTCACAAAAAGAAAAAGAGTCCCAGCAGACGCTGTTACCCCCTTGTAACTACTTCCCTTTTATTATTCATATTTACGACATAAAGCATTAAAACCAAATGTCATTTTTTCCTAGCTATACTAACAAAGATATGCCTTTAATGCAAGCAGAATTTGAGCCGGTTGAAGGAATATTTTTTAGCTATTTTGCATATTTATGCAACGATTGGCTGTTATAAGACATCTCTGCATGCATTCGCAATCCGCGCTTCGCGCTTCTTGCTCATGCATGGGATGTCTGCTAATCAGACATCCCATGAAGACAAAAAAACTTCTCATTCGAAAGTAAACTTTCGCCTGAGAAGTTTTTTGTCTTCACAGAGATATGACTAGTTACTTAATTGTGCACGTACACAGGCATGCCCACGTAGGAAATGCTGAACAGGCGCTCCGCCCTGTCATACGGCATGTTCACGCAGCCGTGCGAGCCGCCTGTCTGATAAATAGTGCCGCCGTAGCTGTTTCTCCAGGAATCCGCGTCATGAAGTCCGATCGCCCGGTTGAAGGGCATCCAGAAATTAACAAAGGCGGCATACCGCGAACCGTTATCATTCGTGCCGCGAAGCGTCCTGTTTCTCTCCTTGCTGTAAATGCTGTATGTGCCGGTCGGTGTGCTGTGTCCCGCTGAAACATTTCCCGTAACACAGGGAGATACCATAACGAGCTCAGTGCCCTGATAAACATATATCGTCTGCTCCGGAATAACGACCTCCACGCAGGTCCTGTCTCCGTAAGGATTGGGCCTTACCACATCATAGGTCCATGGATTCTTCGGGCCCTTCTTTACTCCGTTTTCATCAACAGAATGTCCGTCAGGAGTATCCTCCGAAGCATACATAGCACCAAGAGGATGTGCCTCAGTGTCAGCCTCGGAAAGGTAATACTGCTTGCCATCAACAGTCTGCCAGCCGGTAAGCATTATTCCATTTTCATTAAAGCGATACCAGTGACCATCTACCAGTTCCCAGCAGTTTGCTATATTGGCACCGTTCTTCTGATATACCCAGCTTCCGTCCTCCTGCGCACGCCATCCGCCGCCGGGACCTGCGCCGGTAGTCTCATAGGCTATAATAACATTTGTGCCGTCAGCATATGCAGTCCCGCAAAAAGCAAGAAGCAGCATCACTGCCATAACTGTTCTGATCAATACTTTTCTGAATTTCATAATGCTCATTACTCCTGAAAAAATTATACGGGGGGCCGGCGAATACCGGTCCCCCGCTGATTAAAACCTGTAATTAAAGATTGACCTCTGCCTTTGAGAAGATCTGCTCCTCATCGATGACCGCACCCTTAGATGCTGAAGAAGCGATCTTAGAGTAGAGTCTTAAGTATCCGTTAGGAATTTCCTTGGCAGGTCTCTTCCAGCTCTTTCTTCTTTCTGCGAACTCCTCAGCGGTTACGCTTGTAGCCTCAAGGATACCGTTCATAACATCAAGATGGATGGTGTCGCCGTCCTGAAGAAGAGCAAGCGGGCCGCCGTCAGCTGCCTCAGGTGAGATATGTCCAACGAAGCATCCGTTGTTGGTGCCTGAGAAACGACCGTCTGTGATAAGTGCTGTGCACTTATTGAGACCCTGGCCATAGAGATACTTCATAGCCTTGTACATCTCTCTCATGCCCGGACCTCCCTTAGGTCCCTCATATCTTACAACTACTACATGACCCGGCTTAACCTTACCTGCAAGGATAGCCTCCTCTGCATCCTCCTCACAGTCAAAGCAGATAGCTGTACCTGTGAAGTCATACATGCAAGGATCATAAGCACCCGGCTTTGTGATACCTGTATCAGGACAGATATTTCCGTGAAGAACTGCGATACCGCCTGTAGGAGCGAATGGATTCTCTCTTGTCTTGATAAGATCAGGATTCTCAGGATAAATGAACTTAGCTTTATCAAGGCACTCTCCAAGTGTGCATGCATCAACTGTCATAACACTGGTGTCAAGAAGATCGCCAAGGTTTCTCATAACTCTCTGCATACCGCCGGCCTTATAGAAGTCCTCAAGTGAGAAATCAGATGCAGGATAAATACGTGCAAGCTGCGGAGTCTTCTTATTGTACTCGTCAAATACATCGATAACGTTCCAGTCCTTGATTCCTGCCTCGATAGCGATAGCCGGAAGGTGGAGACATGCATTTGTTGATCCGCAAACAGACATTGTAGCAATGATAGAGTTGGTGATAGATGCCTTTGTAATGATATCTCTTGGGCGGATATCCTTATTTGCAAGCTCTACTACCTTCTGTCCTGTCTTGAATGCATATCTTAATCTGTCAGCATAAACAGCAGGAACTACTGCGCTGCCTGAAAGTGACATACCAAGAGCCTCAATAGCGCAGCCCATAGTGTTTGCTGTTCCGAAGAATGAACATGATCCGCAGCCCGGGCAGCATGCGTCTACAAGTGTATCAAGCTCATCCTGACTGATCTTGCCTGCTGAAAGCATACCCATAGCCTCGTCAGGAGCTGTACCGTCTGACTTTCTGCCATCAAACTCGATACCGCTGAGCATCGGACCACCGTTGATAAGAATAGCCGGAATGTTAAGTCTTGCAGCTGCCATGATCATACCGGGTACGATCTTGTCGCAGGATGCAAGAAGAACAACTGCATCAAGCTGATGAGCCTGAACCATAAGCTCTACTGAGTCGCAGATGATCTCACGTGAAGGAAGGATGTAGCTCATGCCGATATGTCCCTGAGCGATACCATCGCAGCAGGCCATAACGCCGAACTCGCAGGCTGTACCGCCGGCCTCGTAAATACCCCTCTTTACGTACTCGGCAACCTGATTAAGATTGTAGTGACCGGGAACCAGCTGGTTCCATGAATTGGCGATACCGACTCTCGGCTTCTTTGCTGCAAGCTCGTCATCTGAGTATCCCATTGCCTTGAAGTAGCCCTTATATGAGAGCTGCATCAGGTCTGCACTTCTGAAATGCGCCATATTTACCCCCTGAAATACTAATATTTGTATCTGATTTTTCAAAAAAGCCTCTGTATGTTCGAAAATTTTTGTCCAACATACACAATTAGAATAACATAAATCAGCATCAAATGCCACTTTTGTTTATGAATTATCTTCAGTTAAAAGTGTACAAGTTTGATGGCAATTTTTGTTTATTTCTTATATCAGATTCGTGAAAATATTATCAATATTGTTATTTAATTGTCAAGCACTTATTTAAGGACATACACTGCCGCTTTTTAAAGACATGCACAGCAACTGTCTGCCCCCGCAGATCAGCCTTCAAAAACGACCTCATCCATAACTATATCATGCTCATCACAGGGCACATCATCAAGCAGCTGTCTTCCGTAGACCAGCATAAGCTTTTTCATTTTCCTGCCCTCAAGGAAACGGTCGTAATAGCCGGCTCCGTGCCCGAGCCTCTGTCCATCCCTGGCAGCGGCAACACAGGGAACAAAGGCTACGGCTGATTCCGAATCAAATTCAGACACAGCTGTTGGTCCGATCTCAGCTTTAGGCTCCAATATATCATAGTACCCCGGGACCAGGTCATCCATCGAGGTAAGTCTTATGGCCTCCATTATTCCGCCGCCAAGGCATCTTGGCACATACACCTTTTTACCAAGCTCAAAGGCCTTATCAATAATTTTGGCCGTATCGGGTTCGGTCGGCATTGATACAAATATGAAAATGCTGTCCGCTCCGATAAATGCAGGATGCTTAATACATTTCTCCGCAATAATGTCAGATGCCGCCTTCTTATACTCAGGAGTCATCTGCATATTGATTTCCTTTACCTGTTTCCTTACTTCCTTCTTGGCATTATCCGCCTGACTCATCTTCATTCTCCTTCCCGGATTTTTCATACTTATGATACGGCCTGCTGCGTGCTTCATACAAATTTTCTTATATCAGCAAAAAGCCGTCCCTTTTTTGAGCTTCCGCTTATACCGTCATATATGAATTTACCGCTTCCGCGGACCGATACTCTGTCTCCTGCTTTAAGGAGCTTCCCCGCAGAGGTTACGGTAACACCGTTAATAAATACCCTTTCGGCCGCTATCACATCGGTGGCCTTTCCCCTCGATACACGATATACCGCGGCGATCACTGCGTCCGCACGTTCGGATGCTATATTGACCTCCAGCTCCTCAAATTCAGGCTGCACACTGATATCTGCCGTCTCAACTATCTCGCAGCTTACATTGGTGTGTCTGACCTTGGTAAGCTCACGTGCAATAAGCTCTGACATTTCCCTTAGTACAAAGACATAGGCCGCGGCCGGGACGTGACCCGCATCAGGGCTTCCGGCAGAATCGGATGCGCTTCCCCTGTCTATAAGTATATCACCTATGCATTCGCGTTCAATTCCAAGATTCATAAGCGCGCCGAGATAATCGCGGTGAGTAAGCTCATCCGAAAATCTCGCATTTACAGGAGTAACCTTTACGGCGCATATCCTTTCAGCCTCAGCTTCTTCCCTATCCATATAATCCGGCAGAAAAAATGCCGCCGCTCTTTCAGCCTCACCGTGACCTCCGCTAAGAAAATGCATAGGGCTCATAAATCCGCGTGCGGCACTATGATAGATATTTTGTTCATCCAATGCAAGAAAACCGCATACCTTAAGAATATTTCTCTCGTATGCGGTCCTGTCTGCATCCAGTATCCTTCTTTTCAGAATTTCCCTGTCATCCATGCAATTTAGTTTTTCTGTATGTTCCAGAAGATCGGTTCCGGAGCCTGCCAGTTCCAGTTTTCACCAACGGTTCCCGGCTTATTCATTCTTGCGGAATTATCAAGTCCGAGGAGGTCCTGAAGCGGAACTATGCGTATGAACGCGGGGCACTTGTAAAAGTCTTTAAGAAGCTTTTCATATAAAAGACGGTATTCCTTTTCATACTCAGCATCAACTATTTTTTGTGCCTCAGCATTAACAGAAACATTTACCTTTGTTCCGGCATTGCTTCCGTCACCGGCGGTGATTCCCAGCCTTTCATCGACCTTTGACTCTACCTCATACTTATACCGTCCCATACACCAGCCAAAAAGTGTCTCGTTGTCATGCGTTCCGGTATAGGCTATCCTGTCGGCCGCAGGAGTATATCCGTAGATCGGATCACTGTCATAAAACTCCATGATGTCCATTCCGGGGAAGCCTGTGGTTATGATGAGTGAGCGGACTCCCGGTGTGATAAAGCCAAGATCCTCCGCGATAACAGGGAGCGGTCCGAACTTTTCATAAGCTTTTTCAAAAAGATCCCTGCCCGGTCCTTCCTTCCAGCTTCCCTCTGAGGACTTCTTTCCGCCCGGAACTGCCCAATAAGCCTCAAAGCCTCTGAAATGATCAAGTCTTACTATGTCATAGAGGCTGAACGCACGCTTAAAGCGATTCATCCACCAGCTGTAGCCGTCCTTCTTCATCAGATCCCAGCGGTATAAAGGATTGCCCCAGAGCTGTCCATCCGGACTGAAATTGTCAGGCGGTACTCCGGCAACCATTCCGTCTGCCTTAGACTCTGACTCCGAAAGAGTAAACATTTCCGGATACTGCCATGCGTCAGCCGAATCCTCAGCCACATAAATAGGAATGTCACCGATTATCCTGATGTCAAGACTCCTCGCGTACTTTCTTATCTCATCCCATGATTTAGAGAACATATACTGGCAGTATCTGTAAAAGTCAGCCGTATCAGCGAGCTTTTTGTCGTCCCAAAGAGCATTGCTGTAGGACCTGTATTTGTCTTCCCAGCTCCTCCAGGATGTATCCTCGGGTTTTTCCGCAGGTCTTTCCTTAAGCTTGTCTCTTCTCCTGTCCTTATCCTTCTGCTTATTCTTCCCTGCATACATGTCCTTCAGTGCCATAAACATGGCATAGCCGTCGATCCAGTCTGCATTTTCATGGATAAATATCTCAAATTCATCGCCGGATGCGTCATATCCCGATGCCGGAAGTATCTTTCCGGAAACAAGGCGGTATACCTCATACTGCTTCCTGAGTTCGTCCATCGAATAAGGTACAAGGTCAAGATTGCCTGCAAATGCCGACGATCCCGCATATGGACTTCCTGTAAAGTCAGTCGGATTGAGCGGAAGTATCTGCCAGTACTTTTCACCATGCTTCTTAAGCTGGTCCAGGAATTTAAACACATTAGGGCCTATGACCCCTTTTTTTCCGCCATTTGGAAGACTGGTCACATGGCAGAGCACTCCCGTACCCGGTTCAAGCTGCTGCCCGAGGCGCTGCTTTGGTGAAAAATAAATAATAGCGGAGCCTGTACCGTTAAGCGTAACGCTGACAGTCTTTTCCCCGGAAGTATAGATCCCTCCGCCTATAAGATCCGCAGCAAATTCTCCGAGATTCGGGATCTCAACAGTATGCGCTTCACTCTGACTTCTGTTTATAAGGACCGTAACAGACTCCTGTCCGAGAGTCCTTGTGCAGCCTATGACATCCTTGCCTGAGAAGAACGGTCTGAAATCGCCCTCAGTAAATATCCTGTGCGACCTGCGTATACCTATGGCATTGTCATAGATAGTCCTGCAGTCTTTATCTCCTCCGTCCCACGGGAACTGCCTGCGGTTATAAGGATCCGTATACCCCTCAACACCGATCTCATCCCCGTAGTAGATGCACGGAACTCCGGGCATCGTCATTTGCATAAGTGCCGCAAGCCACAGCCTGCCCTTCGCAAGTCCGCGCTTATCCTCAGGAAGCTTATAGCTCCTCTTTTCCTCTTCTGTCAGTGCATCCGGGTCCGGAGCATCGCCTAAGATGCTGAAGATCCTCATGCGATCATGGCTTCCGATCAGGTTGAGATTAGAATAAAAGGCCTCCTTAGGATAGTTCTCAAGAAGGCTGTAGAGAGACTCGCATAAGTCCTCTGCGTCGATCTTGCCTGTAATATAACGGTAAACACCGTCCCTGAACGGATAATTCATGACGCAGTCAAGCTCTTCACCCTGGAAATATTTGCGCTTTACACCATAGCTTTCCTTGTTTGAGGCATCCTCCCAGACTTCACCCAGAAGAAGGGAGTCGGCATTTTCCTCAAGCATAGCCTTCTTAATGCCGGCAATAAATTCATCCGGAAGTTCATCGGCAACATCGAGCCTCCAGCCCTTTGCGCCAAGCTTCATCCACTTTCTGACTACTGAATCTTTTCCGCCATAGATGAATTTCTGATAGTCAGCATTGTCCTCCTTAATATCCGGAAGGTCACCTACTCCCCACCAGCTGTCATAGCCGTCCGGCACCTCAGGATTGAACTTATACCAGTCTCTGTATACTGAGTCCTCACTCTGATAAGCGCCGATGCTGTCATAATTTCCGTATTTATTAAAGTAAATGCTGTCGCAGCCGGTATGATTGAATACTCCGTCAAGAATGACTGACATGCCAAGCTTATCCGCCTCTTCACAAAGAGCCTTGAAATCTTCTTCTGTTCCAAGAAGCGGGTCGATATTCATGTAATTTGCGGTATCATACCTGTGGTTGCTTGCTGCCTCAAAAATAGGATTGAGATATATAATAGTAGCTCCAAGGTCTCGGATATACTGAAGCTTCTCCCTGATTCCATTCAGTGTTCCGCCATAGAAATCCCAGGCAGCAATGCTGCCATCCTTCTTTTTATCATATCCGACAGGCTTATCCCAGGAAACGATGCGTCTCTTTGGTCCCTTTGCATGTCCTGTAAGTCTTGAAGAAAGCTCCTTCTGGGTAATTCCCGCCTCACGCGCAAAGCGGTCAGGGAATATCTGATAAACTATTCCGTTCTTATACCAGTCCGGTGCCTTTCTCTCAACGCTCACGGTGATCTGGTAAGATGAGCAGTCACCGTCATTGTCATAGATCCTTCCAACGCCGCCTGTCCTGCCGCTTTCGGTTCCGTAATATACTGTATTTCCGTCAGATCCGGTAAGCTCAAAGCGATACCAGCAAAGCGAAGTATCAAAAGGCTTAAATACTGTTTCCGCAGTATGGCCTCCCGGTCTTTCGGATATTTTCATGTTAAGACGGGTCTCACCCCTGCCTTCTGTCCAGATCCTTAAAACTGCAGAGGTAAGATTATCTCCACAGGTATCTATTTTAAGATTGATTTCAGTTCCAAGCTCCACTGCACCGAACGGGCTTCTGAACGCAATTTCCCTGCTGTTATGATATGCTTCCATATTTAAATCTTCTTATGCTCTGCATGCCAGATGTTGTCTGCATACTGTGCGATCGCACGGTCTGCGGCAAACAGTCCGGAACGGGCAATGTTGTGAATGCTGATCTTGTTCCAGAGTGCCTTATCATGGTAGGTCTCTGCCATGCGGCGGTGTGCCTCGGCATAGCTGTCAAAGTCTGCAAGAAGCATGAAATCATCTGCAGGGCTTCCTCCTACACCCATGAGAAGTCTGTTATAAAGACCCTCGAAGCGCTCTCCGTCTCCGAAGCCGTTTCTCATCTGATCGAGTATCCTGCGGATCCTGTCATCCTGGGAATAGATCCTCTGAGGATTATAGCCCTCTCTCTTCATGGAAACTACCTCATCGGCATGAAGTCCGAAAAGAAACATGTTCTCATCTCCGAGAAGATCGTGCATCTCAACGTTTGCTCCGTCAAGAGTACCAATAGTAAGCGCGCCGTTCATCATGAACTTCATGTTTCCGGTACCGCTGGCCTCCTTACCCGCTGTTGAGATCTGCTCTGAAAGCTCTGCTGCCGGCATAAGATGCTCGGCAAGTGAAACTCTGTAGTTCTCCATGAATACGACCTTAAGTCTGTCTCTGCAGACAGGATCGTTCTCGATAGCCTTTGCGAGTGAGTTGATGAGACGGATGATACGCTTTGCAACATCATAACCCGGTGCGGCCTTTGCTCCGAAGAGGAAGGTCTGCGGCTGGATAACAAGATTCGGATCATCGTGCAGCTTCTGATACAGATAGATAATGTGCATTACATTAAGAAGCTGTCTCTTATACTCATGAAGTCTCTTGGCCTGTACATCGAATAATGAGTTAGGATCGATAACGACTCCCTGCTCCTTATACAGATACTCGGCAAAGCTCTTCTTATTTTCAAGCTTAATTGCCGCAAGCTTTTCCTGTACAGACTTATCATCTGCAAATTTATCGAATTTCTGAAGCTCTGAAGCATGGCTGAGATACTTGTCAGAACCTGTGCACTCCTGGATAAGAGCATCAAGACCCGGATTGATCTCAGCAAGCCAGCGGCGGTGATCGATACCGTTTGTGACATTCTGGAACTTCTCAGGATTCATCTGATAGAAGTACTTGAATACATCATCCTTAAGGATCTCAGAATGAAGTCCGCTTACACCGTTTACAGCCATGCCGGCAGCAACGCAGAGGTTTGCCATACGAACCTCGCCATCCCAGAGGATAGCAAGATCGCGTACCTTGGTCTCATCGTTATTATAGAACTTCTCGCACTTTTCCTGCCAGCGTCTTGCGATCTCACAGATTATCTGGTAGATACGCGGTACACGGCGCTCGATGAGGGTCTGTGACCAACGCTCAAGTGCCTCCCACATTACTGTATGGTTGGTATAAGCAACTGACTTTGTGGTAATGGACCATGCCTTATCCCAGCTCATTCCATGAACGTCCATAAAGATACGCATAAGCTCAGGAATAACCAGAGTCGGATGGGTATCATTGATCTGGATGGCATTCTTCTCATGGAAGTTGTCAAGTGTACCATAGGTTGCAAGATGCTTTCTTACAACACTCTGAATAGTTGCTGATACAAAGAAATACTGCTGCTTAAGTCTGAGTGACTTACCCTCGCTGTGCTTATCCTCAGGATAGAGTACCTTTGAGATACTCTCTGCCATAGCCTGCTCTTCAACAGCCTTTACATACTCACCTCTTGAATAGAAGGACATGTCTACCGGCATTGCAGTCTTGGCATCCCAAAGACGAAGAACATTTGTATGCTTTGTCTTGTATCCTGCGATGATCATGTCGCATGGAACAGCTGTTACCTTTGTTGCTCCCTCAAGTACAACGCGAGCCTTTCCGTTCTCCCAGTACTGCTGTACCTGTCCGCCGAAAAGTACCTCCTCTGCTTCCTCCGGCTTAGGAAGGAGCCAGGCATCGCCCACCTCTCTCCAGTTATCCGGAAGCTCTACCTGATAACCGTCAATTATCTTCTGCTTGAAGATTCCGAGCTCATAACAGATAGAATAACCTGTTGCAGGGATCTCAAGTGTTGTCATTGCCTCAAGATAACAGGCAGCAAGTCTGCCGAGACCACCGTTTCCAAGAGCTGCGTCCGGCTCTGCTTCAAAAATATCGGAAGCATTAAAGCCAAGGTGCTCCAGGGCCTCCTTAAGCTGAGGAAGAACACCAAGGTTGAAGGCATTCTTCATAAGGCTTCTGCCCATAAGGAACTCGAGTGAAAGGTAATGAACCTGCTTTTTATGATTTTTAAGTGTCTTTTTTCTGGTTTCAACTTCGCTTATTGCCATCTGATCTCTGATAACCAGAGCACAGGTTTTCACCATCTCTGATTCACTTGCTTGATCGGGTGTCTTGCCGAAATGGATCATGAGCTTATCTGTAATAGCTCTCTCCATATACGCTGCTTTAGAAATTGTCATATTGTATTTCCCTCTTTAAATTACTTTTAACATTATTCACTCAGTGATTCATATACTGTCTTATATTGCTCTGCAGTATGTGCAATGCTGAAATCCTGAGCCATTGCTTTCTTCTGAATAAGACGGAAAGCCTGTTTATTATTCCTGAAGACCTCAAGTGCCTGCGTAATGCAGAAAACAAGATCTCCCGGTGTATATGCACCAAAAGTAAATCCGGTGCCTATATCTCTCATTGATTCATACGGTGAAACCGTATCCTTAAGTCCTCCTGTCTCACGGACAATAGGAACTGCTCCGTACTTCATGGCTGCCATATGGGCAAGTCCGCACGGCTCTATTTTTGAAGGAGCAAGGAAGAAATCAGCTCCTCCGAGAATATCAGAAATAGTTTCCAGACTGTATCCATGCTTATAGCCAACACTTCCCGGATACTGTTCGGAAGCCCATCTGAAGAAATTTTCATACTTTGTGTTACCCTGACCAATAATGACAAGCTGAACACCCAGATTTACGATATCACCGAAAGCTTCGCATAAAATATCGAAACCATAATCCTCCGAAAGCTTGGATATTATACCTATGACCGGAATATTCCTGCCCCTTCTGAGGCTCATAACTCTCTGGAGATGATGCTTATTCGTATGTCTTTCCTCAACAGAAGCTACATTGTAGTTTACGGAAAGATATTTGTCAATTGCGGGATCATACCTCGTTTCATCAATGCCATCCAGTATACCGACGGTCTTGAATGAGTTTTTCTGCATTATGGACTCAAGTCCGCAGCCAAAATATGCCAGTTTGATCTCCTCTGCGTATGTCGGAGAAACAATGACTATACTGTTGGCACATTCGATACCGCCCTTAAGCATATTGACATCTCCATGCATGATCATAGTTCCGTCATCCACGCAGGTGTTCTGAAGACCGAAAAGATCTCCAAGGGTACTTATACTCTGTGTTCCCTGGAATCTGATATCATGAATAGTGAGTACTGTACGGATAGATCTGACCCACGGCTCTCTCTCTCCGTCCGCTCTGAGATATACCGGAATCAAAGCGGTCTGCCAGTCATTACACTGAATAACATCCGGCTTATCATCAAGATACATAAGACTGGATACTACTGCTCTTGAGAAAAACGCAAAGCGCTCTGCATCATCGTCATAACCGTAAAGCTCATCACGGTCAAAGTAACGATCATTTTCTATAAAATACCAGGTCACATTGTCCTTTACGAGCTTATACAGATTGCATTGGGCTTTTCTCCAGGAAAGATATATATGATTTGAAACGATAAGTTCAAGTTCCTTTGAGAATGCTGACTTAACAGACTGATAGAGCGGCATTATAGCTGTGGTCTCAATATCTGCTCTGGCAAGAGCAGGCACCAAATTGCCGGCTGCATCGCCTAATCCGCCGGTCGTACAAAAGGGCATAGCTTCTGAAACCGCAAATAAAACTTTCATCATATTTCCTCCTGGTCATAATATGAATGCGATTATAGCATAAGTGCGCACCAAAGGTCAAAAGATTTAACGCCAAACCAAATAAAAAGTCCGGGACTAAAATCCCGGACTTTTGTGCAAGATGTGTAACTGTTATTACTTTTCAGGCTCAGCAGGCTTCTTTGCCGCCGTCTTCTTTGCAGCCGCAGGCTTTGCAGTCTCCGCTTTCTTTGCCGCAGGCTTCTTCGCTGCTGCAGGCTTCTTTTCCTTCTCTGCGGGAAGTGTGCCCTCACCTCTGAAGAATACTCCGCCGAATGGAGGGATCTTTATCGAAACCGATGTCTGCTTTCCGTTGGACGGGATACGCTCGACCTTAACAGGCTTTGTATCACCGATTCCCGTTCCTCCGTATTTAACATTATCTGTATCAAATACAGGAACGAACTGCTTTCTTGCCGGAACACCGACACGATAATCATCTATCTGGTTAGGTGAGAAGTTGACTGCGCAGAGGAGCTCATTGCCCTTCTTGTCTCTTCTCATGAATACTACCATATTGTTTCTGGTATCATCGGCAACCATCCACTCAAAGCCGGCCTGATCATAATCGATCTCCCAAAGCTCAGAGCTCTCAAGATAGAAGTGGTTGATATCACTGAAGAACTCCTGAAGCTGCTGATTAAGTGTATTGTCAAGCAGATACCAGTCTATAGAATTCTTGGAATCCCACTCATGCCACTGACCGATCTCCGGACCCATGAACAGCATCTTCTTGCCCGGATGTGACAGCATATATGAATAGAAGCCTCTTACGCACTTAAGCTGGTTCTCATAAGAACCCGGCATCTTGTTTACAAGAGATCCCTTCATATGAACTACCTCATCATGAGACATTGGCAGAACGAAGTTCTCTGAGAATGCATACATGAGCGAGAAGGTTATGTCATTGTGGTTATCCTTACGGAAGAACGGGTCCATCTTAAGATAATGGCACATATCGTTCATCCAGCCCATGTTCCACTTAAAGTTGAAGCCAAGTCCGCCCATATCGATAGGCTTTGATACCATAGGCCATGCAGTAGACTCTTCTGCGATCATAAGAACGTTTGGATCTATCCCGAATGCCATCTTATTAAGTGTACGCAGGAATTCTATTGCCTCAAGGTTCTCATGTCCGCCGTACTTATTGGCTGTCCAGTTTCCGTCAGATCTGTCATAGTCAAGATAAAGCATAGATGCTACCGCATCAAGTCGGAGTCCGTCTATATGATACTCCTGAAGCCAGTATCTTGCAGATGAGCACAGGAAGCTTATTACCTCAGGTCTTCCAAAGTCAAATACTCTGGTACCCCATGAAAGATGGTCCTTCTTCTTAGGATCATCATATTCATAGCAGCTGCCTCCGTCAAAATCAATAAGTCCAAAGGCATCCTTGCAGAAATGAGACGGAACCCAGTCAAGGATGACCATGATGCCCTGCTTATGAAGATAATCCACCATCCACTTAAAGTCTTCCGGTGTGCCATAACGTGATGTAGGAGCAAAATATCCTGTTACCTGATATCCCCAGGAATCATCAAGAGGATACTCAGTAAGCGGCATAAGCTCTACAGCGTTAAAGCCCATCTTCTTCGCATACTCCGAAAGCTCATAGCCAAAGCTGCGGTAGTCATAGAAATCGCCGTTGCTCCTCTGCTTCCAGGATCCAAGATGTACCTCATAAATATTAAGAGGACCATCGTAAAGTCTTCTGTCCTTTTTCTTACTGATATATTCAGCATCGGTCCAGTTGAAAGGCTTAAGCTCATAAAGCTTGCTTCCTGTGCCGGGACGTGTCTCTGCATGGAATGCATATGGATCCGCCTTGAGTCTTACCGTGCCGTCCTGTCCCTCGATCGCATACTTATATATATCATACTGGTCGAGCCACGGAACAAAGCCCTGCCATATTCCAAGCTCACTGTATAAAGGATTGGCATATGGCTCCCATCCGTTGAAATCGCCTACAACGGATACACTGCGGGCATTTGGTGCCCATACACAGAAATGCCAACCGCGAACACCGTCCTGTTCAGCAGGATGTGCGCCAAAATGATACCAGCCCTCTGTCAGCTGGCCGTCTCTAAATTGTTCTGCCCACTTTTCAGCCATAAAAAGCTCCTTATCTCTGACTTAAATAAAGGTAATTACTTCACGCACAGCCCAACAATACGCTGAGCACTGAATAATCACAAATACAGCAGTTAGTTTTTTGGTGATT